>JAQGIF010000298.1 GCA_028291345.1 Rhodospirillales bacterium | reverse complement strand
AAGCGGAGAAGGTGGTGCTGATATGGTCCGGACCCACGTGATGAACCGCTAGGTTAAATAACTTATCAGTTAATTATGGTAGGATCATCAGCCTGTCAACGGCGTTCGACGCGACGGCGAAAATGCTGTGATGCGGCGATAAGGCGAGCATCCGCCCATCGACATAGACGGGCCACTCCATACTCGCTTTGTAACCGGTGCTGAGCACGACTTCGGCGTCAACGCACGGCATCAGATGCATCACTCGCTCGCGCGCCTCGGCGGCATAGTTCAAGGCGCTGTGTTCGCCGGGCAGCTATAGCGTCGGTATCGCGATCGACCGCAGCTCGTCGTCGGTCAAAGGGCCGGCCGGCGTTCAGCGGACGAAGCGCTGAGGATCCTGCGCTATCATCCGGATCGGGTATTCGGGCCGCAAGAAAGATCGGGTTAGTTGCCGATCATCCGCCGCAGCAGGCCGGCCAGCCGCCGTATCCCCTCCTCGGCCCGGTCTTCCCCGGTCTGGGGGAAAGCCAGCCGGATCGTGTTCGGCTCTGGGTCTTTCGGATAGAAGGACTTGCCCGAAACCACGGCGACCTTTTCCTCGACGAGTGCGCGGTGCGCGAGTTCGGTGCCGTCGATGCCCTTCGGAAGCTCGACCCAGATATACATGCCGCCCTGCGGCCGGGTCCAAGTCACGCCGTCCGGCATATGGGCTGCGAGCGCGGTCAGCACCGCGTCGCGGCGGCGATGATAGAGATCGTTCACGACGCCGATTCGCGTCTCTAAAATACGGCTCGCGAGGTCGAACATCAGCATCTGGTTGAAGGTGCTGGTATGCAGGTCGCAGGCCTGCTTGAGCAGCATCAGCTTATGGATGACGGGGGCTGCCCCGACCACCCAGCCGACGCGCAGGGATGGGACGATCACCTTCGAGAAGGTGCTGGTATAGAGCACGCGCGAATTATCGATCCCGCCAGACCGTTCGGCGTCGAGCGCGAGCAGCGATGGCACCGGCTTGCCCTCATAGCGCAGTTTTTCATAGGCGCTGTCCTCGACCAGCGGCAGGCCGCGCACGGCGGCGTGGTCCAGCACTGTCAGCCGTTCCTCCCGGGTCAGGCAGGTACCCATTGGATTCTGGAAATCCGGCATGAGATAGCCAAACTTGGCCGGCGGCGCGGCCGGATCGCCCAGCTCCGCAATCGGGCCGTAGCTCGCTTCGCAGGCGTCGAAGGCTCGCAATGCACCGATATAGGTCGGCGCCTCGACCAGCGCCCTGTCGCCAGGCGACAGTAGCAGCCTGCCAATCAGGTCCAACCCCTGCTGCGAGCCGCTGGTGATCAGGATATTGTCGGGCCCGCAAGGCACCCCCAGCATGACCATGTAACCGGCGAGCCAGAGGCGAAGCGGCCGATAACCGCCGCTTTCCGAATATTGCAGGGCGATCCCGGCGGTCGCCCGATCAGCCAATATGCGCTGAGCCGCCTCGGCGACTTCGGCATGGGGAAAGACCGCAGGGTCGGGAATGCCGCCGCCGAACGATATGACATCCCCTTGCCCCATCAGTCGCGCCTGCTCGCGCACATCCGAGGACTGGATGCGCGAGACCCGGCTGGCGTAAAGCGCCTGCCAATCGATCATGAGGAATCCTCGCACTAGCTGCTTAGCCTCCTCCCGCTTGCGGGGGAGGAAGGGCCCGCGAAGCGGGAAGGTGAGGGGATTTATGCGGTAAAACCCCTGCACACCCACCCAGCCCTTGGGCTGGGCCCCACCCTCTCCCGCTTTCGCGCGAGAGGGATTTATGAAATCACCCGAATTTGAAGAGCCGCTCGGCGTTCTTGTGCAGGATCAGGTTGCGTTCGTCGGGTGAGACGCCGGACATCGAGGACTGGATGGTCCGCCAGGAATAGGGCCAGTCCGCGCTGATATGCGGATAGTCGCTGGACCAGAGAATCCGCTCGGCACCGACATGATTGCGGTTCTGCAGGCCGAACGTGTCGGTCATGTAGCCATAATGGAAATGGCGGTCGATATAGTCACGCGGCGACTGCAGCAGGCCGAACTTGGTCACCGGCTCCAGCCGGTTATAGTTGTTGTCGATCTGCTCCTTCACATAAGGCACCCAACCGAAATCGACCTCGGCGAAGAAAACGTCGAGTGTCGGGAAGCGGTCGAACACGCCGGAGAAGATCATCTCGATCATCCGGTTCGGCGCATCGAAGAAGCGGCCATAGCCGGGCAGCTTCGCCTTATGCGCGCCCGGCATGTTGAGCGACATGGCGACATGGATGGTGAGCGGCATCTCGCGCTCGACCAGGGCGGCCCACACCGCGTCGTCTTCTTCGGAGATCGCCAGAGTACCGTTCGGCCAGCAGCCGATGACGATCGTGCGCATGCCGGGATTGCTGAGGACACGGTCCATTTCGGCCACGACGGCCTTTACGCCACCGCGCGTCGGCATCATCGCCGCCCCGCAGAAACGGTCCGGCGCCGTCGCGACATATTCCGATAGCCAGTCATTATAGGCCCTGACCATTTCCAGATGGAACGGCTCGTCCTGGTTGGCGAAGATGGCCTGGGACAGGCGCGGCGTCGGAAACAGGACCTCGGCGTCGACATTATCGCGGTCCATTTCCTCCATGCGCACCTTGGGTTTCCAGCCCCCTTCGCGAATGTCGGAGAATTTCATCCAGCCCTTCATTTCCTCGGGCGGAAGGCCGGCGCAGTTGTTCCAGCCGAAATTGACCGGATCCTTGACGCCTTCGATGATCCATGCGTCGCCCTCTGGGAAACTCTGCATCTTCGGCGCCCGGTCTTTATAGGGGGACGAAACGCGCGAGGTCCAAAGGTCGGCAGGCTCGGTCACATGCCCGTCGGAATTGATCAGCCGATATTGCCGCGAATTACGATTGAGAGAATCCATTCCCCGTGCCTACCTGTCTGTGAGCGCTCCAATAGAGCTCTATCATATATATGATTAAGAATTTGATGTCAGGAGTCAACGTTTCCGAAGCTCTTATAACCGCCACCCGCTCGCTATCGTCCCAGCGGGGCCGGCCCGGCAAGCGCCGGGAATGTCCCGAGCCAGGCGCTTGGCCCGAACGATGCGGCCCCGCTGCCGCCCGGTGGAAGACAGCGCCCCGTGACGGCGGAAACGGCCGCGCCCTGTTCACCCGAACCACATCATTACTATCAGCACGCACATGCGCCAGCAGTGAAACTTGAGGACCGGCTGCTATCGGATTTCAGGGCCGCGCCTCGAGCACCAGATTGAACGGAGTCTCCGTCGCGCGGCGGAAACGAGTAAAACCACCCTGCATGATAACATCCCGTAGCCGAGCCTCGCCCGCCTGTGCGCCGAGCCCCAGTCCCACTTCCTGGCTGAGCGATGCCGGGGTGCAGACCATCGTCGACGCCGCGTAGAAAATCCTGCCCACAGGATTGAGATTGTCGGCGAGGCTGTCGTTCGCAAAAGGCTCGACCACCATCCAACTGCCGTCCGGTCTCAGCGACTGGCGTACATGCAACGCGGCGCCGACCGGGTCGCCCATATCGTGCAGGCAATCGAAGAAGGCGACGAGGTCGTAATCGTGGCCGGGAAAATCCTTTGCCGCCGCAACCACGAACCGGACATTGTCGTGCAGACCCTCGTCCTTGGCCGCCCTGGATGCATGTTCGACCGACGGCGCATGATAGTCGAAGCCGACGAATTCGGAATTCGGAAAGGCTTTCGCCATGATCACGGTCGACGCGCCGTGGCCGCAGCCGACATCCGCTACGCGTGCGCCGCTCCGAAGCTTTTCGACCATGCCGTCGAGCGCGGGTAGCCAGGACTCAACCAGATTCGCGGCATAGCCGGGGCGGAAGAAACGCTCCGTGCCGCGGAAAAGGCAGCTATCATGTTCATGCCAGCCGACGCCTTTTCCTGTTCTGAAGGCTTCTGTGATCTTTGGCTCGTCGCGCCAAAGCGATTGGATCATGTCTGCGAATCCCGGCATGAAGACAGGGCTGGACTCGTTGGCGAAGACCATCGCCTGTTCGGGCGAAAGTGAAAAGCGCCCCTCGACCGGGTCGAAATCGACATATCCGGCCGCCGCCTGGGCCGCCAGCCATTCGCGTACATAGCGCTCGGTAGTGCCGGTCCGCCGCGCCAGTTCCTCGGAGTTCAATTTGCCGGTAGCGAGCTGCTTGTAGAGTCCGAGCTTGTCTCCGACGACCATTAGGGCCGCGCCCATCGCAGCCCCCATGTCGCCGACCATTTTACCGACAAAGTCATTCAGCTTAGCGTCATCGAGAGCCATGCCAACCTCCACTCTGTTGAAGTCGTCTGACCCGGCAATGTGCCCCTCACCCACCGCTGCCGATTAGGGCTTGGCTTTGGCTGGGACTTCTACGCCCGTTAACTTGCGGCTGGAATACCTCACACGAACAACCGCTATATCCTTCGGGCGGCGAGCGGCACAGCTAGGCTTGCGCGCGCGCCGCCACGAATCACGCCCGTTCCCAGATCGCCGCGATGCCCTGTCCGCCGCCGATGCACATCGTGATCAGCGCATAGCGGGCGCCGGTGCGCTGCAGCTCGTATACGGCCTTCACCGTGTTGATCGCACCCGTCGCGCCGACGGGATGGCCCAGCGAAATGCCGCTGCCGTTCGGGTTGACCTTTGTCGGGTCGAAGCCCAGCTCGCGCGACACGGCGCAGGCCTGAGCGGCAAAGGCTTCGTTGGATTCAATCACATCCATGTCGCTGACCTTGAGCGCGGCGCGGGCCAGCGCGGCGCGGGTCGCCGGGATTGGGCCGATGCCCATGAAGGCCGGGTCGACGCCGGCATGGGCATAGCCGACAAGGCGCGCCATCGGCTTCAGCCCGAATTTCTTCACCGCCTCGCCGCTGGCAATCACCACCGCTGCCGCACCGTCATTGATCCCCGAGGCATTGCCGGCAGTGACCGTGCCACCCTCTTTTTTGAAGGCTGGACGCAGGGTCTGCATGTCCTCGAGCTTCGCGTCGTGACGGACATGCTCGTCCTCGGCGAAGGTGACAACGCCTTTGCGGCTTTTTATTTCGACACCGACAATCTGGTCCTTGAAATAGCCGGCGCGGATCGCCGCCGAGGCGCGCTTGTTACTCTCCAGCGCCAGCGCATCCTGGTCTTCACGGCTGATGCCATAACGCTCAGCGATGTTCTCGGCGGTTATGCCCATATGGATGCGGTTGAAAGGGTCGTTCAGCGTGCCGAGCAGCATATCGACCATCGCGGTTTCGCCCAGCCGCGCGCCCCAGCGCATGGACGGGGAGTTATAGGGCGCGCGGGTCATGCTTTCCGCACCGCCGCCCAGCGCTATCTCGCAATCGCCAAGCATGATCGACTGCGCCGCCGAGATGATCGCCTGCACGCCCGAACCGCACAGGCGGTTGACTGTCAGCGCCGGGGTCTCGATTGGAATGCCGGCATTCACCGCCGCCACCCGCGAGATATACATGTCCTTGGGCTCGGTCTGGATCACCTGACCGAACACGACATGGCCGATCTCGGCCGCATCGACGCCGCTGCGGGCGACCGCCTCGGCCGTAACGCGGGTCGCCAGATCGCTCGGCGCCACATCCTTGAGCGCCCCGCCAAACGTACCGATCGCGGTACGCACGCCCGAGACGATAAAAACTTCACGCATGATTGTCTCCCAAACTTCGATAAAATCACAAACGCTTATTGCTACGCGGAATCAAGCAGACCGCATTATTTCAATCGCGTGCGACGTTCAAAATGCCTCCTCCGGCATTGTCGCCGCGACATCGTTCAGCGCCGCCACGATGCCAAGCTGCGGCTCGATCTTCGGCAGCTCGACCTCAATAAAATAGCGGCAGGCGCGCAGCTTCCCCTCGCGGAACGCCCGGTTGATTTCGGCGTCGCCATGGATCGTCGTCGCCTGGTCCAGCCAGAGCCACGCCACCACCACATGGCCGAAGGCCGACAAGAAGCCGGAGGCATTGTCGAGCGCCCGCCCGGGATCGTTCAGCGTAATCAGCGTTTCGACCACCGCGTTCACCTGGGCCCAGGCCAGGTTCAGCCTTGTGGCGAGCCCGCGCAGATCCTCGATCGCCGAGGCCTTGGACACCGTCTCGGCGATTTCCGGCCCCAGCCCGGCCAGGGACGCGCCCTTATCGCGCAATATCTTGCGGCCCAGCAGGTCGATCCCTTGGATGCCGTGGGTGCCCTCATGGATTGGATTGATGCGATTGTCGCGATAGATCTGCTCGACATCGAAATCGCGCGTATAGCCGTAGCCGCCGTGGATCTGGATGGCGAAATCGTTGGCAGCGAGGCCGAATTCCGACGGCCAGCTTTTAGCGACCGGGGTCAGCAATCCCAGCAGGCTGGCGATCCGCGCCCGCTCGATCTCGTCGCCCGCCACCCGTTCGCGGTCCATCAGATGAGCGGAATAGAGGATCAGCGACACCGCCCCTTCAGCATAGGCCTTCTGGGCCAGCAGCATGCGCTTCACGTCGGCATGCTCGATGATCGGCCGCTGCGGGGATGCCGGGTCCTTCGCGGCAGCCGGACGGCCCTGCAGCCGCTCCCGCGCATAGTCCAACGATTGGCGGTAACCGCGTATGGCGAGCGCCGCCGCGCCGAGCCCGACAAAGATCCGCGCCTCGTTCATCATATGGAACATAATGGCGAGGCCCTGGCCCGGTGCGCCGAGCCGATAGCCGATCGCGCCTCCCCCCTCGCCAAAATTCAACAGGCAGTTGGTGGTGCCGCGATAGCCCATCTTATGGTTCAGCCCGGCGACGCTGATATCGTTCCGGGTCCCGTCGGCTAGCATTTTGGGCACGATGAACAAGGTGATGCCGCCGGTACCGGGCGGCAGCTTGCCGTCATCGCCGGGGATCTTGGCCAGCACCAGATGGATGATGTTGCCGGTGATGTCGTGGTCACCGCCGGAGATCCACATCTTGTTGCCCGTCACGCGATAACGCGGCCCCAATTCATCGTCAAAATGGGCATCGCCACTGTCCGGCATCGCGCGGGTCATCACATCGGCCAGAGACGATCCGGCCTGCGGCTCTGACAGGCACATGGTGCCGAGCGTCGTGCCCGCGATCTCCGGAAGGGCGAAGGTCTCGATCTGAGCCGCCGTGCCGAACTTCACCAGCACGCGGGCATTGGCCGCCGTCAGCATCGGATAGGCGGCGGTGGCGATATTGGCCGCCATGAAATGCGCCATCGAAGCGGTATCGATCACATGCGGCAGGCCGAGGCCGCCATGCTCCGGATCGAACGAGGCGGCAAACAGCCCGGCCTCGGCATAATCCGCCAGCGCCTGCTTGATCTCGGGAATGACGGTGACGATGCCGTCTTGCAAGGCCGGCTCGACCCGGTCTGCCTTTTTATAGTGGGTGGCGAACTTGTCGGAGGCTAGCCGGGCGCTGAGTTCGAGGATCGCGTCGAACGTCTCGCGCGAATGATCCGCATAGACCGGATGTCCGGTCAGCGCATCGACGCCGAGCCAGTCATAGAGCCAGAATTGAACATCGCGGGGATCGAGGAAGGCGGACCCCATCAAATAACCGTCGCGCCGCCGTCGATCGCCAGGATCTGCCCGCTGATATGGCCGCCCGCCGCGGAGGCGAACAAAAGGGCCGCGCCTTTCAGGTCGTTGGCGCCACCCAATTTGCCCATCGGCGTGTTCTCGACGACGAAGCCTTCGATCTTCTGCAGGATATATTCGGTCAGTTTCGAGGGGAAATAGCCCGGCGCCAGCGCATTAACGGTGATGCCGTAGCGGCCCCATTCGGCGGCCAGCGCACGGGTGAAATTCACCAGCCCGCCCTTGCTGGTGCTGTAAGCCAGCATGCCGCCCATCGACACGTGATGGCCCTGCAGCCCCTCGACCGAGGCGACATTGATGACCCGGCCGCGGCCGGCTGGGATCATCCAGCGCTTGGCGACTGCCTGGGTCAGCAGGAACGGCCCAGTCAGGTTGATCGCCATCACCTTGTTCCAGCCCTCGATCGGGTGGTCCTCGGCCGGGGAGCCCCAGCTGGTGCCGGCATTGTTCACCAGAATGTCGGCACGGTCATATTTACCGGCCAGCCAGTCGGCGAAGGCGGTGATACTCTCGGCCTTGCCGAAATCGCCGGCGAACGCATCGGCCTTCGCGCCGAGCGCGGTCAGATGCTGCACCGCCTCGTCCAGCTCGTTCTGCTTACGCGCCGTCAGGATCACCGTTGCGCCATACTCGCCCAGCGCCTCGGCGATTTGCAGGCCAAGGCCGCGCGAACCGCCGGTAACAACGGCGACCTGGCCGGAAAGATCGAATAAAGATTTGAGCGGCAGCGATTGATCGGTCATGTCTATTGCGCTTCTCACGATACGGCGGTCATAAATCGGGCCGGACAATCGCAGTTCCTGTCCGACAACTCAACAGTTGGGGCTGGGGAACTGAAATTGACAGCCTCGCACGATCGCCGAAAGTTTGCCTTGTGAGCGACAGCGAAACCACCGAAATCCGCACCGGTCACGAACTCGACATAGAGACGCTGTCCGCCTATCTCGCCGAGCATCTGCCTGGCTTCGTCCCGCCGCTCCAGGTCCGCCAATTCCGCGGCGGGCAGTCGAACCCGACTTATCTGCTGACCACCGGCGGTCGCCGATATGTGCTGCGCAAGAAACCGAGCGGCGAACTGCTGCACGGCGCGCATATGATCGAGCGCGAATATCGCGTGATGAGCGCGTTGAAGGGCTCGGGAGTCCCCGTCGCGAATGTGCCGCTGCTGTGCGACGACAGCGCGGTCATCGGCACACCCTTCTACATCATGGATTTCTTGGAAGGCCGCATTTTCCGCGACCCTGCCGTCCCCGAGGTCGATCCGACGGAGCGCGCTCAGATCTACAGTGCGATGAGCGATACCCTCGCCAAGCTGCACAAGGTGGATTGGCAGGCGGTGGGTCTGGAAGGTTTCGGCAAGCCCACCGGCTACCTTGGCCGGCAGATCACGCTATGGAGCCGGCAATACGAGGCCGGCAAGACCCACGACATCCCGGAGATGGACCGGCTGATCGCCTGGCTTCCCGACAAGATCCCGGGGAACGAAATCACCACCATCTCCCACGGCGATTTCCGCCTGGAAAATCTGATGATCGCCCCCGACAGGCCGGTGGTGCTGGCGATCCTGGATTGGGAGCTGGCGACCTTGGGCAATCCCTTCGCCGACCTCGCCTATAACTGCATGGTCTGGCACCTGCCCTTCGACACGCCCAACGTGCCAGGCTTGGCCGGCCGCCCGCTACCACCGGGCCTGCCGACCGAAGCTGACTATATCGCCGGCTATTGCAAGGCGGCCGGCCTCCCCGAAATCCCGCAGTACGACTTCTACCTCGCCTTCAGCTTCTTCCGCTTCGCCGCCATCGCCCAGGGCATCTACGCCCGCTGGAAAGGCGGCAATGCCAGTGCGCCGAACGCCGAACAGGTGGGCCTGCTGGCCCGCCCGCTGGCCGAGTTGGGATGGGCGGCCGCTCGACGCTTAAGCTGACAGCAGCGGCCCTTACTGAACGGGGGTGTTGAATTCCTGGTCGGGAAAAGGATTGCCGTCAGGCACCTTGATAACGATCATTTCATGCGCGGCGGCCTGATGGCATCCGTTGCACCCTTCCGTCAGCGTTGCATAAGCCTTGACGAAGGCGCCCTCGTCCTTGACCTTGATCGCGGCGTCGACAGCCGCCAGTTGAGGTGTTGCATAGGCGGCGATCAGATCGGCGAAGGCCAAGCCCTTATAGGTCGGAATGGCGGCAGCCATGCGCTCCAACGCGCCGCCGATATTATGTCGCTCATAATCGGCGTAGGCCCAATTCTCGTCCTTCCCCGCAAGCCACAATTTGATGTGACGGGGCTGTATGACCGAATTCATCAAATCGCTGGTTACGGGCCGATAAACCGGCGGGTCCGCAGCCGGCTGCGCGACGCCCGGCGCGGCGGGTCCCGTGGGGCCGGCGCTGGCTGCAGCCGCCCCGAAAATCGAGCCGGCGGCAAGAGCGAATAACAGAGTCCGCATCGTCATTTCCGCCCTCCTATCACTGAGATGGAGGCGCAGATCACGGCTGGGCATGAGGTCGAACGTGGCATGATCGATACCCGGTCAAGAGGATTAGACCGATTCTAAAACTCATGCCCGGTCGGACATTTTCAAGCCTGGTTCGAAATTATCGCGTTGCAAATCCGTCGGCGCAGCCCGTCCTGTTCTACTTCCCCCGCACCCGGTGCCCCGCCGACTCCCCAGCCGGGTTGTAAGGCATCGGCCCCGGCGGCCTTAGATCGCGCGCGGTCAACTTGATCCCGCCCGCCTCCAGCTCCGCCCATTTGCGGGAGCAGACATAGCCCAGCGAGAATTTGCGGCACAGGCTGGCGGAATCCGGCATCGCCTGGATGGTCTCCGCCGGCAGTGGCGGGGACAGCATCACCAGTATCTCGTCGGCGCCCAACGCACGCTGCGCGACACCAGCATATTCGGCGGAGCAGTCGGCCTTGGGGCCGCGTGACAGCTTGGCGCTATGGGTCGGGATTACATTCTGCGATGCGTAGAAGACGAAAAGCGGGATCAGCGGCGATTTTGAACCGGCGCAATCCATGCTGGGCAGCACGGTGATCTCGCGATGAGCGGCGATCATGGCGACCCACGGATCGGGCGCGGCCGGCGGCACCATTTCGGCGCGGATATGTGCTTCCATCTCATGCCGGAGCGGTCCGGCGTCATTGAACTGCAACAGCGCGGCGGCGGCGAGTATCGCAAGGCCCGCCATACCCGGCATCCGGCGCCACACGCCGACGATGCCGAAGGCGGCGATGCAATAGCCCACGGGCCAAAAGAACCGGCCGGACGCGCGGAATTGCTGCAGCGGATAGAAGATCAGGTCGTGGATATTCGCGCCGTTACCGGCCGGGGATGCTACCGCTGCCGGACGGGCCGCGATAGCGTGCCCGGCCGCCATCGCATCGGGCCGATGTGCGAAAGGATGCAGCAGCGAAATATCGCCCACCATCGGGTTGAACGACAGCGCGAAGCCGGTGAAGGCCAGCAGCAGGATCAGCAGATAGCGATAGCGCAGCGCCAGCGGCCACAGATCGCGCCGGTTTAGGAACAGCGACAGCGCGAACAGCCCCAAAATGCCGATGCCTAGATAGTTGAAGCCCTCATACTGGCCGCCCGTCCCATCGATCATGTCATGCATGCCCGAAATGACGCCGGAGTCCTGCGGCACGAAGGGCGACAGCATATTCATCGAAAAATAGCCGAAGCCGCTCGATCCGCCGAGCCCGTGCAGATAGCCGGTAGAGAACAGCAACAACCACGTACCCACCGCCAGCATCCCGAGCTGAAGGATCGCGATACGTAGCGACTGCCGCCCACTCGCGGCATAATGCGCCAACAGCGCAGCATAGATCCCGGCCACCATCGCGAAGAAATAGAGGTGGATCAGGATGGTCAGCAGGGTCAGGCCCAGCGCCCACCAACTCATCGCCCGGTAGCGCTCGTCGCGCACCGCCCGGAAATAAAGGCCAAGCTGCATTGTGATCAGGAACTGGCCCAGCAGCGTCAGGTGGAAATAGCGGTACAAAAACTCCGGGACGGACACCGCGATGATCGCACAGACGATTGTGGGGACGACTCCGCGCAGGCCCAGCGACCGGCACAGGAACAGGAAGGCCGTGGCCTGGAGCGCATAGCAGAGCGCGATCCAGGGACCGAAGTGATTGACATAGATGCCGGTCGCCTTGAACAGCAGCTTGGCGAAGAACGCCAGCAGCGGATTCACGTCCAGAAACACGACCGAGACGCCTTCGGGCGGCATGATCAGCGTGGTCAGGAAAATCGGAAACCGCCAGGAATCATGCAGGTAATATTGCGCCGCGGAGAGATGCTGCTGCATGTCGGGATAGTCGGGTGCGGTCCAGAAATGCCCGGTGCCGAGTAGAACCGAAGGCGTGAAAATGATCGCCGCAACGACGAACCCGATGGCGGCGGCCAGCACGTAGGCGACGAGTGCGGCGCCATCGGACCGGCCGGACCGAGTTTTCGCTGCTGCGGTCAAAATGGGATGCTCCGCGATGTCGACGCCACCGCTCCGGCAGCCGTTCGACATTCCTGGGTCAACCACGATGAATTGACAAGATTCTTAGCGGTTGCGAGCCGACACCTCTGCGCCCCGACCCCGTGGAACTTCCGCCTTTCACCGGTGTTCTATCACTCGGGCCAATCCATCTTTTGGTCGACCCCGACCCACCGTGCGAGGCAAATCATGTTCAGCCTGTCGATCAACGGCCAAACGCAACAGGTCGATGTCCCAGCGGATATGCCGCTTTTGTGGGTGCTACGCGATGTGCTGGGCATGACCGGCACCAAGTTCGGCTGCGGCATCGCGCAGTGCGGCGCCTGTACCGTTCATCTGGGCGGAGCCGCCGTGCGATCCTGCCTGTTGCCGGTGAGTGGCATCGGCGATCAGCCGATCGTCACGATCGAAGCGGTTGGCGACAGCCCGACCGGAGCCAAGGTTCAACATGCGTGGCTGGACAAGGAAGTGGTCCAGTGCGGCTATTGCCAATCAGGGCAGATCATGTCGGCAACCGCGCTGCTGAACCAGACGCCTAAGCCGACCGACGCCGATATCGATTCCGCGATGTCAGGCAATATCTGCCGCTGCGGCACTTATGTCAGAATACGCGAGGCGATCCACGCCGCGGCGTCAGCATAGGGGGCGGCGATCATGGGTCATATCGAGCTTTCCCCCACGGTCGCGTTCTCACGCAGGACGGTCCTGAAGACCAGTTTGGTTGCCGGTGGCGGCCTGATGCTGGGACTTCGCCTGCCAGGCCTCGCAAGAGGCGCGGAAGCCGCGGCCGTTTTCGTGCCGAACGCCTTCGTGAAAATAGAACCTTCGGGCACGATCACCCTGATAATGCCGAATGCGGAAGTCGGCCAGGGCATCTTCACTTCCGCCGCGATGCTGCTGGCGGAAGAACTCGAGGTCGGGCTCGACCAGGTTCAGCTCCAGGCCGCGCCGCCCGACCTTTTGAGATATACCGATCCGTCGCTCGGCGACCAGGCGACCGGCGGCTCCGCGTCCATTCGCGGCGATTGGATGCGCTTGCGCCAGGCAGGCGCGACTGCGCGGGTCATGCTGATCACCGCCGCCGCGAAGCAGTGGAAGGTCGACCCCGCATCCTGTCACGCCGAGCACGGCGCGGTGCTGCATACCCCGACCGGCCGCTCGCTCCCCTATGGCGCGGTCGCGGCGGCGGCGGCCACGCTGCCCGTCCCGACGGACGTGCCGCTGAAGGCGCCCGCCGATTTCAAGCTGATTGGCACCAACGCTAAGCGGTTGGATACGCCCTCCAAGGTCAATGGCACCGCGATATACGGCATCGACGCCAAACTGCCCGGCATGAAAATCGGCACGGTTGCGATCTCCCCGGTCAATGGCGGGAAATTAGCCAGCATGAACGAGGCAGCGGCGCGGGCGATCCCCGGCGTGCGCGACGTTCTGAAATTGGACGACATAGCAGTCGCGGTGATCGGCGATCACATGTGGGCGGCCAAGCAGGGATTGGAACGGCTGGCCGTCGTCTGGGAGGGCGGACCGAACCGCGCGGTCACCACAGGCTCCATCATAGCGGCGATGGATAAGGCATCGCAGAGCTCCGGCGTCGTCGCCAAGAAGGAAGGCGACGCCGAAGGCGCGATCAAGGCCGCCGCGACCAGCCTTTCGGCGATCTACGAACTGCCGTTCCTGTCCCACGCGCCGATGGAACCGGTCAATTGCCTGCTACATGTGCGGGCGGACGGGGCGGAGGTCTGGGTTGGAACGCAGGTGCCGGTGCGCGCCCAGAACGCGGTCGCCAAAATGACCGGCCTCAAGCCTGAAACCATCGTCATCAACAATCTCTATTGTGGCGCCGCATTCGGACGGCGGCTGGATATCGACTCGATCGAGATCGCCGCCGGCTTCGCCAAGCAGGTTGCCTATCCGGTCAAGCTGATCTGGACCCGGGAAGAAGACACCCAGCACGACTACTATCGACCCTATTATTACGATCGCGTCGCGGCGGGTCTCGACTCTTCAGGCAAGCTGATGGGCTGGACCCATCGTGTCACCGGCTCGTCCGTGATGGCTCGCTGGGCTCCCTCCGCATTCAAGAACGGCCTGGATCCCGACGCGGTCGAGGGCGCCGCCGACACGCCCTATGAAGTGCCCGCGACCTTGGTGGACTATGTGCGTGCCGAACCCGAGGGCCTCAACACCGGCTGGTGGCGCGGCGTAGGGCCGACGCATAACGTGTTCGTGGTCGAAAGTTTTGTTGACGAGCTTGCCGCCGCCGCCAAGCAGGACCCGGTCGCGTTCCGACGGGCGATGCTGCAGAAGAATCCTCGCGCGCTGGCGGTTCTCAGCCTCGCCGCCGAAAAAGCCGGCTGGGGCACCGCACTGCCCTCAGGCCATGGACGTGGCGTCGAGGTACAGTTCGCCTTCGGCACCTATATCGCCACGGTGATGGAGGTCGAGGTGACGCGGCAAGGCGAAATCCTGCCCCGCCGCGCCGTTGTCGCCGTCGATTGCGGCACCGTCGTCAATCCCGACACGGTACGAGCACAGATCGAGGGCGGTATGATCCTGGGTCTGGGGACCGCGCTCTACAACGAGATCACGCTGGCCAACGGGCGGGTCGAGCAAAGCAACTTCCATGATTATCGGACGCTGAGGATGAACGAAGCGCCAAAGATCGAGGTCTATCCGATCCGCAACAACGAAAAGCCGGGCGGGATCGGCGAGACCGGCACCGTCGCCGCCGCCCCGTCGCTCGGCAATGCGATCTTCGCCGCCACCGGCCGTCGGCTACGCCGCCTGCCATTTGGCAACCAGCTGCAAGCATCGTGACGACGCCAAGCATCGTGAAAACGCGGAACATGCTGCGCGGTCTGCTACTCGCCTCCACGCTCCTGCTTGCCATCCCTCTTGCCGCTCGCGCCGACGACTCTATCGTCGGCAAAGGCGAATATCTGGTCCGGGCCGCAGACTGCGTGTCATGCCATACCGTCCCCGGCGGGCATTTGTTCGCGGGCGGCCGCGCCTTTGTGCTGCCGGGAATGGGGACACTGTATTCGTCCAACATCACGCCCGATCCAAAGACCGGCATTGGCGGATACAACGACGACGACTGGGTTCGTATGCTGTGGACAGGCGTGGCGCGCGGCGGCAAGCATCTCTATCCGGCGATGCCCTATGCGTCCTACACCAAGCTCAGCCGCGACGACGCGCTGGCGATCAAGGCCTATCTGTTCACCCTGAAACCTATCGAATATACGCCGCCGGCAAACGCGATGAAGTTTCCGTTCAATCAACGTTGGGGCATGGTGGCCTGGAACTTGATCAATGTCTCGGACAAGAGGTTCGAACCCGACACGACAAAATCGGCGGCATGGAATCGCGGCGCCTATCTGGTCGAGGCGCTGGGCCATTGCGGCGAATGCCATACGCCACGCAATTTCATGCAAGCCCTGAAGAGCGACAAAGCCTATGCCGGCGCCAAGCAGCAAGGCTGGCTGGCTTACAATATCTCCGGCGATAAGAATGCCGGCATCGGCGGCTGGACCGATGCCCAACTGGCCGAGTATCTGTCGACCGGCAAGGCGCCGGGTCGCGGTCCCGCATCGGGTCCGATGGCGGAGGCGGTCGAATACAGCCTGCGCTATCTGACCAAGGACGATGTCGCCGCCATGGTCACCTATCTGCGCGATCGGCCGGCACAGCCCGACGGCCCGCCCGCGGTGCCCGCCACCGTAGCGGCGGCGGCGGCGCCGGACCCGATGGGCGCGCATCTCTTTAATCAGGCCTGTGCCGGCTGCCACCTGCCGACGGGAGCCGGCCGCCAATCGCCCTGGGCAGCCCTGGGCGGTGCACATACCGCTGGCGACGTCACCGGCACAAACCTGGTGCAGGTATTGGCTCACGGCACGCAGATCGAAACCGATCAAGGCCTGATGTTCATGCACAGCTTCACCGGCGGCTATACCGACCGGGAACTGTCGTTCATCGCCAACTATACGATTGGCCAGATGAGCGGCCGCCAGGGCCAGGTGACGCCGCAGCAGATCGGGGCCGCACGGGGGCCGGACGATCATAAGCCGACCGATCCGCCGCCGCAGGTAGTGGGCATGCGCTGAGGCCCGAAATTCAGGGCCCGACTGGGCGGCCCATCATCCAGTTCGACGCGCGCTTCGAACCGTCTGCTCGGGTCAGCGTGCCGTATCCGTTGGGTGCGCCATCCGCGACCGCCCCCTCATACCGGGTGCCGTTGGGGTAGTTGAACGTACCGGTCCCGTTCGGCTGTCCGTCGCGGACTTCGCCGCTATAGACGATCCCGTCCGCGAAATTGAACTTACCCTTGCCGTTGGGTGAGCCATGGGCGAACGACCCCGCATAGGTCGTTCCATCCGCCCATTGATAGAGGCCGGTGCCGCTAAGTTCGCCCTGGTGGAAATCGCCGTAATACTCGTCGCCATCGGCGGTCCGCATGGCGCCATGGCCTTCGGGCACGCCCCTCACGGCTTGACCTTGATAGCTGCTTCCATCCTTTCGCGTGAAGGACGTCTCACCTGGCGGAGCCTTGTTTCCATCGACTTGCCCATAGAGGTCGTGGATGGAGAACAAGGCCAAGCCTGAGACGACCAGTAGGATCGAATTTCGCGACAATCCGTTCAACGTCGGCATTCCAGTCGGCGGCCCTCAGCCCCTCGTTGGGATTTCCAGCCCGCGCTGAACCGCGGGCCGTGCGAGGCAACGTTCAAGCCAAGCCGGCACCCGCTTCAAACGGTCGAACTCGACCAATTCGCCCGCGCCGTAAAAGCCGACCAGGTTGCGCACCCAGCCGACGAGCGAAATGTCGGCAATCGTATAGTCGTCGTCCATGATCCATGACCGCCCGTCGAGCCGCGTCTCCAGTACGCAGAGCAGGCGCTTCGATTCGTCGCGATAACGCTCCAGAGGGCGCTTGTCGGCGATATCCTTGCCGGCGAACTTATGGAAATAGCCGATTTGGCCGAACATCGGCCCGACCGAGGCCATCTGGAAGAACACCCACTGGATGGTCTCATATCGCCGCGCCGCATCGGCTGGCAGCAATTTCCCGGTCTTCTCGGCGAGATACAGCAAAATCGCGCCGGATTCGAATAGGCCGATCGGCTTGCCGCCCGGCCCATGGGGATCGACGATCGCCGGTATCTTGCCGTTCGGGTTCAACGCCAGGAATTGGGGTGTCCAGCTTTCATTCTTCATGATGTCGACCAGATGCGCCTCGTACGGCAGCCCGATCTCCTCCAACGCGATTGAAACCTTCACTCCATTCGGCGTCGGCATGGAATAGAGCTGAAGCCGGTCGGGATGCGCGGCAGGCCAGCGCGCGGAAATTGGAAAGGCGGAAAGATCAGGCATCCAGGGAGCTCCAACGGGCGAAGGCGCGGTTACGCACGAACATAGTTTGGCTTGGGTGGCGCGCAACCTTGCATCCGCGAAAAACAAACAATGATCGATTTCCCCAGTCGGCATTGAAATCGACATCAAGTGATGAATGCCTATGGGTAAGGAGGAAGCGATGCGCACGACTTTAGCCCTCAACGACGACCTTGTGTCAAAGGCCCAGGCATTCACTGGCCTGAAATCCGCCTTGGTTCGCGAGGCCTTGAAGGCGCCGATCGAACGGGAAAGCGCGCGCCGCTTGGCGTGACTAAGCGGTAGAGAGCCGAACCTGTCCGTATCGCCCGACGACGACCCGCTGTTTGATTCTCGTCGATATATCAATCTGGATCGATCATCTGCGGGCCGGTGATGTCGCACTGACCCACCTGCTGCACGCTGCGCAGGTTCTCGTTCATCTATTCGTCATCGGCGAGTTGGCATCGGGGAATCTACAGCAACGCGAGCTCATTTTGACCGCGATAAGCGATGTGCCACAGGCGGAAGTCGCCAGGGACATGGAAGTTCTACACTTGGTGGACCGGCATGCACTGTTTCGTGTGGGAATCGATTATGTGGACGCCCATCTCGTCGCCGCCACAAGTCTTAAAGCGGGAACTGGTCTGTGGACGCGAGACAAATGGCTTGCCCCCACGGCGGTCAGCTCGGATCGGCCGCCTACCCCGCCGTATAACCACCATCCACGTACACCGTCTGCCCGGTGATGAACCCCGCCGCCGGCGAGGCCAAGAAGACCAACACCGCGGTCACATCCTGCACCTCGCCCAAGCGCCCCAGAGCCGTGCGCCGCACCACCTCGCCATAGAGTTCAGGCTGAGTGCGAACGAGCTCGCGGTTGAGATCGGTGACGATCACCGTGGCGCCAATGGTGTTGACTGTGATGCCGTGGGGGCCGAGCTCGAAGCACAGGGCGGCGCCGAGATTGGCGAGGCCGGCCTTGCTGGCGGAATAGGCCGTGCGGGTCGCCATGCCCCGGCCCGACAGGATCGAACCCATATTGATGATCCGGCCGCGTTTGCGCGCCTGCATGCCCGGGGCAAAGGCACGGGTGCAAAGATAGGCGCCGGTCAGGTTCACATCGATGACGCGCCGCCACTCTTCCAGCGGCAGGTCCGCCAGCAGCTTCGGCGACGTAATTCCGGCATTATTGAAGAGGATATCGGCCGGGCCAAGCTTGGCCTCGATCTCGGCTGCCGCCGCGTTCAACGCCGCCTCGTCGGTCACTTCCGCCCGGACCACCAGGGCGCGCCGCCCGACCGCTTCGACCGCCTGCGCCGCGGCGTCCAGCTTGCCGCGATTGCGGCCCACCAGCGCAATGTCCGCCCCAGCCTCGGCCAAAGCTAGCGCCCCCGCCGAACCGATGCCACCGCTGCCGCCGGTCACGACGGCAACCTGGCCGTCGAGGCGAAACCGATCCGTCATTCGGCTTTCGCCTGGAAGCATTCGCGGAGTTCGATCAGTGCGCGGATGCGATCCTGCAGATGGCGGTACTGGCCGCACAAAAGCGCATCCTTGCTACGGCACAGGCTTTCCGCCTCCAGCAACATATTCGCTAAAATGGCGTCGTCATCTCTTTCAGATTGCTCGCTCATAGCCGATACCCGGATTGGCGTTCGTCGGTCCAGCGCCGAGCCTTATAGGCGAATTCCGGCAGCGCGCGGCGTTCGACCTCGATCAGCTTGACCCAGATATTGTTACGCTCCTTGATCGCGCTGCGCACGGATTGAAACAAATTCTGCCGCTGCTCGGGCGAGAGGGTCATCGCCGCGTTGTCTGACAAGGCCAACCGCACCTCGATCTCGGTCTTGCCGTCCTCGGTCGTGAAGACCCGGCCGGCATAGTCCGCCACCTCGGCATGACCGAAGACAGCAGCGTCGATGGCCGAGGGCCAGACATTGTTGCCGCGTATCTTCATCATGTCGTCGAATCGGCCGATCGTGCCGCACTCGATGGCGTTCCAGCTCCAGGCCGACCCGCTGTCCTTATGCGAGACATAGCGCGCCGCGTCGCCGGTGCGGAAGCGCACGACAGGAGAGCCTTCGATCGAGAGGTTGGTGATCACCATTTCGCCCACCTCGCCCGATTGCGTCGGATCGCCGGTTTCGGGATCGACGATCTCGAACATTGTCTCCCACTCGAACAGATGGATCAGGCCGCGCTTGCCGTCCTTGGTCACCACGCCGCTGTCGCAGGTGGATCCGCCGAAGCCGGCGCATTGTGTGCTGCCATAGCCTTCCTGTAGACCACAGCCCCAATGAGCTTCGATCTTCTCGGCCCATTCGATCGGATACCCCTCGGCCGCGATGAACAGCGCCCGGATGTTGGGAAAGGCCTCGCGCGGCTCGAGCCCGCGGCGCAGCAGCGCGTCGGTCAGAGTGTGGAGGTAATTGGTCGAGGCATAGACGAAATTAACGTCGCCCAGCTTTCGCATCAGGTCGATCTTGGCGTCGGTCGACAGCGTGCCGCCGACATGGAAAGCCGTCGCGCCGATGATGCGCAGCCCTTCGCCCGGCCCCCAGCCGCCAGTCGTCATGCCGCCGGCCGGCACGCAATTGATCGCCATGTCACCGGGACGCAACCCCGCCAGGAACCAGGGCAGCGCGTGCAGATAGCCCTGCATATGGATGTCGCGCTGGCTGCGCCCGTAAATTTCCTGCCCCTGGCCGGATGTGCCACCGGTCATATTGACCAGCGCCACCTGATCCCGGGCGATGCCCAGACGAGCGCCGAAGGGCGGATGCTCCAGTTGGTCGGCCAAGAAGTCCGCCTTGTTCGAAGTCGGAAATCGCGCCTTGAAAATATCGAGCGAGGTGACAGCGTCGGGTTTTAGCCCGGCGGTTACCATGCGAGCGCGGTAGTACGGGCTTTGCGTGTAAAGCCGCTCCAACTGCCGGCGCAATTTGGTCAGTTGCAGCTTTTCGAGTTCCGTGCGCGACAGGCCCGCGACTTGTGCGAGCAAAGGCGAGGCTTCGAAGGGAGTTTGGAAGGTCATTAAACGGGCACCCCAATATTCAGAAGCGCCTCCCCCCATGGGGGGGAGGTCGGCCCAAAGGTCCGGGTGGGGGGTATGGTCGAGCCTTCTCGGTGGCGCAGGAAAGGTGGCGGCAGTACCCCCCACCCGTCCACATTTTGCGTTGCCGACCTCCCCCTCAAGGTGGGAGGCTCTATTTGAGAAGTACAAGCCGTCACGGCATCAGCCTCTATCAGGCGCGAAAACCGGCAAGGTGATCTCGGGCGTAACGTCGCGGAACAGGACCTTGAGCGGCATGTAGGCCGTGACGTCCTCCGGGGCGCAGCCGACGATGTTGGTCGGCATACGCACGCCTTCCTCCAAGGTCACCAGGGCGACGACATAGGGCACGTCCAGCGCATAGACGTCCTTGGGCACCGGGTGGCGCACGACGATCCAGCTGAACAGGGTCGCCTTGCCGCTCGCCTCGATCCATTCCAGCTTGGCAGAGTTGCAGTGCGGACAGAAGCTGGTCGGCGGAAAGCGGACCTGGCCGCAATCGAGGCAGCGCACGATCTTGAGCTTGTGCTCGCGGCAGGCCTCCCAGAACGGAGTGCTTTCGGGGTCGAGAACCGGCAGGGGCTTTTCGTAGGTCATTGTTGCTTCGCTCATGATCTCAATTCCTCAGCACGAGCGCGCTGCCGCAGGTCATTGCTCCGGCCGTTGTCAGACATGTTTCAACATCGGGCACCTGGCGCACGCCGGCATCGCCGCGCAATTGCTGAACCGCCTCGACGACATGGTTCAGCCCGTGGATATAGCCCTCGGACAGCAGTCCGCCCGCAGTGTTCAGCGGCAATTCGCCATCGGGGGCGATACGGCCGCCCTGGACGAACGGACCACCCTCGCCTGGGTCGCAGAAGCCCAACCCCTCCAGCTGCATGATTATGCTGTAGGTGAAACAATCATAGATCTGGGCGAGGTCGATATCCTTGGGGCCGATGCCCGCGCTCTTCCACAGATCGGCGGCGATATATTTGGCATAGTTATGCGAATGGTCGGGCCAGCGCATGGCATCGAACAGATCTTCGCCCTGGTTCGGGCCGCCGCCATAGGCGCCGCCCATCACATGGACCGGTTTATGCTTCATGTCCTTGGCGCGTTCGGCGGTTGTGACCAGCACGGCGCAGGCGCCGTCGGTTTCCAGGCAGATATCCAGCATATGGAACGGGTCGACGATCATGCGCGAGTTGAAATAATCATCCATCGTGATCGGGGTGCGCTGCATCGCGCGTTCGTTATGCTCGGCATTCTTGCGGAATTGAACCGCGATCTCGCCCAGCTGATCGCTGGTTGTACCGTATTCGACCATGTGGCGGCGGCACCACATCGCCATCGCCTGCGGATAAGTGATCCAGCCGAACGGCGCGGTATATTGCGTGATGTTATAGGCGGCGAGATCCCGACCGCCACCGAGGCGAAAGCCGGAGCGGCCGTTCATCGCGCGATAGCACAGCACGGTCTTGGCGAGCCCGGCCTCGATCGCCGCGATCGCCGACAGGATGATCAGGTTGGCACCGTTGCCGCCAGCCAGGAAGTCGACCGCGTAATTCGCTTGGGGCACGCCGACCTCGGTCGCCACGGCGATAGCCGACGCAGAATCGTTGAAGTTGAAGCTGACAATGCCGTCGATGTCGGAGATTTTCAGCCCGGCATCGGCCGTCGCCTTGATGCAGGCTTCCGACGCCAGGCTGCGCACCGTCCGGCCCGATTTCTTCGAGAAATCAGTATAGCCGATCCCGGCGATGGCATATTTGTCACGTAACGCGAACATTGATTTTCCTCTTATCTGCGCGCGAAGCTATCGACGGCCGAAGGCGGGCTTGCGCTTGTCCTTGAAGGCGATCAGCCCCTCGGTCGCATCTGGCTCTTCCGTCGCATAGCGATGTACGTATGAAAGTTCGTATTTCAGCCCCTCCGGCATCGGCATGGTGAGGGTCAGATTGGTCAGATGCTTGGCGCCGCGAATGCCGACCGGGCTCTTCTGGGCCATATCGACGACATAGCGCAGAGCCGTGGCCTGCAGCTCGTCGGCCGGCACCACCTCGCCCACTAGCCCGATCCGTTCGGCCTCGGCGGCGGTCAGCAGCTTCCCGGTCAGGATCAGCTGCTTGGCGCGCAGCAGCCCGATCGCATGCGGCAGGCGCTGTGATCCCCCTGCGCCCGGCAATTGGCCGAAATTCAGATGGCCGTCCCCGATCTTCGCGGTGTCGGCGGCTATGACCAAATCGCAGGCTAGCAGCAGCTCTAGCCCGCCTGCGACGCAGACGCCGTTTATGGCGGCGATATAGATCTTCTCCGACCGCTCGATCGCGTCCAGCATCTTGAAGAAATCCTCGAGGAACTGCTGAAACCGCTCCTTGCTCTGGTAGAGGCTGATATAACCCTCCAGATCGCCGCCCGCCGAAAAGCTGCGGCCGCTTCCAGTGACAATGACCGCCAGACAATCGGTCGCCTCGAGCTCGACGATGGCGCGGGTGAGTTCGCGGATCGTCGCCCAATCGATCGGATTGAGCTTTTCCGCGCGCGACAGGGTGATCCGCGCGGCCGCTCCCTCTCTATCAATGATGATATTTTCGTAAATCTGGTCGGACATTTTAATAAGCGTTAGACCCAATTGTCGGCTTGTCGGACAATTCTGGACAGTATCACTCGAGTATGGTGCTATCAAGTCGCACAACCTCGTCATGCCGCGTCGCTAAGCGCCTCGCAATGCAGGAACAAGGGACGCTAGGATAAGGCCATGCAGACTCGCGATTTCACCCGCATCGAACGGGCGCCCGCCTATCGCCTGGTTTATGACGCCATCGAAAAACAGATTTTCGCCGGACATTTGCGGGTCGGCGACCCGCTGCCGGCGGAAACGCTGCTGGCCGAGCAGTTCGGCGTCAACCGCTCGACCGTGCGCGAGGGGATCAGGCTGCTGGAGCAAAGCGGGCTGGTGGAGCGTCTGGGCGCCAAACGTCCCCGCATCTCGATCCCGCATTATCTGGAGCTGGCGTCGTCGGCCAGCCGCGCGCTGATCCTGGCGTCGATCACCTTCCGCGAATTATGGGAAGCGTCCGCCCTGGTCGAGCCGATGATGGCGGAAATCGCAGCGCGCAACATCACCGAACCCGACCTCGCCCGGCTGGCCGCCAATATCGCCGAGATGGACGAGGCCATCGCACAGATCGAGGCGGGGGAGATTTTCGATGTCGATGATTTCGTCGGCCTCGACCGCGAGTTTCACGAAATATTGGCCCAGGGTTCGGGCAACCGCGTGCTGATCCTGTCGCACGAGCCGATCACCAAGCTGTTCATCCCCGCCGGACGCATCATCCTGCCGCGCCTGCACACTTATCGCCGCGTCGCAGACGCCCATCGCTTCATCCATGAACGCCTCTCTGCCCGTGACAGCGACGGCGCGCGCAACTGGATGCGCCGACACATGAACGATTTCCGCAAAGGCTATGAGATGACCGGCTTCGACCTCGACATGTCGCTCGACGCGGCGCGGCTAGGCTTGGCCTAACTAGCAGGCTGAGCCTCCCTTAAGCCGCGTTCCCCAGCCGGGTAGACCTACGGCAAAACGGGATACTGAACCTGTTCAGTCGCTTCAATGACTGTTGATAACGCCGCTTGGCCGGATCGGCGGCCTTGGTCGCGGCGATCAGCGGTTCGGCGCCCCCCTCGGCAACGACCATCGCGACGATCCGGGGATGCCAGTAGTTACCGCGCGCCAGCCGCTCCAGCGCCTGATCCCAGCTTCCCGGGTGAAGCTTGCCGTCCAGCACCTGGGTTATGCGGCTGGTATGGTCGCCAAACAATCGGCAGAGCTCACCATAGGTGAAGCCCTCGGCGCGCAGCACATGCACGGTCATCGCGTCATCGAACGTCATCGCTGGTGTTTTGGCCGGTCTACTCATATCAAAACTCCTCAATGGAATTCCTGTGGGAATGGCGGCGGGCCGATCGGAAGCAAGTCTTCGCAATTTCCTTCTGCTCCGCGGTCACGGCCGCATAGAGCGGCCTGATGACATCCAGCAGCTTCGCCAGATCGTCGGCCTCGGCTGACATCGAATGCTGGCGGTCCTGCAGGTGTGTGACCGTATCAACGGCCAGAACGTTGCCATCCTGCGTCTTATTTCGCGCAGCCTGGCCCGCACGACGATCTGCGGAGCAGGACTTAGAAATTTGTGTGGAAGAGCCTGTGAAAAGCAGGATGGCGGGCTAGGTCGTCGAACACGCCGTCATCGGGCGGGCCTCGTAGCCATATCCGAAGCCGGCAACGAACAGCCCGGCGGCGGTGAGCGTGATCAGGATGAGGAAGCAGGGATTGAGTGCGGCACTCACATTCATAGCGGCGGGCCTGTCAAGTTGAAGACAGGTGCACTGAAACCGTTACATGTCACGAGCAGATGTCGGTGACCTGTTTAAAGGTTTCGATTTATGCGTTTTGGTTAGCTTGTTACAATCTGTTACCAAACAGATAAGCGGCACTGGCAGAGCCGCTGCTAAGCTAATCCTATGGGAAACATACCGCATCTTCTGGTCGTCGAGGACGATCGCGAAACGCGAGATCTGATCGCGCGCTATCTGACCAGCCGGGGCTTTCGTGTCACCACCGTGCGCAATGGCGGCGAGATGCGCCAGGCGCTCGATACCGGCAATTTCAGCCTGCTGCTGCTCGACCTGATGTTGCCGGGCGAGGACGGGCTTGCCATCTGCTGCAAGCTGCGCGCCGCCAGAGCGACGATCCCGATCATCATGCTGACAGCATTGGGCGAAGAAGCCGACCGCGTTGTCGGGCTGGAAAGCGGCGCCGACGATTACCTGCCCAAGCTGTTCAGCCCGCGCGAACTGGACGCCCGCATCAATGCGGTGCTGAGGCGGAGCGACAGCGCGGCAGCACCCGAACCCGAAGATAGGCTGAGCTTCGACGGCTTCATCCTGGAGCCGGAACGACGCCGCCTGCTGAACCCTTAGGGCGTTGAGATCGAGCTCACGGCCGGCGATATGACCTTCTCGTCGTCCTGGCACGCCGGCCCCGCTGTGTGCTCAATCGCGATCAGTTGCTCGACCTGACCAAGGGACGTGAGGAGTCGCCGTTCGGTCGGTCCACGTGCAGATCAGCCGTCTGCGCCGGAAGCTGCAAGGCGCGCCGGAAGGTTCCGAAATCATCAAAACTGTGCGCTTCAGCCGCTATGTCTTCGGGAATCGTGACTGTACGCACGCGGTTCAGCATCCGCTGATGCCGCCGCCGCGCCGGATCGGCCGTTTTGGTCGCGGCGATGAGAAGGGCGGAGCCACCGAATTTCCCGGCCCGCTCGACGATCTTGGGGTGCCAATAGTCGCCGCGCGGAAACGGACGATATCACCGCACCTGATCGGCAAACCGTTTCTTGATATCGATCTTCAGGTCGCCCTTGGCGGTCTTGCCACCGGACGAGACCGGCAGTTCGTCGACCAGGATCAGATGTTCGGGGAACCATTCCTTGGACACGCCCCGCGCGTTCAGATGCTGGCTGATCGACTCCAGTGTCACGGTCGCGCCGGCACGGGGGACGACATAGATGGCGACTTTTTCCCCAAATATTTTGTCCGGCGCCGCAACCGCGGCCACCAGCGCGACACCGGGATGCGTGCCGACTTCCTCTTCCACCGCCGGGGCGCTGATATTCTTGCCGCCGCGGATGATGAAATCGGAGGTGCGGCCGACGACCCGCAGATAGCCTTCATCGTCGATCTCGACGATATCGCCCATCAGCATCCAGCCGCCCGGCGTGTAGAGCTTGGCGTTGCCGGCATCGTCGTTCCAATAGCCGAGACACGTAGCGGGGCCCACGCAACCGGGCTGGCCGATCGAGCTTTTGCCGGTGATATCCTCCCCGGTATCGGGGTCAAACAGGCGCACTTTCATATCTGGGATCAGCCGGCCGGCGGTGCGCAGCCGCTTCTCGCGCGTATCTTGGGCGGTGGTATAGCTGAGCGCGCCGGTCTCGTTCGAGCCATAGAATTGCAGCACCGACGCGCCGGTCACCTGCTCGAACTCGGCCGCCCGCTCGAACGGCACCGCCTCACCGCCGGTGAACATCGAGCGCAGGGACGATAGGTCCCGCGGGCGCTCGGCCTGTGCGTTCAGCAACATGATGAATTGCGTACTGACGGCGCACAGCACTGTGACCTTCTCGCGCTCGATTAGGTCCAAAGCGGCATGGGCGTCGAACCTCTCCATCACCACGGTGGGCACGCCCAGGATGGCGGGCGAGAAATGCGACGTCCACATGCCGAACCCGAAGGGCGCCGGCACCGCGCCCATGAAAATTTCGTCTGATTTAAAGTCGCCCGCGATCTCGGCCAGCTTGTGGAAATAATACCAGCGGTTGGGTGTGTGCATCACGCATTTGGGCAGGCCGGTCGTGCCGGAGGTCGAGTTCAGCAGGAACAGCTCGTCCGGCCCGATGCCGAGCGAAACCGGAATCCCGCCGGACGAAACAGCCGGTTGGCCGTTGACCAGGATCGGCTGATCGGCGGCGGTGAAGTCCGGCACCAGGATCAGATGCTGGAGATTAGCGCCCTGCTCCGCCAGCGCCGCGCGCAGGGCATCGGCCGGACGGCCCTTCTGCATCTCGAACGTGATCAGAGCCTTGGCGTTGGTGCGGTTGACCAGATAGGAGATTTCCCGGTCGCCGGCGCGCGCGCCGATGCCGACCGCGATCAGCCCAGCCTTCTCGACGCCGACCAAGGCGGCATGCACCGCCGGCCCGTCCGGCAGCACGACCGCGACCCGATCGCCGCGTTCGAACCCCAGCGCGATCAGCGCGCCAGCTATGCGATCGGACGCAGTGTTGTAATCGTCCCAACTAAAGTGCGCGGTCGCGGTAATGAAGGCCGCATCGCTCGGCCGCTCGGCCGCCAGCTTGCGGACGCGGCCGGCGAGCGTGATATCGCTCCACCAGCCATGCGACCGGTATTCCGCCGCCAGAGCGGGATCGACCGAGATGATTTTGCCTGACGCTATATTCGAACTCATGCCCATCCCTACACTCATGACCGTCCCTGCCTAGCGGAACTGCGAACCTATATTTATGCTCTGCCGTTGACGCCTGCGCCCCTTTTCTAGCGCGTACGAATACCATTTCCCAATACGCAGACGCCAACCTATAGAAGATTGCAGTTCGAGACGTTATAGCAGCAACAGACTGTTGCATCATTGGCAGCAGGCCAGTACGTTTGCCGCAACATTTACGACCGAGGCCGCAATGGCGGCGATCAAGGGGAAATCATGGCCAATCATTTACGCTCGTCTGGGGCACGTTTCCTGTTCGCTGCCTTGGCGGCGACCTGCCTGACCGTTCCGGTGGCGCTCCATGCCGCCCCCGCATCGAAAAGCTGGCCGATGGTGGAAGGCGATCTCGGCAACTCGCGCTATTCGACCCTGTCGCAGATCAACTCAAAGAATATCAAGCAGCTGGGAGGCATCTGGAGCCACAAGTTCGAGGGTGAGGTGTCGCGCGGCACGCCGGTCGTGGCGAGCGGCGTTATGTATGTGACGGCGGGCACCCACGTCTATGCGATGAACCCCAAGACAGGCGAAGTGATCTGGGCGCATAAGACGGAGATCGCACCGTCCTTCCAGTTTAAGGGCATCACGCTGGCGGAAGGCAAGGTGTTCTACGGCACTGCCGACGCCCATATCGTCGCGCTCGATGCCAAGACCGGCAACGAAGTCTGGAGTCATCCGATCGGCGACCAGATGCCGGTTCGCGCCGACAGCCCGGCCGCGGCGCTCACCCTGACCGGCCAGTATGTGTCGGGCGCACCGACCTATGCCGATGGCAAGATCATCACCGGGCTGTCGAACGGCGATTTCGGCGTACGCGGCCGCGTCGTCGCACTCGACGCCAAGACCGGCAATGAAGTCTGGACTTTCTTCGCCACGGCGGCGCCGGGTGATATCGGCGGCGATAGCTGGCCGAAGGACAATGAGGAATATAAGCGCGGCGGCGGCGGCGTGTGGAACACGCCGGTGGTCGACCCGGAACTGGGCTTGGTCATTTTCGGCACCGGCAATCCGGTCCCGCAATGGGGCGGCGAGCTGCGCGGCGGCGATAATTTGTTCACCGATTCGGTGGTCGCGGTCGATCTGAAGACCGGCAAGTACAAGTGGCATTACCAGACTGTCCATCACGATATCTGGGAAGACGATATCGGCACTCCGCTGGTGCTATATGACGCAAAGGTCGACGGGAAGCCGCGCAAAGCGGTGGGTGCGATGCGCACTGACGGCTATCTGTTCCTACTGGACCGTGTGACCGGCAAGCCAGTCCATCCGGTGGAGGAACGGCCGACGCCGCAAGCGCCGCGCCAGATGACCGCCCCGACCCAGCCCTTCCCGGTTGGCGCCGACAGGGTAGGGCCGGATTGCGTCGATCCCGCCAACATCCCGGCCGGTTTCAAGCCCTTCTGCCATTTCCAGCCGATCGATTTCGATACGCCCAACGCGATGTATCCAGTGCTGACCGCCCGGTCCTCGCCGATGGCCTATGACCCGGCCACAAAATATTTCTTCGTTGCCGGCTCGCCGGCCTGGCCGCTATGGCTACATCGCTTCGAGGATCCGCGCTTCTTCGTCGGCGGCAATGGCGGGCTGCCGGGCATCAAGACGTCCGGCGTCATGGCGGCGATCGACAGCACGACCAACAAGATCGTCTGGCAGAAGAATACGCCCTACGAAATGCAGAACGGCAGCGGCTTCACCGCCACCGCTGGCGGGCTGCTGTTCCATGGCGACCCGGACGGCAACCTCCAGGCGCTGGATCCCAAGACCGGGGAGATTCTGTGGCAGTTCCAGACCGGCGCGAACGAGAGCGGCCCGGCGGCGATTTATGAGCTGGACGGCAAGCAGTATGTCTCCGTGATCGCGACAAACGTCCTATGGACCTTCGCATTGGGCGGCAAGGCCGACCAGGCAGCCGCACCGCCGCCCCCGCAGACCGAAACCACCTTCGGCGGCCGTGTCGTGAAGGCGACGGCGGTGACTTTGGGCGGTATGATCGGCGATGGAGGGCTGGTCGATAAGGTACGTGAAGTGCCGGACGAATATTCCACCCTGCCGATGCGCATCAAGGTAAAGGTTGGCGATATCGTGACCTGGACCAACAAGGGCAAGCAGCTCCACGACGCCGCCGCGATGGACGGATCCTGGTCTACCGGCCCGATCGCACCCGGCGCCACCGGCACCGTGAAGTTCGACAAGGCGGGAGCCTATACCTACAACTCCAAGGCATTCCCCTGGATGTATGGACAGGTTGTGGTTGAGTAGGACGAAGAAAATGTAAGGTGGATTACGCTGCGAGGCTGGGCAAGAATTCTCTGCCCCGACGCGGCCCGCGTTTCGTATGATTGGCGCCCTGCCGAACTCCTTCTACAAGATCGGCGCCTGCCGCCGGCAATCCCTTCTGCTCCC
>JAQGIF010000296.1 GCA_028291345.1 Rhodospirillales bacterium | reverse complement strand
TCAACACCGATCGGTAGCTGGCTCCGTCAGTCTGACCGCCGCTTCGCTCCGGCTGGTACCATGGGCGCGACCGAGACAAGGCCCTGACCGGGCACGCTCACCAGCCGCGCCACTAGTTTTAGCGGTTCTCTCCGCCGCCGCGCATAGGCGCGAACAGCTGCCGCCACGACGCCGAATCCGCCGCCTGTTCCTTCGTGCCGCCAAAAGCAAAGAACAGACCGCTTGACCTTGCGGTCACCATGCGAATATCCCCCGGCCCGGAGCGATCGAGGCCGAGCTCTCCCGAGATCTTCGCCATCAAAGCCCTGCTTTCGTCCGGAAGCGCGCGCATTCCGGCCAGGGCCGCGTCCACGCGCTGTGGCCCGGCGTTGTAAGCGGCGAGAAAAACCGGTGCGCCATAGCGGTCGAGCATCTTTCTGAGGAAGGCAGAACCGGCAAGGATGTTGTCACGCGGATCGAAGGGATCGTCGCCGAACCCGTATTCGCCGCGCATCTGCCGATACGTTTCGGGCATGAGCTGCATGAGCCCGATCGCCCCCTTTCGCAGACACCGCCGACGGGACGCCGCCACTCTCCGCTCCGAGCACCGCGCGGATCCACATCTCGGGCAGCGCGAAACGGCTCGCCGCCTCGGCGATCTCGCTCGACCAGGACGACAGGTTTGCCGCAGTTGACGGCTCGGAAACCGAGTTGGCCGATGTGATTACGGCCTCCATCTGCGGCGAGGTGAATATTAGCGCCACCGTCGCCGCCAATGTCACCGGGTCCATAGCGGCACCAGCTGGCCAAGAATCCGGTCTGCATCGACCGGCCCAAAATACCGCCCGTCGAATGAGTCCGGCACGGCGGCCATGAGCAACAACACCTCGTCGTGCCCGAGTGCGCGGCACTCGGTCCAGACGGGCAGAGGCCGCCCCTGCCGGTCAGCAGGCAATGACCGAGCGGCGATCCGCCCCTCGACCCAGAGATCGGTGCCGATCCTGCAAACCCGGTCACCGGCCATCGCCGCCACCTGCTTCACGACCGGCACGCCTGCGGGGAGATAGCCGCGCGCTGCGGCGAGCCCGCGCGCGGCATCCGGCGGGTTCGCCAGGACTAGATCGCCCCGGCGGATCGGTGACCTCGCGGCTAACCAATAAAGGCCGACCGGAGCGCTCGCGCTTGGGTTCCAGATCAGGCGCGGCGCGGGCCGCGCGAGGCCGGACGCGGTGAGCGCTGCCAGAGCGATACCGCTGGCGGCGAGCAGGGCGCGCCTATACATCGTTGGAGGTCAAGGTTTTGGCGCGAGCCGTCGACCAGGCGTCAAGGTCGGCGATATGGTACCGCACATAGCGCCCGTGTTTGCGATAGGACGGGCCGCGTCCTGTCTTGCGGAATTTCTCCAAGGTTCGGTGCGACAGGCTGATATAGTGCGCGGCCTGTGTGGTGCTGAGGAATGGGCTTCCTTTCCGGGCCTGTTCGGCCCGGACGGTGTCGTCTTCGTTGGTCATGGATGCCTGCCTTTCCGGTGAGGGTCGGACGGGCGAAACGGCCGCATCGCGCGCTGCAGCGGATATCGCTTCCCCGGATTCTTTTTTGAATAACGACGATAGACGTTCGCTAGGGAAAGGCGGGTAAAGATAGGATGAAGTTTCTATTAAGCCATTGGAATATCTGGTGAACATTTCGAAACAAGTCTTGCCGGGTCAAGGGTGTGCTCCTTGAATCCCGCTGATTTATTGGGTTCGACCATACGGTCGAAATTGCGTCGGAAGTGTCGACACGGCATATTCACGGTATAGCAGCCGACGAAAAAGCTTCCGTCCGTTCACCCGCTCGGCCACGGTCGATCAGACGGGCAGGACATCGAAGCGCATAACAAGCACGCCGCACAGGCGGTCCGCTGCGTGCGAAACCAGCTTTTGGAGCCAGTCTCGTTTTTCGCCAAAACGCCTCTATTGGCTTCCATTTCAATCGAAGCTCAATCGAAGCGCGATCGTTCGTTTCGGCAAGAAGATCAAAGGGTTGCCGGAAATCAGCGCCAAGTGAGCCGTGGTGCCGCAAGCAGTTCGAAAGGACCAACTTCGGCAGCCTCCGCTCCTCCCCGAAGTTCGAACAATCTGTAGGCATTTAGCGCGAGCGCTAGAAGCGCGACGCCTTCATCCAGATACGCATCGCTCGCCTCACTATGCCGACCAATGTCGCGTTGACAGCGATCCTGCTTGTCGCGCGATTGAAATTTCATACGCCGATAAAAATCCTCGTCGATCTTGCAATCGAGCTTATCGATATAAACCCGCCTCGGTTCGTCGCTGGAGCCGGTTCCACTCGCTCGCAGCCAAGGCGATGGCCTCGTCATGCTCCTCCTTCTCATCGCCGAGCCTCACGTAGAGAACGCAGAGCTGAAAAAGCTATACCAGGACTTCGCAGTGAGGCGGGGCGACCAGTTAGGTTGCCCGACAAATTTCAACAGCCTGACGGTAGGATGGTATCTCAACGAGCCGGATGAAGGCGTGGCTGCCAACGTATTCGTCAATTCCAAATGTGAGTTCATTGCGGACCGCGACGTAGTTGCCGGGGAGGAACTGCCGTCCGCTACGAAGAGTTCAGTGAGACGGAGGGTTGACCGTGCCGTTCCAGCCTTCATCCGGATAGGAAGGATCTTGCCATCCTTGGCCTCTCCGACAAAAATAGCCGTATCCGTTTTCCAGCGCGGCGGCGCGCCGACTTCTGGGTGTGTGGCGCCGACTATGAAGGAAGGATTGTTGGTTGATGGAAAGTGGACTCACCCAGGATTTGAAGAAGGATGCCGTTGCTTCTCGAAATCGGTGGTTCCCGGCTTCGACTGATCTTTCCTGCGCAGAAGTTTCTGTAAGATCGTGCCAGGTGATCTCCCCGGCCATTTCATAGCTTTGTCCTTCACCCTCACACCGAATGCAGTTCAACGCCATGTTCCGGGTAGACCGCCGCGAAGCTGCTAATCCCGCGGCACCAGTTGGCGGCCGGTGGCGATAGCCAATCCGTCAGTTCCAGAATCTTGTTGTGGTGCTCGGGGAGATTCCAGCCAAGGATCGGTTCATGATGGGCGATACGATTACGCAGAATTCGGATCGGCGTAATGGGCTTGCTGAAATCCTTCCGGCTGAGACGCTTGCCATTCGGCCGGATCGCGATCTGGTACAGCGTATCGCGCCAGAATGCGTCGTAAGCGGCGCCGAAGAATCCGGTCCAGTAGCCGAACGTCAGAGCAGCGACAACGCGTCCCGGTTCTGCCGGCTTGCGCTCTTCCGCCAGATCGGCCTTGGCTTTCTCGAGCTGCTCTGCCTGGCGCCCCTTCTGGAACTCCGGCTCATCGAACCAATGGTCATTGACCGCCTCGCTTATGACGGTGTGAATGCGATTTCGCAGCGAAACCTCCAAGGCCTGGAGTGGCGTATAAAGCGCCTCGGACAGCCGGGTGTTGAGCGTGTAGAGTTCCACCGCGCGTGCGCGATCGCCATTTGCCCAGGCCAGGTAGCGGCTAAATCGTTCTAAGGACAGCGCTTTTTCCAGCGCCGCGATGTCGGAATGGTCCATAGTTCGCCTTTTTATACTTGAAATCTTCCCCACCCCTCGATATATCAGCTGGGTAGACCCCGGTGTCGCCTCTGCTTCGGCATGCGCCCGGGGTAACTTTTTTTAGGGCTTGGCCCTCCGCCGATAGATCGGTGTCTCAAGATTTCGCCGTAGCCGCTCCCGCTCCTCTTTCTCCCTTTGAAATTCCGGCTCCAGTTTTCGAACCCGCTCGATCAGCTGGTCGAGATGGTAGATATTGCTGTTCCAATCGCCCGCCGCCGTCTTTCGCATTTCGCGTGAAATCAACCCCGCCATTTCCAAGGCGCGAATGTTGATCTGCACCGTCTTGTCGGCGACACCGATACGATTGGCGATGTCCCTCTTCGTGGGAAAGGGCTTGCGCGTCGGCTCGATCCAGTAATCGAGCAACTGCAGGATGATATTCATCTGCGTCGTATTGATGCCCAACCTACTTTGCGCCCGGATCAAGATAGACGGTACGGCGGTATAGCCATGCCGCATGATCGTGCATCGACACACACGACCGGTAGTCCCGCCGCCGTTAGTCCTGCGTAAAGCCACTGTGATAACGGCCCAGCCTCAAGCCCGATCCGCTTGAACGGCAAACCGGTCGCCTGCAACGCCGCGGCCGCCGCAGTGCTCGTGGCGAACCGCCCTTAGCCTTTTCCTTTGCCCTTGCCGATGGCCAATAACGCCTCAAGGCTCGACGCCGGCGACACCGCGAGCCCGGAGATGATCGCCTCCAGCCGACCTGGAAAGGCTTCCACCCAGGCGGCGTCGACTGAGCTGGGGTCGAAGATCAGCGTTCCACCTAAGGCCGAGCTTTGCTGGCGCACGAAGAGTGACAGACGGCTGGTGGCAAGCGGTTCGGGGTCGAGCAGGCCCCACATCTGTGACACGCGCAGCGACCCAGTCCA
>JAQGIF010000270.1 GCA_028291345.1 Rhodospirillales bacterium | reverse complement strand
TCCCGCGGTCATGCGTCACCAAGGCGGTACACGCACCCATGCGCGCCGCGGCCGCGGCAGCCTCGGTCCCAGCGTGCCCGCCGCCTACAACTATGACATCCCATGTGCTCATCGGCCGGAATGTAGGGATTTCGGCCGCCAGGGTCAAAGGCGAAGGCGCCGTTTCACGTGAAACACTCATCCGCGGCCTTACTTGCCGATACAGAAATCTAGGAAGATCGCATCGAGCATGTCCTCAATGTCGATCCGTCCGGTGATCCGCCCGAGTTCGTCGGCGGCGCTGCGCAGATCCTCCGCCGCGAGTTCGGGCAACTGGGCGCTCCCGGCCGTGTCAAGCGCAGCGAGGCAGCGCGCCAAAGCTTCCCGGTGCCGTGCGCGCGTCGGCGGCGGCGTTTCCCGGTCGGCGAGCAGCTCTGCGACGCGGACGGCCAGAGTTTGCAGAAGGGTGTCGATGCCGGCACCCGTTTTGGCGGAGATTGCGATCTGCGAGCACCCCGTCATCCCCACCTTCTCACCGTAGGTCCGAGACAGTCCAACCCGCGCGTCATGCGCCCTCGCCCTTACGGGGACAGCGTGAGGGGGCTCTTCCGCTACCGCCAAATCAGCCTTGCTCGCCACCGTAATCGCCCGATCGTCCAGCAGCGCCAGCGTTTCGGCATCCGGCTCCACATCGGTCGCGAACAGCGCCAGCACCAGGTCGGCGGTGCCGGCGCGGGCACGAGCTCGGGCAATACCTTCCGCCTCAATCGATCCACTGGCATCTCGCAGCCCGGCCGTATCGACCAGGATGACCGGGTATCCACAAAGGTCGAGATGCACCTCGATCGCGTCGCGCGTCGTACCCGCTTCGGGCGACACAATCGCGACGTCGCGGCGCGCCAAGCAGTTCACAATGCTGGATTTTCCCGCATTCGGCGCCCCCACCACCGCGATGGTCACCCCGTCACGAAGCCGTTCGCCTCTACGCGCGTCCGCCAAATGCGCGGCCACAGCCGAACGCAGCGCGCACAATTGTCCGGACAATTTCACCACGGGGTCGCCGATATCCTCATCGGGGAATTCGATGTCGGCTTCCAGATGGGCGCGCAGACGAATCAGGTCGGCGCGCCAGCCGTCGTAAAGTGCGCTGAGTGCCCCGCCGGCTTGGGCCAAAGCCTGCCGCCGCTGCGCTTCGGTTTCGGCGGCGGCCAAATCGGCGATCGCCTCCGCCTCGGTGAGGTCCAGCCTGCCGTTCAGGAACGCCCGGCGGGAAAACTCACCCGGCTCGGCGGGGCGCAGCCCCGGTAGCCGGCCTAGCGCGGCGGCGATAGCTTCGGCGACTGCGCGTCCGCCGTGGCTGTGCAGTTCGGCCGAATCCTCTCCGGTGAAGCTGCCGGGCCCGGGAAACCATAATACCAGCGCCTGATCGATGGCAATGCCGGTAAAAGGATCCGTCAATCGACGTAAACTGGCGCGTCGGGGCGCGGGCAAAGCACGCCCGGTGAGCGCGCGGATCGCTTCGGCGACGTCCGGGCCGGACAACCGCCAGACCGCGATCGCGGCCCGGCCGGGTGCGCTGGCAAGGGCGAAAAGCGTCTCGCCAGACATCACACGTTATCTGGCATAACGGGCTTATTCGGCGGGAACGGGCACCTGCTCGGGCCGCAGCTCTTCCTGCTCGGTCGTCAGCATCAGCCGCTCCACGCGCTTGCCCTGCTTCAGGTGGGTCTCGATGATTTCATCGATGTCGGCGCGGGTGTCGTAATGATACCAGACGCCTTCTGGATAGATCGCTATGGTGCAACCCAGCTCGCAGCGATCCAGACAGCCCGAATTGTTGATCCGAACGTCCTTCAGGCCGGCGGCGCGCGCCTGCGCCTTCATATAGTCGCGCAGCTTCTCCGAGCCGCGGCGCGCGCAGGACGGGCGCTTGGCGCCCTCGCCACGATCATTGGTGCAAACAAAAACATGCGCCTCGTAATAGGGCGCAGGATCACTCGGCAGCGAACGGTCGGTCATCGTCTCTCTATTTCTTCTTTGGATCGCCCATTGCGTTCCAAAACATCTTTTGAATATTTTCAAGGCCTTGCATTGAGGCCGGGAGCCAATTCTTGATCAGCGCCTCCGGCTCCATCGCGTGCATGGCGGCGATTGCGCGCTCCTCGACCTCCTTCATCAGCCGCTCCTGCATCGGGGCGACATCCGGCAGACCGAAGAAGGTGCGCGCCTCCTCAGGGGTGCAGTCGATTTCCACGTGGACCTTCATGCCGACCGACACTACCGAAAGCCGCTCGACCGGGCAATCCGTAAGCGCGCCTCAATTCAACCATGCCCAAAGAGTTCAACCTGCCCCAACAGAAAGATAACCAAGGTCGCTTGTTTCGCCCGTCGACTCGCCGTAGCTTCCCGGCTCCGCAAACTCAACGATCGATCGCCATCATGCCAGACACCGCACTCGACCAGGGCCCCGCCGATGCCGCGACCAGCGACAGCTCCGCCGCCCGGCTAAAATCCTTCATCGAGCGCATCGAGCGGCTGGAAGAAGAAAAAGCGGCCACAGCGGCCGATATCAAGGAAGTCTATGCCGAGGCCAAGGGCACCGGCTTTGACATCAAGATCATGCGCCAAGTCGTGCGCCTGCGGAAAATGGAATCCGCTGACCGGCGAGAGCAGGAGGAGTTGCTCGACTTGTATCAGCGCGCCCTCGGCATGATCGTTTAAGCGGCCAGGACCTTCGTCAAGGCGCCGGTCAGCCGCTCAAGATCGTCCGTGCCGATCGTGAAGGACGGCGTCAGATAGACGATGTCGCGGAATGGCCGGACCCAGATTCCGGCCTCGACGCAGGCCCGCTGCAGCGACTTCGGATCATTCAGCCCGTCAAGCTGCACGACGCCGACCGCGCCCATCACCCGCACGTCCTTGATCCCTGCGACCTTGCGCAGTGGCGATAACCCGTCGGTCAAGCCCGCCGAGATCGCCCTGACCTGCTCCAATCGGGGTTCGGTATCGAAAAGTTCTAAAGATGCGATGGCGGCCGCGCAGGCAAGCGCGTTTGCCATATAGGTCGGCCCATGCATCAAAGCGTGGCCTGAATCGTTGGACCAGAAGCCGTCGAATATCTGTTTCGTCGCAACAGTGGCGGCCAGCGCCATCGTCCCGCCGGTTAGCGCCTTCGACAATGTGATGATATCGGGCACTACACCCGCCACCTCGCAGGCGAACATCGTGCCAGTGCGGGCAAGGCCGGTGAATATCTCATCGAAAATCAGGATCAGGCTGTACTTGTTGGCGGCAGCCCGCAGGCGGCGCAACACGTCGGCATCGTGAAAAATCATGCCGCCGGCGCCCTGGATCAGCGGCTCAACCAGGATCGCCGCCAATTCGCCGGCGTGATCGTCCAGAAACCGGTCGAATGCCGCGATCGACGCCTCGTCGACCGGTAAATCCAGCATCGGCTGCGGCGGCAGCAAACCGGTGAACAGGCTGTGCATCCCCTCGCCTGGATCGCACACCGCCATCGTGCCCAACGTGTCGCCGTGATAGCCGCCGCGGAATGCCAGAAACCCCGTTCGCTCGCGCACGCCCCGGTTTAACCAGAACTGCATCGCCATCTTCATCGCGACCTCGACCGCGACCGAGCCCGAATCGGTGAAGAAGACGTGGTTCAGATCGCCCGGCAGCATTGCCGCCAGTTTGGCCGCCAGCGTCAAGGCCGGCTCATGGGTCAGCCCGCCGAACATCACATGTGGCATGACCTCCAATTGGCGGATCACGGCGGCGCGGATATGCGGATGGTTGTAGCCGTGGCACGCCGTCCACCAGGAGGCGATGCCATCAATCAACTCCCGCCCATCGCTGAGATAGATCCGCACGCCCCCGGTCCCCGCCACCGGCAAAGGCGGCAACGCGGTCTTCATCTGGCTGTAGGGCGTCCAGATATGCGGAAAACCGGCCTCGAACCAGGCAGGCTTCGCTTGCATCAGCTGGTCACAGCGCCATCGGGCTCATGCCGAGCCGTTCCAGCAGCCGCATGTCGCGGTCCTGCGCCGGGTTGGGTGTGGTCAGCAGCTTGGGGCCGTAGAAGATCGAGTTCGCGCCGGCCAGCAGGCACAAAGCCTGGGTCTCGTCGCTCATGTTTTCGCGGCCGGCCGACAGTCGCACCATCGATTCCGGCATGGTGATGCGCGCCACGGCGATCGTGCGGACGAAATCAAGCGGATCGAGCGTGTCCGAACCGGCCAGCGGCGTACCCTCGACCTGGACCAGCTGGTTGATCGGCACGCTTTCCGGATGGGACGGCAGGGTCGCCAGGGCATGAACCATGCCGACTCGGTCCTCCAGCCCCTCGCCCATCCCGACGATACCGCCGCAACACACATTGATGCCAGCGTCGCGAACGGTTTCCAGCGTATCGAGCCGATCCTGATAGGTCCGGGTGGTGATGATCTCGCCATAGAACTCCGGCGAGGTGTCGAGATTGTGATTATAGTAATCCAACCCGGCGTCCTTCAGTCGGCCAGCCTGCGGCGGCGTCAGCATGCCCAAGGTGACGCAGCTTTCCATCCCCATCGCCTTGACGCCCTCGACCATCGCACAAACCGCGTCCAAATCATGATCTTTGGGCGAACGCCAAGCCGCGCCCATACAGAACCGGCTGGCCCCGGCTGCCCTCGCCGCAGCCGCCTCGGCCAAAACCGCATCGACATCCATCAGCTTGCTGGCCTTGAGTTTGGTCTCATAGGCCGAGCTTTGTGGACAATAGGCGCAATCCTCGGGACAGCCGCCGGTCTTGATCGACAGTAAGGTCGAGATTTGGACTTGAAGCGGGTCGAAGTTTATCCGGTGTACGGTTTGCGCCTGGAAGATCAGCTCGGGGAAAGGCAGAGCGAACAGCGCACGGATTTCTTCTCGGGTCCAGTCATGACGCAACGCGCCAAGGTCACGAAAGCCGGAGGGCGCATGCGGCGCCGCAAATGAATCGATACTGACGACGGACATTCCACCAATTCCATTGCAAAGAGGGGCGGGCCTTGCGTTCGCCAAAACCAGCCGTCACACCATGAGCCTTGTCCTGCTTGTAAACGGTAGTGCGCCATTTTGTCATCCCTCGACGCCTTCGCATCCGAAAAGCTCGCCCGGCTCGCCAAGCGTTCGTTGCTCCGCACGCTGGTCGAGACGACGCGCACCGACCATATCTGGGTGGAGCGCGGCGGCCGCCGACTGCTATCCTTTTCCTGCAACGACTATCTCAATCTCAGCCAGCATGCGGCGGTCAAAGCTGCCGCCATCGCCGCGATCGAGCAATATGGCGTCGGCTCCGGCGCCTCGCGGCTGGTGACCGGAAACCACCCGCTTTTCGCCGAACTGGAGGGAAAACTGGCGCGTCTGAAGGGGACCGAGGCCGCCTGCGTCTTCGGTTCGGGCTATCTCGCCAATGCTGGCATCATTCCAACCCTGACCAGCAGCGCCGATCTCGTGCTGATCGACGAATGGGCGCATTCCTGCATCATGACCGGCGGGAAGCTCAGCGGCGGCAGGGTCGTGACCTTCCGCCATAACGACCTCGCCCATCTGGGTGAATTGCTGGTCCAGCACCGTGCCACTCATCGCCACGCGCTGATCGCGACCGACGGCGTATTCTCCATGGATGGCGACCTCGCGCCGCTGCATGGGCTGGCGGCACTCGCGAAAACGCATGACTCCTGGCTGCTGTCCGACGATGCCCATGGCATTGGCGTCGTGGGCGGCGGACGTGGCTCCAGTTTCGCCGACGGGCCAAAGGCCGATATCGACCTCCAGATGGGCACGCTGTCCAAGGCGATAGGCGGCTATGGCGGCTATCTCTGCGCGTCGCAGCCCGTGATCGACCTCGTCAAAAGCCGGTCGCGCACCTTCGTCTATTCCACCGGCCTGCCGCCCGCCTCCGTCGCGGCGGCCATCGCCGCGCTCGAGCTGATCGAAACCGACCCGGGCTATACCGCGCTGCCCATCGCCAAGGCCCGGCTCTTTACCCGGAGGCTGAACATCGCGGACGCCGTCAGCCCGATTGTGCCGATCCTTATCGGCGACGCCAAGGTCGCGCTCGACCTGTCACGCAGGCTCGAAGATGCGGGCTTCCTGGTTGTCGCCATCCGCCCGCCGACCGTCCCCGCCGGAACCGCTCGCCTGCGGGTCGCCTTCACCGCACTTCACCCGGATTCGGAAATCGAACGCCTCGCCGAAACGATTCGGCCTTGCATTCCAGCCCGTCCATGAGCGCGGTATTTGTTACGGCGACCGGCACGGATGTCGGCAAGACCTTCGTCACCGAGGGCATCATCCGCGCACTCAGGCGTGCCGGGCGCCCGGTCGACGCGTTGAAGCCGATCATCAGCGGCTTCGACATGCACCGCGCCGCCGCCAGCGATAGCAGCCGCCTTCTGACCGCCCTTGGGCGAAATCTCAAAACCACGGAAATCAACGCGATCTCGCCTTGGCGGTTTAAGGCTCCACTCTCCCCGGACATGGCCTCCCGGCTGGAAGGCGCATCGATCGATTTCGAAGCACTGCTGGGCTTCTGCCGCAAACGCATCGCCGCCCAGCCGGACGCACTACTGATCGAAGGCGTCGGCGGCATCATGGTGCCGCTCGATGATCGCCACACAGTACTGGACTGGATGGCGGCGCTGAACCTTCCGGTCCTGCTGGTCGCGGGCAGCTATCTCGGAACGATCAGCCATACGCTAAGCGCGCTCGACGTGCTGGACCGGCGTAGATTGCAGGTGACGGCGGTCGTCGTCAGCGAATCCGCGACCAACGCGGTCGATCTGGACGAAACGGTCGCTACCATTCGGCGTTTCAGTTCGTCCGACATTGTCGGCCTGCCCCGGCTTTCGGGCGGCGCACCCGACCACTACCCGGCGTTCGCCCGCCTAGCCGACCTGCTCTAAGGCCAACGGCCCCCAATCAACGACGCGCGACGCCGGCAATCGCACAGTCACGGTCGTGCCTTCGCCCAGCGCGCTCTCGATCGTCATGGTCGCACCATGCAGATCCACCAGTGATTGCGTAAGCGGCAATCCGAGCCCAGTCCCCTCATAGCGGCGGGAGAAGGAATTATCGACCTGATGAAAGGGCTGCATCACCTTGCCAAGATCGTCCGGCTTGATCCCAATACCGGTGTCGGCGACGCGCAGGAACAGCTGATCATCTTCCCGCCCGCATGACAGAACGACGCTTTTGCCTTCCGGCGTGAATTTCACCGCATTTGAGAGCAGGTTCAGCAATATCTGCCGGAGCCGCGTCGGATCCCCCGTCACCGTCACCGGTCCCGGCGGCACATGCACCTTGAGGCCGATGTCGCGGTGCCGCGCTGTTTCGGCGACTAATCGTTCCGAACCGCGAATCAGGTCGATGATCTCGACCTCGAGCTCATTCAGGCTCAACTGGCCGGTTTCCACCTTAGCTAAGTCGAGAATGTTACCGATAATGTCCAATAGGTGCCGGCCGCTGCGGAAGATATCGCCTGCGAATTCGACATAATGGGGATCGCCCATCGGGCCAAACAGCTCCTGGGTCATCAATTCGGAAAAGCCCAATATCGCATTCAGCGGCGTGCGAAGCTCATGGCTCATATTGGCAAGAAAAACCGATTTGGCCTTGTTCGACTGCTCAGCACTGGCGCGGGCGGCATAGAGCTCGGCCTCGATCCCCTTGCGCTGAGAGATGTTCTCGACCGTGCCCTCGTAGCAGAGGAAGGTGCCGTGCTCGTCGCGGACCTCGCGGCAACTCTCCGAAATCCAGATTACCGATCCATCGCGCCGGTAAATCTCGGATTCGAAACCCGAAAGGCCGCCATTGTCCCGCATCAGATGCACGAATTCGTCGCGGCGCGCCGGATCAACATAGAGTTGCCGCCCGATATCGGTCAGGCCGCTCATCAGGGCCGCGGGCGATTCATACCCATAGATCTGGGCGAGCGCCGCATTCGCCCTTATGTACTTACCGTCCAGGGTCGTCTGGAAAATTCCCCACAGCGCATGTTCGAACATACCGCGGTAGGAATCTTTGGGATCGTCTCCGATCCGTTTGGCGGGCATAGGGCGCCCGCGCGGCGCGCTCCTATAGCGAAGCAACCGGACATTGGCAGCAAAGGGACGATATGGGTCCAGCGAACAAGCCCGCTCAATGCGCGCAATCCGGGAAATGATGCGCGGCAGCAATCAAGATATAATATTTCTCAAATTGGGCAAGTCGGGTCCTGTCGCGGACCGCGTCATGCCGCCGCTCGCGCCACTGGAAATCCGCCCGCGCGAGACACCATCCCCGCCAGCGCATGGCCCACCTGCGGTTCCAGCCATTTCGCTGTATCGATCAGCCCATCGAGCGACACGCCGGTTTCGATGCCCATCTCGCTCAGCAGATACAACACATCCTCGGTCGCGACATTTCCGGTCGCGCGGGGTGCGAACGGGCAGCCGCCGATGCCGCCGATCGAGGCGTCGACCACCGTCGCCCCCGCCTCGACCGCGGCATAGACATTCGCGATCGCTGTGTTGCGGGTGTTGTGAAAATGCGCCCTCAGCGAGACCTCGCCGACCACGGACTTGAGCGCGTTCCACATCGCCGTCACTTGCGGCGGCACCGCCACCCCGATTGTGTCTGGAACGATCAGGTCGCCGACCGGCGACTTGACCAGTTCGGCGGCGATCTCGGCGATCCGCGATACCGGCACACGCCCCTCGAACGGGCAGCCGAAGGCATTCGAGACCGACACGCTCGCCCGCATGCCGATGTCTGCCGCGGCGCGGGAAATCTCGTGCCAGCCGGCAATGGCTTCGGCAACCGGCATGCCCTGGTTGCGCAGGCTGAAGCTGTCGGTCGATGAGGTGACATAGAGAATCTCGTCGCATCCGGCGGCAACCGCGCGGTCAAAACCGCGCCGGTTCAGTACCAGCCCGCAATAGATGGCACCGCGGTCGCGAGGTACGCCCGCCATCACCGCCTCAGCGTCCGCCATCTGTGGCACTTTCTTCGGATGCACGAAGCTGACCGCCTCGATATGCTTCAACCCGGCGTCCAACGCGCGGTTGATGAAAGCGATTTTGGCTTCCGTCGGAAGAATCGTCGGCTCGTTCTGCAGCCCGTCGCGCGGTCCGACCTCGACCAGTGTCACAAAACGTCCCATCGCCGCCTCCAAAATCTCGTGCCCGGAAGATAGAAGCCGCCAATCAGCCCGTCCAGCAGGGGTGCGCCCAGCGGCGAAGGCCTCAATGGGCCGGGCAGCTTTGCGGTTTGATCATGTGACACTCCACATGTGCCCGACTATGTTCCCGTGCCCCGGGCCGGTCGACGCACCGGGGCATGCCCAAGTTCAGGTCTTTCATGTCTGTCGAGCAATCTCATCCCCGCTTCGGCCAGGAAGTCGGCGCGACGCTCCGGCTTGCCGCGCCCCTGGCCATGGCGCAGCTGGCGCAGGTCGCGATGGGTGCGACCGACACGGTCCTGCTGGGGTCGCTCGGCCGCGACGCGCTGGCGGCGGGTGGGCTCGGCGCCAACTTGTACTTCACGTTGATGATCGTCGTCGCCGGCGGGCTAATCGCCGTCAGCATCCTGGTGTCCCATGCGCGCGGCTCCGGAAACGAGGCGCGGATCGCGCCGATCCTGCGTAGCGGTTTTCTGCTCGCTCTGCTTTCGGCATTGCCGCCGATGCTCCTGCTCTGGAACGCCGAGCCGTTGCTGCTAGCGATTGGCGAACCGCCGGTCCTTGCCGGCGCCATCGCCCATTACGACAGGGTACTGCTCTTCGCGATGCCGGCCTCGCTGATCATGGCGACCCAGCGTGGTTATCTGGCGGCGATGGGACGGCCCTGGATGGTCATGGCGGTGGCGCTGATCGCGGTCGTAATCAACGGATTGCTGAATTACGGGTTGATCCATGGCGCGTGGGGGCTGCCCCAGCTCGGCTATATCGGATCCTGCACAGCCACCTTGATCACCATCTGGGCGATGACCGCCGCGATCGGGCTGGAAATGCGGCTGACCCCGGCTTTGCGCCACTTCCGCCTGATCGGGCGGATCGATTGGCATATCCTGCGGGAGCTTGCAACTCTGGGCTGGCCGATCGCCTTCATCATGGCAGTCGAGATCGTGCTGTTCAGCCTCGCGGCGCTGCTGATCGGTCGATTCGGGGCGACGCCGCTCGCCGCGCACCAGATCAGCATGAGCGTCGCGTCGGTGACCTTCATGGTGCCGCTCGCCGTCTCCCAGGCGGTCAATGTGCGTGTCGGCTTCTATATGGGCCGTCAATCGCCCCGTGCGGCCCGGACGGCAGCCCTCGCCGCCTTCATGCTCGGCGTCGGTTTCATGGGGGCGATGGCCGCGATCCTGATCGCCATGCCCGGCCTGATCGCCGGCGTTTACATTACCGCCGGCGATACGACACGGGCCGAGGTGATCGCGCTGGCGTCTCGGCTGCTGACGATCGCCGCGTTCTTCCAGGTTTTTGATGGCGCGCAAACCATTGCGGCCGGGGCGCTGCGCGGCCTCAAGGATACGCGAATTCCGGCGATCGCCGCCTCTCTCGGCTATTGGGGAATCGGGTTCACGACGGCCTGGATTCTGGGCGTCCGCATGGAACTCGGCGCCATCGGAATCTGGTGGGGGCTCGCCTCGGGGTTGGCTTCAGTCGCCCTGCTACTCAGTTTTCGCTTTTGGCGTCTCAGCGCGCGACTGATCGCGCAGAAAGGATTCCCTGCGCGCTGAGCCTTGCAGAAAACGCATTGCAGAATTGACAGAAGCTGCAATTCCATAAATAGTTTTGTGCGGCGCAAGAGGATTACTTAATTGGCAGTTGCCGAGGCAAAGTCTAAAATTGGAAACGAGGCGGAACCGGCGGGCAGTCTAACGACGGCTCTCAGCCATGCGCTTCGGCTCCTTGAGACTAAGCCCGCCCTCGCTGAACGCCAGGCATTTGAGATTCTCCATGCCGTTCCGGACCATCCCGACGCACTCCTGATTGTCGGAATTGCCAAGCGTTTCAACGGCGATCCGCAGGCTGCATGCGCAATCTTCGATAAGGTCACCGCCGCCCACCCGTTTTGGGCCGAAGCCCATTACCAGCGTGGGCTGGCGCTCGCTTCTGTCGGTAGGACAAGCGACGCGCACGCCGCGTTGACCCGGTCCACCCAGATCAAGCCGCAGATGAGCGACGCCTGGCGGGCGCTCGGCGACCTGTCCACCTTAACGGGCGATTCCCAGGCGGCCGACGGCTATTACGCACAACAGATCAAGACTTCGGTCACCAATCCCCATCTCATCGAGGCGGCGAGCGCGCTCGTCGAAAACCGGCTAGCGGTCGCCGAACGGCTGCTCAAAGATTTTATCAAGCGGCATCCGACCGATGTCGCCGCGATCCGGATGCTTGCCGAGGTGGCGACCCGGATCGCCCGCTATGCCGATGCGGAGTCGCTGCTCGCAACCTGCCTCGAATTGGCTCCCGGCTTTACCGCAGCGCGGCATAATTATGCGGTCGTGCTCTACCGCCTTGGCAAGCCCGCCGAAGCCGTGCCGCAAATCGACATGCTCCTGGAGACAAACCCCGGCGATCCGAACTACCGCAACCTTAAGGCCGCGGCGCTGAGCCAGATCGGCGAGTACGACCAGGCGATCGCGCTCTATGCCGGCGTGCTCAAGGACTATCCGGCCCAGCCCAAGGCCTGGATGAGCTACGGCCACGCGCTCAAAACCACCGGGCGGCAACAGGACAGCATCGCCGCCTATCGGCGCAGCATCGAACTCCTCCCCAGTTTCGGTGAAGCCTATTTCAGCCTTGCGAACCTCAAGACCTTCCGCTTCACCGAAGCCGAGATCACGGCAATGCGGCATCAATTGGCCCGGACCGATATCAGGGACGACGACCGGCTGCATTTCGAATTCGCGCTGGGCAAGGCGCTGGAAGACGAGGCGGCCTATGCCGAATCCTTCGAGCACTACGCCAACGGGAACCGCATCCGCCGCGGCCAGGTCGATTACGACGGGCGCGAAATGACCGCGCAGATGCAGCGCTCCGAGCCGGTCTTCACCAAGGAATTATTTGCGCAGAGATCGGGATCGGGCTGCCAAGCCGCCGATCCGATCTTCATCGTCGGACTGCCGCGGTCGGGTTCGACCCTGATCGAGCAGATCCTATCCAGCCATTCCCAGGTCGAAGGCACGATGGAGCTGCCCGAGATCAGCGCGATGGCGCGGGTGCTGGGGGGGCGGCGCAAGAAGACGGACGCCTCGGCCTACCCGGAAATCCTCGGCACGTTCGACGATGCGCGGCTGCGGGAGCTGGGCGAGGACTATATCGCCCGCACTCGCGTGCAGCGGAAAACGGATCGGCCCTTCTTCATAGACAAGATGCCGCACAACTTCCTCCATATCGGCATGATCCAGTTGATCCTACCGAATGCGAAAATCATCGACGCGCGGCGTCATCCGCTGGGATCGGCGATGTCTGTGTTCAAGCAGAATTTCGCACGCGGCCAGGCCTTTTCCTATGACCTCGGCGATATCGGCCTCTACTACCGCGACTATGTGCGGCTGATGGCGCATTTCGATGCGGTTTTGCCGGGCAGAATCCACCGCGTCATCTACGAGATGATGGTCGACGACACCGAGACCGAGATCAGGAAGCTGCTCGAACATTGCGGCCTGCCATTCGAGACGGTTTGCCTGCGCTTCCACGAAAACGATCGCGCCGTCAGAACCGCCAGTTCCGAGCAGGTGCGCAAGCCGATCTTCCGCGACGGCATCGATCATTGGCGGCGTTACGAACCCTGGCTCGGCCCGCTGAAGGCGGTGGTGGAGGGCTTTGTGTGATCGACCGCGATCACGCGGGTTGAAAGACAATAAGGCCAAGTGGGGAACTAAAGCTCAAGGACCAACAGAAGGTTGATGCAGATGTCAGAAATGAAATTTCGCTCCGCGGCGCTCTATGGCCGAACCGTCAGGATAGGGCTGCTGGCGTCGACCGTGCTGGCGGCAGCGCCTCTGGCCCTTGCGCCCGCGGCTCTCGCGCAAGACCAGCCCGCTGCCAGCAACAACGGCCTCGAAGAGATCGTGGTCACCGCACAAAAACGATCGGAAAATCTTCAGGACGTCCCGGTCAGCATCCAGGCCTTCAGCGGCAAGAAGCTCGAACAGTTCAACGTCACGGAATTCAATGATTACGTGAAGTTCCTGCCCAGTGTGACCTATCAGACGATCGCGCCCAGCCAGACCGAGATTTATTTCCGTGGTGTCGCCAGCGGCAATGACGGCAATCATTCCGGTCCGTTGCCCAGCGTCGGCGTCTATCTCGACGAACTGCCGGTCACCACGATCCAGGGCGCGATCGACGTCCATCTTTACGACATCGCCCGCGTCGAGGCGCTCGCAGGTCCACAATCCACGCTTTACGGCGCCAGCTCACAGTCGGGCACACTCAGGATCATCTCCAACGCCCCCGATCCCAGTGCATTTCATGCCGGCTATGATCTCCAGGTGAATCAGGTTGATCATGGCGGTACGGGAACGGTGGCCGAGGGCTTCGTCAATATCCCGATCACCGATACGATCGCCGTTCGTTTGGTCGGATGGCAGGAGGGCGATGCCGGCTATATCGACAATGTACATGGCCAACTGACCTTCCCGGTTTCGGGCATCACGATCGACAATGCCGCGCGTGCAAAGAACAACTATAACGACGTGCAGACCTTCGGTGGTCGCGGCGCGATCAAGATCGAATTGGATGACGACTGGACGATCACGCCCAGCGCCATCGGCCAGGACCAGCGCAGCAACGGCGTCTTCGGCTTCAGCAACAAGCTGCCGGACCTTCAGGTGACCCACTTCCAGCCCGAAAACAACCACGACCGCTTTTACCAGGCCGGGCTGACGATCCAGGGCAAGATCTACGATCTCGACGTCACCTATGCCGGCGGTTATTTCAACCGCTGGCTGGACAGCCAGACCGACTACACCGAATATTCCTTCTTCTACGACACGCTGTTCGGCTCAGGCGCCTATATCACCAATGCAGCGGGCAATATCATTGATCCGTCGCAGCACATCATCGGCACCGACAAGTTCACGAAGCAGAGCCACGAGCTGCGCGTTTCATCGCCCGGCACAGATCGATTTCACTTCACCGCCGGCCTGTTCTACGAACACCAGACCCATAATATCCGGCAGCAATATATCATCCCGGGATTCGATCCGGCGCTTTCGGTCAGCACCCTTCCCGGTACGATCTGGCTGACCGAGGAAGTCCGGACCGACCGTGATGCCGCCGCGTTCGGCGAGGCGACATACGAACTCACCGACCAGCTTAGCGTGACGGGCGGCGTCCGCGTGTTCGATGCCCGCAACTCCCTCTACGGCTTCTATGGATTCGGTTCAGGCTTCAGCTCGCGCACCGGTGAGGCGCGATGCATCCCCGGCGCCGCGCCTTTCAAGGACGCGCTCTGCCCCAACCTGAACAAGGTCGGCGAAGAGGTCAGCGAGACCTATAAGGCGAATATCTCATACAAGTTCGACGACGATCGGATGATCTATTTTACCGCGTCCGACGGCTACCGTCCGGGCGGCGTCAACCGCAACGGCAATTTAGGGCCCTATGCATCCGACACGCTGTACAACTATGAAATCGGCTGGAAGACGACCTGGGACGACAAGCAGGTTCGCTGGAATGGCGCCTTCTTCTATGAAAATTGGGACCAGTTCCAGTTCGCCTTCCTGGGTCCGAACAGCCTGACCGAGATCGCGAACGCCGGCTCGGCCGAGATCAAGGGCTTCGAATCCGATGCCAGCTGGGCGATCGATTCCCATTGGTTGGTTTCGGGCGCCATCAGCATCATCGATGCGGCGCTGTCGGCGAATTATTGCGGCACGACCGACGCGGCCAACAACCCAATCACGACCTGCGCCAATCCCCAGGCGCCGTCGGGCCAGTCCCTTCCGGTCACGCCGCCGGTCAAGGCCAATGCGACGGCGCGCTATGAGTGGACGCTCAACGATGGCCTCGATGCCTTCCTCCAGGGATCGGTCGTGTATGTCGGCCGCCGAACCTCGGATCTTCGTTCGCTCGAACGGGCGGATCTGGGCCCGATACCGGCTTATGCATCGGTCGATCTATCGGCCGGCGTTTCGAACGACAGCTTCTCGGCCTCGGTCTTCCTCAAGAACGCGTTCGACGAGCGCGGGCAAATTTACCGCTATGCCGAATGTCCGGCGAATGTCTGCGCCACACAGACCAACAATCATTCCGGCGTGGTCTATGCTGTGCCGATCCAGCCGCTCACGATCGGCTTCAAGTTCGGACAGAAGTTCTAGGAAAAGGGCGCGCCATCGGTGGCGGGCCCACTTCGCCGTTCAGGCCGCCTATTTCATCCGGCCCAGATCCTTCATCAGCCGGTAGCTGAAATCCAGCTCCTGGTTGAAGGCCTCGACGCCGACGCGCTCGTCTTTGCCATGGGCACGATCGTCGTCAAGGTCCTGGAACGTGCCGTCGACGCCATAGCTCGGCAATCCGCCGGCGCGGCTGAAGGCGCTGTCGGACGCGCCGGCCGACATGAAGGGGATGACGGCCACACCGGGCCACATATCCCTGGCCAGTTTTTCGGCCTCGCCCATGATCCGGAGGTCGACCGGCGATTCCGGGCTGATGTCGGGCGGATAGATCACACTGAGTTTCACTGCCGGATCGGCGGCGATATCGTTCAGGATCTTTTCTATCCACGCCTGCGTTTCGCCCGGAACGGTCCGGCATTGGATCACCGCCTTGGCCAGCTCCGGCAGGGCACTCTCGCTGCGCCCGCCATCGAACTGCGTCGCCACGCAGGTGGAGCGCAGTAAGATGTTAGTCTCGACGACCGCCGAAAGGCGCTCGACCGCCGTGGGATCGGGTGACGCCCCCCCCACCGACAGCATGTCCGCCTTCACTTGGCCCGACTCAAGCTCAGCGCGTTTGGAGAAATACTCCCTGGTCGTGTCGGTCAGATGCAGCGGGAATCGGTATTGCGCCAGTCGCGCCACCGCGCCGGCGACATGGTAGATCGGATTCGCCGGCCCGGGACGGGAGCTGTGGCCGCCCTTGTCCGTCGCCGCCCAGCCGAAGGTCATATATTCCTTCTCGCTGGTCTGGATGCCGAGATACAGCTTGTGCCCGTTCTTATAGCGGCCCTCTCCGGAATCCGGGTTGATGACGAATTCGGCATCGACTAGGTCGCGGTGATTCTTGAGCAGCCAGTCGACCCCATTGGCGTCGCCCCCCGCCTCCTCGTCCGCGGTGAAGGCGACAATGATGTCGCGGTCGGGGATATAGCCCTCTTTCTTCAGCCGGATCAGCGCGGTAAGCGTCGACGCATCCTGCCCTTTCATGTCGATGGTGCCGCGCCCATACAGCCAGCCGTCTTTCTCGGTCAGCTTGAAGGGGTCATAGCTCCAGTCCGTCCGTTCCGCCTCCACGACATCCAGATGGCCTATATAAAGAACCGGCTTCAACTTCCCGGTGCCCTTCAGCCGGACCACCAGATTGCCCTTGGTCGGATGATCGGGCGGCCCCAACAGCTTGATATCGTCCCTGGCGAAGCCCGCCGCGGTGAGCCGGTCGGCGATGGCATGCGTTACCTCGGTCGATCCGATGGCATGTTCCGAATTGATCTCGATCAGTTGCTTCAGCACGTCGCGTCCGAAGGCGTGCCAGTCCTCGGTGGCTCCGGCGCCCGGCCCCGCCGATACTAGGAGAGCCGCCATGGCGCCGGACAGGAACATCGAACGCTTCGAAATCATGCTGGATACCTTCAGTCGAGTGGAACGGTGCCTATCGGCGGGTCGGGACTATCCATCGTGCTTGCCCGCCGGCGCGAGAGCGCGGGAATGACCTCGATCATCACCACGCCGGACAAGATCAGGCCGCATCCCAGCGCCGCCGGCAGGGTCAGCCGCTCGCCCAGCAACAAGGCTCCGGCGACGGCGGCGAAAACACTTTCCAGTGACATGATCAGGGCGGCCTCGGTCGCCGGGGTATAGCGCTGGGCGACGATCTGCAGCGTATAGCCGATGCCGCCCGACAATAGACCGGTATAGAGCATCGCCGGCAGCGCCGCGCCGACGGTGGTCCAGCTTGCGGGCTCGGTTGCCACGCTGATCGATCCGGCGATCAGCGCGGTGATCCCATATTGCGCGAAAGCCAAGAAGAACGGCCGATGTACCGCTCTCAGAAACAGCGAAACCAGCACGATATGCAGCGCATACATCAGGGCGGAAACGAGGATCAGTAAATCGCCCAGCGCCAAAGGCGCCGCCTGTCCGTCGGCCGCTTGCCCATGCCTTGCCAACATCCAGGCACCCAGCAGCGATAGAACCACCGCGACCAGTACCATCGGCCGGATCCGCGTACGCAGGATCGCCCAGGCCACAAAGGGGACAAAGCCAATATAAAGCGTGGTAATGAACCCCGCATTCGTCACAGTCGTGGTTATAAGCCCAAACTGCTGGATCGACGCGCCGGCGCACATGACCGCACTGATGGCGGCCGCTAGCAGCCAATCCCGCCGCCTCAGCCTCGCGGCGCTAGCCGCTTCGCGAAGAACCAATGGCGCCAGCAGCAAAGCCGACATGGCAAAGCGCCCGCCGATGAAAGTGAGGGGCCCGAGGCCGCCTAGCCCCGCCTTTTGGGCGACGAAAGCCGTCCCCCAGATCAGCGCGGCCAGCAGCAGCAGCAGGTCGGCCCGAAGACGACTCAAGCTTCCTGCCCGACAGGCAGCGGGGTGACATCGAGCCGGCCTTTATAGAATGGGAACAGCGGCAGGCTGGTCGCCAGGATCGCGGTCGCTATCAGCAGCAAGGTGGAATCCGACGCGGCGATCACCCAGATCGAAAACCCGGCAGCCAGTACCGCCATGATCCGGTCACGGGTCTGGCCCGGCGTGCCAGCCGGCCGCAGCCGCCACAGCGCATAGGCGCTATAGACATAGATAACCAGCGAGAACACCACCGCCACGTCGATCAGCTTGCTGAATTGCTGGCTCAGCGTGGGCGATGTGGTCGCGAAGGCGGCGGCGGTCATCAAGACACCGTGCACCAGAAGACTCTGCATCGGGATGCCCCGGCGATCGACGGCTCCGAACATGCGCGGGAACGCCCCGTCCTCGGCGGCAGCCTTGGCCGTAGCGATGGCAACCAGGGTCAGCCCACCATGCGTGCCGGAGGCCTTCAAGATCGTCGTGAAGATGATCACGGTCGCGATCGCCGGTCCGAAAAGCTGCCGCGCAACCAAGGCGAAGGGCGCCGAGGACTCGGCCAGTTCCTTAGCCGGCACAATACCCATCAACACCGTGCAGGACACGATATAGATCAGTGCCGCGATGCAAACGCCGCCCAGCGCAGCGATCGGCAGGTTGCGCTTCGGGTTCTCGATCACCTCGACCGCTACTGCCGCGCTTTCCAGCCCGGTAAAAGCCCAGAATACCAAGATCAAAGAGGCCGGCACCGCGGCGAAGGCGGAACGGCCAGACACGTTCCAGGAGGCCGCGAAGATGTGCGGGTCGAAATAGAACCAGCCGACCAGCCCGATCACCAGGATGGGCGCAAGCCCGATTAGCAGGGCGGAGGCTTCGATGAAACCGACGATCCTCGGCCCAACCATATTGGCCCCGATCATGATCCAGATCACCGCCGAGGTGACCATCGCCGACAGCATCGGCGACTTCGGGCCGGGGAACAGCTCCAGCACATAACCGGTGACCGCCAGCGCGACCCCCACATTGCCGACCCAGGTCGATATCCAATAGATGTAATTGGTCTGGAACCCGAAATACCGCCCCAATGTCGCCCTGGCATAGGCGTAAGGGCCGCCCGCCCAGGGCGCCAGCACGCCCAGCTTGGCGAAGACGCCGGCAATCAGCAGCGCGCCGATGGTCGCCAGCGCCCAAGTGAATACCGATATGCCGCCGATTGCGCCCAAGGTCGCGGGCAGGAGGAACAGGCCGGAACCCACCATGTTGCCCGTGACGAACATGATGGCCAGAACCGGGCCAAGTTTACGGGGATGCGATTTACTCATGCCGTCCATGTCATTGCTGCATGCACTATGCCCGCTCGCCTGCCCCGCGTCGATAATCGCATTGTCGAAATGCCTGGAAAAATCGATAGTTGCCCGTAGCCACCAAGGAGCCGACATGAGCGTTATCGAAGAACTGGCGCACGCTGTGACCCTGCCGGCCTCCTGGTACGGTGCCGACCCCGGGATATGGGAGCACGAACGCCGGACCATCTTCGGCCGCGAATGGCTGCTGATCGGCCGCGAGGCCGAGTTGCCGGAGCCCGGCAGCTATCTCACCGAAACCATCGCCGGATCACCAATTTTCGTGATCCGCGACCGGGAAGGCGAATTACGCGCATTCCACAATGTCTGCCGCCACCGCGCCGGCCCGATCCTGTGGGACGGTCGTGGCAAGTGCGATATCCTGCGCTGCCGTTATCACGGCTGGGTCTATGACACCAAGGGCGCGCTCCGCCGCACGCCGGAATTCGGCGAAGCCGCGGAGTTCGACAAGCAGGATTTCGGCCTGTTCCCGCTCCAGGTCGGCATCTGGCGGGGCCTGATCTTCGTCAATCTCTCAGCCGACGCCGAACCGTTGGACCAAGCTATGCTCGCCCTCACAGAGGAAACCGCCGCCTTCCCGATCGAAAGCTATCATTTCCACAGCCGCGCCGAGCATGAGATCGCCTGCAACTGGAAGACCTATGTCGATAATTACGCCGAGGGCTATCACGTCCAGGCCATGCATCCCGGCCTCGACCGCGAGATCGATCCGAAACAGTACCAGGTTGTCCTGAAAGACCGCCACACGGTTCACCAGGCGCCGCAACGCGATGGCGCCAACTATTCCGGCCTATGGTTGTGGCGCTTCCCCAACCTGGCGATCAACATCTATCCCACCGGCATGAACATCGAACGCATGATGCCAATGGGCCCGAACCGCACAAAGCTGGTCTATAGCTTCTTCTTCCAGGACGTCTCCCCCGCCGCCGAAACCAAGATCGCGGCCGCAATCGGGGCATCGCTGGAGGTGACCAAGGAAGACGTCCAGATTTGCGAGGCGGTGCAGCGGAATCTCGATACCGGGCTGTACGAGACGGGGCGGCTCAGCCCCCGGCACGAGAATGGGGTGTGGTATTTTCAGAAGCTGGTCAGGGAGGCGTTGGCGGCAGCTTGAGGGGGGTTACAACCTCGAACCGCAACCGCCAATGGACAGCTCATAAGCCGCCTCTATTCGTGATCCGCTTCGCCAGCAACAGCATTGCGTCGTAGGGCAGGGCAAGTATCTCCTTCAAGACATAAAGCGTCCATGTTCGCAGGCCCACAAACTCGCAGTCGGACGGGACGCTAACCATCCGAACACGATAGCCCAGGATGCGCAGCAAAAGGGCACATCGCGGATTGTGGTACCCGCTCGAACAGGGGATCAGCAGCTCGACATCTTTTCGCTGACGCAAAATTCTGTCGCAATAGACGGCCGATTCCAAAGTGTCTGTCGCGCGATCCTCCACCAATATCTCGCTGTGATCGATGCCGCCGGCGACAAGGCAATCGCGGATGATATGAGCCTCGGCGGGACCACGCCGACCGAGGCCGCCGGTCGCGAGGAACATGCGGCTTGGTGCTTTTCTTGCCAGAAGGAGGGCGTTATCCACCCTGTGCTTAAGCGTCGCACTGGGCGTTCCATCAGCGTGGACCGCGGCGCCGAAAATGACGAAATATATACTCAACCCCGTTCCTTTGAATCGAAGGCGACGCGCTCTTTATCGCAAGAACATTCACCCTCCGGCGCCAGCCTGCGGTAACTCAGCGCCTCCGCCACATGCAACCGGCGCACGCCGTCCGTGCCGTCCAGATCGGCCAGCGTGCGGGCGACCTTCAGCACACGGTGATACCCCGCGCCGTCAGCTGCATGCGGGCCGCAGCCTCGGTCAGCAGCGCATGCCCGCCGGCATCGGCCGTCGCCACCTTCTCCAGCAAAGCGCCCTCGGCGCGGGCATTGACCGAGATCGATAAGCGGCGGGGCGTGTTGAAGTCGGAGAAGATCGAAGGCAGGACGCTAGTCCTGTCGATCGCGCGATAATCACAAAATTGTTGTGTAGGGCCTTAAAAGGTTGGCCGTTTAGTATCCCATATTAAGTTCCTGAGCTTGCTCGACCAATGCCTGCATCGCGGCCTCACGAGCTTTGTCCTTTATTTCCTTAAAGGCTTTTATATCATTGAACCTTATTCGTCGGTGAGTTCCGACTTTGCTAAAAGGTAGAGTCCCCCCGTCGAGCATGGAAATCAAATAAGGACGAGAAACTCCAAGATAATCGGCGGCCTCTTGGGTCGTTAACTCGGCATGCACGGGTATAAGGGTGAGCGCATTCCCATGAGCCATTTCAGCTAGAATGTGCGAAAGCAGGCGCGTTACCGCCTTTGGCAACAATAGAGTTTGCCCATTATCTAGATGGACAGTCAGCTCGGTTTCTGGCTTTGCGTTTGCGAGAATACGGCTCGAAGCGGTTGCAAGGGCCGTATCCTCCTCCGTTGGTACAACGGTATCCGGTTTTTCGAGCAGCGCGTTCATAGTACCGTCATCTCCCCTGTTCTCGGATCGGATAAATCCGACGAATCAGACAAAGCTATCTTGCGCATAAACGCAATATTCGAAGCAACCGAAACAGTCGAAATAACGTTATTGTTCTCCTGAAGTCGCGCTCGAACGTTGCCAATAGCCCTTCCACTGGCTTGATACGCCGTGGGTGGGCGCCGAATTAGAGACCGCATGGAACTGGTCGCCGTTGCTGATACGGCGATTATTCCCCACCATTTTACGGGAAAGGCTAGGGTGAAAGCGCGATTACCGGCCGAAACCAAACACCCGAACCGCATTCCCCTCCAGCACCTTATAGCGATCCTCCACCGTCATGCTCCGCGTCACCTGCTCCGCTACCTTGGCCGAATTCGGCCAGATGGTCGCACTGTGGGGATAGTCGGACGAGAACATCGTGGCGTTCGTCAGAGCAGGGTACTTGCCGGTGGCGATCAGGTCGTATCCGACATAATCGTCGATCGCGGTGGTGAACACATTCACACCGACGAAGTCGGAGGGTTTGTGCTCGAGGCTCTGCGGGAACCAAGCCTGCTGCGCCTCCCAGTGATGGTCCATGGTCTGGATCCAGAAGGGCACCCAGCCGGCGTCGACCTCGCCCGCGACGATCTTGAGGTTCGGATGGCGGTCGAAAACGCCGGCGAAAATCATATAGGTCAGCGGCCGAACGCCCGAGAAATAGCGAAACACGATGCCGCCGACGCTCACCTTCTGATCGACCAGCTCGTCCCAGTCGGACTTGTCGGGCTTACCGCCGAAGGTGCGGTGGAAGGTCAGCGCGACCCCGGCCGCGCATGCCGCTTTCCACAATGGTTCGTAATAGGGATCGTTATAGGGCCGCGCCGGCATGCCCGGGATGAACAGGGCCTTAGCGCCCTTCCGCATCGCCCGGTCGAATTCGACCAGGCAGGTCTCGATCCCGTCCTCGGTCGGCAGCATCGGCAGTGCAATCAGCCGCTTCGGATCGACCGGCTGGAAATCCTCCAGCATCCAGTCATTGTAGGATCTGAGGCACGCCAGCGCCATCTCGCGGTCGGCCATGCTGTAGACCTGGATAACATTGGCCGGATAGGTGACCGAGCCATAGACGCCGTCGATATCCATATCCTTCAGGTGTTCGGCGCCGTCATAGTTCCCGGGCCTGATCTGGTCGAACCGCAGGCCACTCAGCCGGAAATCCTTCCGGTCGAACCCCGCCATCGCCTCGATGCCGAAGGTCCGCTTGGGCGGCAAACCGTCAAAGCTCCAGCCGTCGCCACCATCGGCGCCCCGCATGATCCTGGGCGCCCGATCCTTCAGACCCGCCGGAACGCGGTCGAATACCCAGGGCGGCTCGTTGATGTGGTTATCGGCCGAGATAACGCGGCAATCCATGATGTTCCCCTGGTTTTTAGTATTTCCCTAACAAGCGTTAGACTGAGACTAGTGCCGGCTCCGGTCTGGTGTCAACGCGCTTCGATTCCGTTAAAGATGAAGCCCAGTTCCGTGCGGATGACATCGTCGAAGTCGTAGCGCCCGCTATTCGGCCGGTACCATTCGGCGGCCGATCCGACCAAATCCATCATCATCCGGATCACAACATGCGGATTCAGGTCCTGCCGGAACACGCCCTGGGCGGCGCCTTTCTGAAACATCTCCAGCCAGATCGCCCGCACCTCGCGCATGGTCGCCTCGACATAGGCAAAGCCGGCGTGCCCGGCGAGCGCCTTGCGCTCCCGGATCACGATCGAGAGCACGACCGAATTTTCCAGCGCGATGTGCAGCGCGAAGGCGACAAAGACGCGAATCACCCGATCCGGCCCCGGATTCTCCGCGATGATGTCGCGATAGGCCTTGGGCAGGCCCTGCAGGAAATCCCGGATTACCGCATGGAGAATGTCGTCCTTGGTCGCGAAATGATGATACAGGCTAGCCGCCTGGATGCCGGCCTCAGCCGCGATCTCGCGCATCGTCGTGCGGTCAAACCCCCGCTCGGCGAACAGGCGGGCGGAAATAGCCAGTATGTCCTCGCGGCGGCTGACCGGGGCGCTGTCCATCTAGGCTACGACGCCGGCGCGCTTCAGCGCCGCGATCTCGCCCGCCGGAATCCCGTATTCGGCCAGCAGGGCATCTGTATGCTGGCCGCAATCCGGCGCGCGATGCGTGCCGGTTTGCGGCGTCCCGTCAACGGTCACCGGCGTCGCCACCAGCTTCACCGTGCCGCCATCGGCCATGTCGACATCGAAGACATGCCCGTTGCTGACTGTTTGCGGGTCGGCGAAGACATCGTTGATCGACCGAACAAGTTCCCAAGGCGCATCGAGCCCTTCGAAGCTACCCTGCCAATCGGGCCAATCCCGCCCGGCAAAAATCTCGGTCAGCAACGCCAGGCAGGCAATGCCGTTTTCCGCCCGCGCCTTAGCATCGGCAAAGCGCGGATCGGCGGCCAGTTCGGGCCGTCCCAGCGCTTCGCACAGGCCCGGCCAATAGCGCTGCGGCTCGAGAAACACGAGTTGAATCCAGCGGCCATCGCGCGTGCGATAGGTTCCGACCAGTGGGTTGCGCTCGACCGCCCTTCGTTGAACGTCGGCGTCTTGGGTGCGCTCCTGGGAGGCGACAAGATCGTTCGACAGTACCCAGGCCGCGGTCGCCAGCAGTGAGGTCTCGATCAGCGAGGGCTCGCCGGTCGTGGCCCGCCGGAACAGAGTCGCCGCAATGCCAAAGGCAAGACTCATCGCCGCCGAATGATCGCCCAACGCGCGCGGCTGGCGGATGAACTCACCCGATTTGGGCGTCAGCAAGTCAGCAAAGCCGCCGCGTGCCCAGAAGGCGCTGGCATCGAAGCCGGGCTTGTCGGCCTCGGCGCCCTTGAAGCCCAGCCCGTTCGCCCGGCCATAGATGATCTTCGGGTTGTGTTTGCGCAGCGTTTCGACATCCAGCCCCATCCGCCTTAGCGCGCCGGGCCTCAGGCTGGTCAGGAAGACATCGGCCGTTTCAATCAACCGATAGAACAACGCCTGGCCCGCCTCCGCCTTGAGGTCCAGCGCGATGCTCTTCTTGCCGCGGTTATTCTGCTCCAGGCTGAAATTCGGCCGCCCGGCGCCGCGCACATCGACGACCAGGCTGCGATAAGGATCGCCCGCGCCCGGCGTCTCGACCTTGATGACTTCCGCGCCAAAATCCGCCAGCATCGCACCAGCCGAAGGCACCATCACATATTGCCCCAGTTCGACGACGCGCACGCCGGCGAAAATCTTGACCTTCGTCATCCGATACCTTCCCTAAACCAAACTACCGCTTGTTCGGCTGTTGGGGCGATGATAATCAGAATGCCGAGGGAGGCAAGGGGCCAGGGAGGCGAGGGGAATCGATGGCGTTCGACTTGGCCGACAGGGGGGCGATCGCCGGCGTCGGATATACCGAATTCTCAAAGAACTCGGGCGTCAGCACCCTGACATTGGCGTTGCGCGCCATCATGGCCGCGCTGGACGATGCCGGCCTGCCGCCTAACCGGCTCGACGGCATCGCCACGCATCGTGTCGGCGATTCCATTCCGTCCGCCGTCGTTGCCCAGGCAGTGGGCATTCGCGACCTCAGCTATTTTGTCGATCAATTCGGCGGCGGCGGCTCGTCACATGCGGTGGTCGGGCAGGCGGCGCTGGCGGTCGCTTCAGGCGTCGCCGACTATGTCGTCTGCTACCGTGCGATCAACGCCCGCTCCGAATTCCGCATGGGCGGGACCGCGCGGCCCGCCGTTGATTCGGTGGAGACGCAGTATCAGGCCCCTTACGGCTATGTCGCCCCGCCCCAACAATACGCTATGGTGGCGCAAGCCTATATGCACCGATATGGCATCACCCCTCGGCATCTGGCTGCGGTCGCGATGACCCAGCGGCGGCATGCCGAAAAGAACGCTCGCGCCCTGATGCGTGCGCCGATGAGCTATGATGATTATCTCGCCTCCCGCATGGTCGCCGATCCCTTCCGGCTGCTGGATTGCTGCCTGGAGACGGACGGCGCGGTCGCCATCCTGGTTTGCAGCCCGGAAAGGGCACGCGATCTCCGCCAGCCGCCGGTGCTGGTGCGCGCCGCGGCCTGGGGCGGTGGCCAGACCTTGTTCTCGAACCGACAACCGCCGCCGGGCACTTCCTCGGCGGCGGTGATGGTGCCCCGCCTTTATAAAAAGGCAGGGCTCGGTCCGGCCGATGTCGATGTCGCAATGATCTATGATTGCTTCACCGCCGCCGTTCTGATCCAGCTCGAGGATTACGGTTTCTGCGCCAAGGGCGAGGGCGGGGATTTCGTACTGTCGGGTGCTACCGCGCTCGGCGGCTCGCTACCGGTCAACACCCATGGCGGCTTCCTGTCCGAAGGCTATGTTCATGGCTGGAACCATATCGCCGAGGCGGTGCAGCAATTGCGCGGTGCCGCCGGCGACCGTCAGGTCCCGGGCGCCAAGATCGCGCTCAGCACCGGCGCGCCGGGCTATGTCGGCGGCGTGACCAGCGCGCTGCTGCTGAGGGGCACATGAAGGAAAAGCCGTTGCCGGTGCCTGACCGCGATTCCGCGCCATTTTGGGAGGGGGTACGCGCCGGCGAACTGCGCCTGCAGCGCTGCAACGGATGTGGAAGCTATCGCTGGCCGGCCCGCGCGATCTGCAATCACTGCCACAGCTTCGATACAGACTGGCTCGCCGTTAGCGCCCGAGGCACGGTAACCAGCTGGGTCCGAACGCACCAAGCCTTCATGCGCGCCTTCCAGGACGAAATTCCCTATGCGGTAATTCAGGTTCAGCTCGACGAGCAGGACGACATCCAGATGATCGGCCGCCTCGCCGATCCCGGCCTCGAACCCACCATCGGCATGCGCGTCCGCGCCGACTTCGCACCCGCGGACGGCGATCCGCCGCTCGTCGTCTGGCATCCCATCGAGCAGCTATAATAAAGCGGCTTGGGTACGAAAAAGGGGCGGACCTTTCGGGCCGCCCCATTTCGTTATCCCCGCTGCCGGCCTTTCGGTTGGGCAGTTCCATCCGTCGGCGGGATCGTGGCGCCTTGCTGCGTCGTTTTACGATCCGCGGCATTGCCGGTGATCGCCGATCCGCCGTTGCGGAAGGAAAAAGGTGGGGACAGGCATCCAAGAACTTGATCGAGCCAGGCCGGGTTGCTACCCGGACCGGGCTTCGTGCTTGAAGCTGACACTCTCTACACTCCTTGGCCGACGTCCCGGCCGTCACACACATTGCCGAATACACAATAGTTGGGAGTCGATTATGTCAATCGTATGGTAAAGATAGGGTTATGCTTTGACAGCGGGTCTGAGATGCGTGCGACACATCATGTGAAAACATGCTCCGGGCGTCGCGTCACTCTTTGCGCAGCACCAGCGGGCCCAGCGGCCGGCCGCCCAATATGTGGACATGCAGGTGCGGTACTTCCTGGTGGCTGTGCGGCCCGTGGTTGAATAAGAGGCGGTATCCTTTATCCGCGACGCCAACATTACGTGCGATCTTGCCCGTCGCCCGAATCAGGGCGGCGATCTCCGCGTCGGTGGCGTTGGTCGAAAAATCGTCAATCGAAACATATTTGCCCTTAGGCATCACCAGAATATGGGTGGGCGCCTGCGGATTGATGTCGTTGATCGCCAGGACATGCTCGTCCTCATAAACCTTCGTCGCTGGGATCTCGCCGCGCAGTATGCGGGCGAAAATGTTATTGTCGTCATACGCCATCACACCTTCCCCCTTTTACGCGACGCCTTTTCGGCGATCCCGCTGGTTCCCTCGCGGGCAGCCAGCACATCATAGACATCCTCCGGCTTCACCCCGGCATCGGCCCACAGCACCAGCAGGTGATAGAGCAGGTCGGCCGATTCCCCTGCCAGCTTGGCCTTGTCACCACCCATCGCCTCGATCACCGTCTCGATCGCTTCCTCGCCCAGCTTCTGCGCGATCTTGGCCCGGCCGCGATGAAACAGCTTGGCGGTATAGGATGTCTCCGGGTCAGCGCCGCGGCGGTTCAAGATAGCCTGATAGAGCCGGTCGAGCGTCTGGGAATCCGCCATCATGCCGCCTCTTCGCCCGACCGTGCTTCACGCAACGCATCTCGCACCGGGATGCCGGCGGCCGCCATCCGCGCCTTGGCCTCGGCGATGGTAAAGATGCCGAAATGGAAGATAGACGCGGCCAGAACCGCGCTCGCATGGCCCTCGGTCACGCCCTCTGCCAGATGGTCCAGCGTGCCGACCCCGCCCGAGGCGATCACAGGGACCGGCACCGCATCGGCTACCTTGCGGGTCAGCGCCAGGTCGAACCCTGCTTTAGTCCCGTCGCGGTCCATGGAGGTCAACAATATCTCGCCCGCGCCGGCATGGGCCATGCGCGCGGCCCAATCGATCGCGTCATAGCCGGTCCCCGTGCGTCCCCCATGCGTGAACACTTCCCACCGCCCCGGCGCCACCGATTTGGCGTCGATGGCGACGACGATACACTGGCTGCCGAACCGCTCCGCCGCCTCGGCGACGAATTCCGGCCGCGCTACAGCCGCCGTATTGATTGACGCCTTGTCAGCGCCCGCCAGCAGCAGCGTACGTATGTCCTCGACAGTACGTACGCCTCCTCCGACCGTCAGCGGCATGAAGACTTGCTCCGCCGTACGCCTGACCGCGTCGTACAAGGTGGCGCGATTATCGGATGAGGCAGTGATGTCCAGAAAGGTCAACTCGTCGGCCCCAGCCAGGTCATAGACCCGTGCCTGCTCGACCGGATCGCCGGCATCGACCAGGTGCGTGAAATTCACGCCCTTGACGACACGTCCGTCTTTGACGTCAAGGCAGGGGATGAGGCGGACCTTCAGCATACGTTCGCTCGACCTAGACGGCGTTCACGATGGCGAGCGCCGCAGCCGGATCGACCCGCCCGTCATACAAGGCCCGCCCGCAGATTACACCCGCGATGCCCGATTTCTCCTCGTTTTTCACTGCGACGATGTCTTCAATGCTCGACACCCCGCCGGAGGCGATGACCGGCGTCGTCAATGCAAAGGCCAGATCGACCGTTGCCTCCAGGTTGATCCCGCCCATCGCTCCGTCGCGATTGATGTCGGTGAACACGATGGAGGCGACGCCTGCCTGCTCCATGTCCAGCGCCAGATCCAAAGTGCGCATCGTCGACGTCTCGCGCCAGCCCTCGACCGCGACCAGCCCCTCGCGGCTGTCGATCGAGACCGCGACCCTTCCCGGGAACTTGGCGCAGGCCTCTTTCACCAGCGACGGGTTGCGCACCGCCGCCGTGCCCAGCACGACACGCTGCACGCCCCGCGACAGCCAATCCTCGATCGTGCCTATATTGCGAATGCCGCCGCCCAGCTGGATCGGCAATTTCGTGGTGGCGATGATTGCCTCGACCGCTTTGGCGTTGACCGGCTTACCCTCGACTGCTCCGTTGAGGTCGACCAGATGCAGCCAGGTGAAGCCGGATTCGGCGAACCGTGCCGCCTGCTCCGCCGGGTCCTCGTTATAGACGGTGACCGCCGTCATATCGCCACGCAGCAGGCGCACGCAGGCACCGTCCTTCAAATCGATCGCAGGGTATAAAATCATGTGCTCGTCAGATCTTTGAAATAGAAACGGCCCGGCACGAACTGCCCATCGACCCGCGCATAACACGGATGGGTGCCCCAAAGCGTGTAACCTAATGTCTCGCATAGGGCGATGGCGACGGTCTGCGTCTCGCGGACGTCCATATTGATGACCGCGAACCCGTCCTCCAGCGCGCGCACCTCCGCCGCCTCGAGCAACATCCGCGCCAGCCCGTTGCCGCGCCCCCAGGGCGCCATGAAAGCGGTATTGACCTGCACTGCCATCGCCTGCGCCTCGTTATTGCGCGGCGGCCGCACCAGCTGCAGGGAGCCTGCGATAACGCCGTCGACCCGGCCCAGGAACAGGATCCGTTCCGGTACAGTCAGAACGCCGCGCCAATAACGTTCCATCACCTCGCGCACCGGCGGCTTCAGCCAGCCGAATCCGCCCTCGGCCCTGATCGCCAATTCGGCGGCCTCGCATAGATCGTTCAGGTCCCCGCCCTTCAGCCGCTGGGCGATATCGACGCTCAGGCGGGGCGGCGGCAGATCGACCGTCGTCATCGTCACGGCCGCCAATCCAGGAAGGCCGAGATCAGCGCCAGCCCGACAGCTTGGCTCTTCTCTGGATGGAACTGCGTCCCGATCAGATTGTCGCGGCCGATCACCGCGACCACCGGGCCGCCGTAATCGGCATGTGCCACGGCGTCGGCCGCATTCGCGCAGATGAAGCGATAGGAATGGACGAAATAGGCATGATCGCCGCTTTTGACACCGCGCATCACCGGATGGTCGGGCCGGTCGATCTCCAGATCGTTCCAGCCCATATGCGGCACTTTCAGGGCGGCATCGCTTGGCGTCAGCGGTATGACCTCGCCCGGAATCCAGCCGAATCCGATATGCTCGCCATGTTCCAGCCCGCGCGTCGCCATCAGCTGCATGCCGACGCAAATGCCGAAGAAGGGCCGCGCCCTCTCGATCGCAACTTCCTCCAGCGCTTCGCGCATGCCCGGCACGGCGGCGACTCCGGCCAGAACCGCGGCGAAGGCGCCCTGTCCGGGCAGCGCCACCCGGTCGGCGCGCCGTACAATTTCAGGATCGGCGGTAACGGTCACGGTAAAGCCGCGTACGGCTTCCGCGGCGGCGCGTTCAAAGGCCTTGGCGGCGGATTTCAGGTTGCCCGACCCGCAATCGACGATGGCGACAGTTTCCATGAAGCGGACTTCTTCCCTGACGTGCGCCTTACAGCACACCCTTCGTGGAAGGCACGGCGTCCGACTGGCGCCGGTCGCGTGCGACGGCGATCTTCAGCGCGCGGGCCAGCCCCTTGAAACAGGTCTCGACAATATGGTGGTTGTTGATGCCGTACAAAGTCTCGACATGCAGCGTGCATCCCGCCGCCTGTGCGAAGGCCTGGAACCATTCCTTGAACAGTTCCGTGTCCATCGTGCCCAGCTTGTCACGGGTGAAATCGACCTTCCAGATCAGATAGGGCCGGTTCGACAGATCCAGCGCAACCCGCGTCAGCGTCTCGTCCATTGGGATATAGATATGACCATAACGGTGAATGCCCCGCCGGTCGCCCAGCGCCTTGGCTACCGCCTCGCCGATCGCAATGCCGGTATCCTCGGTCGTGTGATGACAATCGATATGCAGGTCACCCTCGGCCTTGACCGTCAAGTCGATCAGGCTGTGGCGCGACAGTTGCTCCAGCATATGATCTAGGAAGCCGATCCCCGTCGAAACCGAATATTTCCCGGTCCCATCCAGATCGACCGACACCGAAATGCGTGTTTCGGTCGTGTTGCGCGTGACGTCGGCACGCCGCCCACTTGTGATGTTCTCAGCCATGGCCGGTTATCTAGCAGACAGCAGCGGCAAAACCCAAGCGGCCAGTGGTCGGTTTGTTGCAGATATCCCACAGTTTTGGGGGCGCTTGCTCACGAAACGCCTCAATGGGCTGCTTTGGCCTTCTTCGGCTCGGCCTTCACCGGCGCTTCCGCCACCGGCTTCGGCGGATCGCCTTCCACCCGCACCGAAATGATGTGATCGGGGTTGGTCACATGCCCGCTTTCCGGGTCGCCGGTTTCGATGTGATTGACGAACTCCATCCCGCGAATAACTTTGCCCCAGATGGTGTAGCGCCGATTGAAATCCGGTGACGGCTTCAGGCAGATGAACCACTGGGAATCCGCCGAATCCGCATTGTCGGCCCGGGCCATCGACACGGTGCCGCGCATATGTGCCTCGTTGCTGAACTCCGCCTTGATATGCTGGCCCGAACCGCCGGCGCCGGTGCCGGTCGGATCGCCGGTCTGCGCGATGCTGCCCGGTACCACCCGATGGAACGGCACCCCGTCGTAAAAGCCCTGGCGTACCAGCTCCTTTATCCGCTTCACATGGTTTGGCGCCAGATCCGGCCGCATCCGAATTATGACCGGGCCGTCTTTCAGCTGCACCACCAGGACATTGTCGGGGTCTTCGTCCGGCATGGCCAGTGTTTGCGCAAACACGGGAACCGCCAGAACCAGAAAACCCATCAGGGCCAGGATAAAACGCATCAACTCACTCCAACATCGAACTGCCCAGCTACGGGCATGCTGGGCAGGCATCATAGATTTATGGCATTGGAATGACACGGGGCGGAATGGCTGTTCCGGTGCGTACGGTCGACGCGGGCGGATCAGATCGTCGAGGCGATCTCCGGCCCCATGGCGCGGAATCGCTGGAACCCCAAGCCAGATGGGGCATTTACCCAAAGTACTCGGCAACATATCGCAGCCGCCGGGGCATTGGGAGAGATACCCATGCCGCGCACAGCGAATTTCTTCGAATACGGAGAAGGGTTATGAATCACGCTCTATCTCGCCGTTCTGCCTTTGTGAGCGTGATCGGCGTCGCCGCCGGTGCGGCGCTCATTCTGCCGGGCTGCTCGAACGACAAGGGTGATGAGGGTGTCTCGGCCACCGAAGACATGATGCGAGAACATGGGGTGCTCAGGCGCATAATCGTTGTCTACCGGGAATCCGCGTCGATGCTGCGCGGCAACCCCGCGGATTTCGACGCCGCGGCGCTCGGCCGCGCGGCGAAACTGTTTCGCACGTTTGGCGAGGATTATCACGAGCGCAAGCTTGAGGAGCAGCACGTCTTCCCTGCCGTACAGAAGCTCGGTGGAGAGGCCGCCGATCTGGTCCGCCCGCTGCTTGATCAGCATAATCGCGGCCGTGAGATGACAGCGTTCCTTCAATCCAAATGCGCCGGGGGCAAAATAGCCGAAGCGGACGCCCCCCGAATCGCCCAGGCGCTCGAAAGCTTCACGCGCATGTATGAGGCCCACACGGCCTTCGAGGACACGATCGTTTTTCAGGCCTGGACGAAAAGCCTTTCCGAAAAGCAGCGCGACGAGGCAGGCGAACAGTTCGAAAGGATCGAACGCGATCAATTCAAGGGTGATGGGTTCGACATGGCCGTTGAACAGGTCGCGCAAATTGAGCGAAGCCTAGGGCTTCACGATCTGGCGCACTATACGGCGCCCCCGATCTCGGTGGGCTGACGCGGGAAAGAATCGCGGGTATCGACATCTGGGGCTAACTTCGGTTTTTTCGCTCCCGTTTTTGCGATTTGCGTGTGTCGCGGCCTCAGATGCAACGGCCACCCTGGCGTCTGCATGCCCTGGAGATCGCTTTATCGCCTAGCCGGCGGCGGCAGCAGTACGGGCGAGGGGATTCCAGCACTGAGGGGCTTACGCGAGTTGTGTCCCCGGCGCTATCTTGATCCTCGCTCGTGAAATCCCACATGATCGCGATTATGAAATCAGAACATATCGAAAGTGCGTGGCACGGCACCACAATACTCTCCGTGCGTACGAACGGCCGCGTCGTCATTGCCGGTGACGGGCAGGTGACGATGGGCCAGACCGTGATGAAGGCGAACGCCCGTAAGGTGCGCCGGCTGGGTGAGGGCGGAAACGTGATCGCCGGCTTTGCCGGGGCTACCGCCGATGCCTTCACTTTGTTCGAGCGGCTCGAGGGCAAGCTGGAAAAACATCAGGGGCAGCTCACCCGCGCCTGCGTCGAACTGGCGAAGGATTGGCGGACCGACCGCTATCTGCGCCGGCTCGAGGCGATGATGGCCGTCGCGGATTCCGAGGTCTCGCTGGTGCTGACCGGCACCGGTGACGTGCTGGAGCCCGAGCGCGGCATCATCGGCATCGGTTCCGGCGGGGTCTACGCTCTGGCCGCAGCCCGCGCGCTGATCGAGATCGACGGGCTGGAGGCGGAGGATATTGCACGCCGCGCCATGGCGATCGCCGCCGATATTTGCGTCTACACCAACACCAATCTCACTATCGAAAGCATTGGCGAAAGCCTATCGAGCACCACCGTATGAGCACTCTCAGTCCCCGCGAAATTGTCTCCGAACTCGATCGTTTCATTGTCGGCCAACATGACGCCAAGCGCGCCGTCGCCATCGCGTTGCGCAACCGCTGGCGCCGGCAGCAGCTTGGCCAGGCCATGCGCGACGAGGTTCTGCCCAAGAATATCCTGATGATCGGGCCGACCGGCGTCGGCAAGACCGAGATCGCCCGCCGTCTCGCCAAGCTGGCGGACGCGCCGTTCATCAAGATCGAGGCAACGAAGTTCACCGAGGTTGGCTATGTCGGCCGCGACGTGGATTCAATCATCCGTGACCTGATGGAGACCGCCCTCATCATGGTGCGCGACCGCATGCGCAAGGATGTGAACACCAAGGCCTGGCAGGCGGCGGAGGAACGGCTGCTCGATGCGCTGGTTGGAAAGACCGCGCAGGACGGCACCCGCGCCGCCTTCCGCAAGAAATTGCAGGACGGCGAGCTGGAAGATCGCGAGATCGAGATCGATGTGGCGGACAGCCAGGGCATGCCGACCTTCGATATTCCCGGCATGCCCGGCGGCAGCGTCGGTATGATCAATCTCAGCGAGATGCTCGGCAAGATGGGCGGCGGCCGCACCAAGACGCTGCGCCTAACCATCAAGGCGGCGCGCGAGACGCTGGTCGCGGAAGAGGCCGAAAAGCTGCTGGACCAGGAGCGCGTGAGCCGCGAGGCAATCGACCTGGTGGAGCAGAGCGGGATCGTCTTCCTCGACGAAATCGACAAGATCGCCGGGCGTTCCGAGTTCCGCGGCGGCGGCGACGTCAGCCGCGAGGGGGTTCAGCGCGACCTACTGCCTTTGATCGAGGGCACAGTGGTCAACACCAAATACGGTCCGGTGAAGACCGATTATATCTTGTTCATCGCCTCCGGCGCCTTCCACTTGGCCAAGCCCTCCGATCTGCTGCCTGAATTGCAGGGCCGCCTGCCGATCCGCGTCGAACTGAAGCCACTAGACCAGGCCGACCTGAAGCGCATCATGCTCGAGCCTGAGGCCAGCCTGATCAAGCAATACAAGGCCTTGATGACAACCGAGTCCGTGACGCTGGATTTTACTGACGGCGCGATCGACGAGCTTGCCCGGCTCTCGGCCGAGATCAATGCGACGGTAGAAAATATCGGTGCCCGTCGCCTGCACACCGTGCTGGAACGGCTGCTGGAGGACATCAGCTTCGAGGCTTCCGACAAGCCCGGCAGCGCGGTAACCGTGGACGTGGATCTGGTGCGGGAGCGGGTCGGAGTGCTGTCGAAGAACGCCGACTTGTCGAAGTTTATCCTGTAGAGAAGACGGTTATTTGGTCGTGCTGACATCCTTCAGCACCCCACCGGCGCCATAGGTGAAGCTGACCATGCCGTAGCGCGTGGGCGCGCCGCCACCCAACCATGCCGGCACGAAGCCGCCACCGGATGCGCCGGCCTCGGTCGGATACTGGTCGATCTTGCTGCCGTCGGCTTCGCTGATCGTATGCACTGGCTTGCCCAGCGTTGCGATGACTTCGGTCTGGTTCGAAGTGCCGGACTTAAACTGTGCGATCCTGTCGGAGCTGATCAAGGTGGCGGAATTATCCGTGCACGCGCTCAGCATTAGCAAGGCCGGAAGCACGAAGGTGAGGGACCTGGGCATCGTTGCCTATCCATAAAGTAAGACTGGGCTTTAGGCCCGAAGAGCCGGGTGGAACGAAAGACCGGGGAGTTTTGCGCGAAAGCCGCGAAGGGTGCAACAGCATCCATCATCTATGATCGACAGCCACATCGCCCTCCCGTACAAATTCCGCCAACAAAGGAAAACGGAGGACGTGACGATGGGGAAATTTTTAGCCGGATACGGCATCGCCGCCTTGGCGTTCGGTCTCACGGCCGGCGCGGGCAAGGCCGATGTGATGCCCAGTCCGACGCTGACGGGCGGCATCGCGCTGGCGAATGTCACGATTTCGGTTGCCGATCTGGATAGGTCGACCAAATTCTATCAGGCTCTCGGCTTCGCAGTGGGCGATGCCCACGAACCGCCGATAGCACTCGCCGTCAAGACGCTCGGCATCCCCGCCACCTCGAAGCTCGACATCCGCTTCATCAGCCGCGACGGTATTATGATCGAATTGGTGCATCTCACCCCCGCTTCGAAGAACCCGGCGAGCACCGGAGTACCTGGACAGTTGGGCCTGTCGAATTTTGCCTTCCGAGTCGACGACGTCACGCGGGTGGCCGCGCTGATCAAACAGAATGGCGGAACAGTCCTGGACCAAACCAAGGTCTCGATGGGCCAGGGCGCGAAAGCCATGGACTTCTTGTTCTGCACCGATCCGGACGGCACGCGCATCGAATTGGTCAGTCAACCCAAAGGCTAAATGATTTCGCCGTTAGGGCGAACCCGATACAAGCTGTTGCATCGAGGACCAACAAGGGAGGAATTGTTATGATGGGCAAGTTGTCACTGATTCTGGGCGCTGGCGCGATTGGGCTCGCGGCCTTTTTAGGGGCCGCGCGCGCCGATGTCGGGCCGAACCCGAAGCTCGACCCCGACGGAGCGATGTTCGCCAACGTCTCGATCTCGGTCGCTGACCTGGACAAATCGACGAAATTCTATCAGGCGCTAGGCTTCGAATCGGGCGACGTCCACGCCCTGCCAGGCCCGGTTGCCAAGCTGCTGGGCGCCAAAGGTGCCGACGCCAAGCTCGATATCAAGTTTCTGAAGCGCGATGGCGTTGTGCTGGAACTGGTCCATTTCACGCCCGCTGCACCGATGAAGGCCAGCGAAGGCTCGGCTGCCCAGCTGGGTCTCGCCCATATCGCCTTTAGGGTCGACGCCGTCGACCGCGTCGCCAAGCTTGTCAAGGACAATGGCGGCAAGACCCTGGATGCGGGCCGCACCAAGCTAGGACCGATGGATATCCTGTTCGCAACAGACCCGGACGGCACCCTCATCGAAATCGCCGGCCCAGCACCCAAAAGCTGACGCCTATCGACCAGCCCGGGCCCACGCGGGTCCGGGCTGCCTAGGGGCGCTTGCGCCTCAGCAGCACATACAACGCGCCGTCGCCACCATGGCGGGTATGCGCCTGTTGGATCGTCAATATCCTGCCGCCAAGCGGGGAGGCCGTCAGCCACCCGGGAACGTTGCGCCGCAGGATCCCCCCGCCGTCGCTGACCGAGCCCTTACCGGTAATGACCAGCACTGCGCGCCGTCCCGCCCGACTGGACGTCTCGATAAATCCCATCAATGAGGCGAAGGCTGCCCGCTGGTCGAGGCCGTGCAGATCGATCCGCGCCTCGATTGCGATCTGCCCCCGCTTCAGCCGCTCGATCGTCGCGCCATCGGCGCCACCGGGCCTTGCTCGAACGAGGGTCGGCGGCCGCTGGGGCAGTTCCGCGATTTCAGGAGATGACGGTGGCGCGGGCAAAGGCGGGAAAACCGGGAGCGCCCTTTTCGGGTCAAGGCGACGGACGTCCCGCATTGCCGCGCCCCATAGCGCTCGCTCCGCTTCGGTCGCGGCTCGCAACTTTGCCACTGCGCCGTCGAACCTTAGTGTTCGGTCGCGGTCTCGACCAACTGCCAGTTCGGGTCCCGCGAGCCGAGATCGCGCGAAAAACTCCAGAGATCGATCGTGTCCTCATCGGGCGCCGCGGTCTCGCCTGGATGAACCTGACGGCTGACAAAGCGCACCTGGATAAAGACTTCGCGCCCATTGACCCGCGCATCGACAATTTCCGCCTCGACCTGACCCTCAAAATGGATGGCCTCGCCAGCATCGCGATGCGGCCGCTCCGAGATCGCCCGACCGAACTCGCCATATAAGTTCGAGCTCAGCAAGGGACGCAAGGTCGCCAGATCGCCGGCCGCGAATGCCGACACGATCATCTGAAAGGCGCTGCGCGCGCCAGCCAGAAAATGCTTTTCATCGAAAGCCGGGTCGCCTGCGTGTACGCGTGCGAGTTTGGCATCGAGCGACAACGGCAGGGTTGGATCATTGTCGATCGTCACGGGCTCACGCCCGCCGAACGCCACGGGCGGTTCGCCGACGCCCGATTGAAACGGCACGATAGGCGGACGGTCGAACGGATTGGACTGCTCGCGCTCCTCGCCTGTGCGGCGGCCGAGGACCGCCCGGAGCCGGAACACCAGGAAAACCGCGATACCCGCGAATATAAGTATGCCGATCACAGATCCGTCTTCGTTCATTGCTTTCCTCTGCAGGTAGGTCGGCTGTACAATCCGACATCGGATGTCGGTATCGAACCCGCGCAGCACTAGCGCCGAGGGCAGCTTCATCCCATCTTCCGGATACGTGCGCGGCGAAGGTGCCACTCGCGGACCCACCATTAGACAAATAGGGCCGATGACCCTGTCTCACAAGCGTGATGGAATGCCGCTGCTTTTACTTCTGTTGTTTCCTCTGGCCGAGATCGCGACTTTCATCGTCGTGGGCGGCGCGATCGGCGTCGTCCGGACCCTTGCCCTAGTGGTCGTTTCAGCGGTCATTGGAATCATTGTGCTGCGCGATGCCGGCGCCATGACGGCGCTCAAGCTGCAGCGGCAACGCGGCAATCCCGTAACGATTCTGGCCGAAGGCGGATCCCGGATGCTGGCGGGCGTGCTGCTTCTGATTCCGGGCTTCCTCACGGACATAGCGGCTGTCCTGATACTGATACCGGCGCTACGGCGTCTGCTCTTCGCCAAGCTGGCGAGTGCCGGCACGGCACCGGTCCGCGGCGAAACGGAACAGCCCTCGAAAATAATCGATGGCGATTTCCGGCGGCTGGACACTGAAAAGTAAACCCGGTTGTGCCAGCCTGTACGGCATGTTAGGCCACCGCCGTCACAATAGAGGGATTTCGAGATGACCGATCAGCCAGGAAACGGCAGCGGCGGCGCGCCAGAAACCGACGGCCGCGGCTCGCTCAGTGTCAACGCGCAGTTTATCAAGGACCTTTCGTTCGAAAGCCCTAACGTTCTGCGCATCATGAGCCAGCCCGGGACGCAGCCGCCCGAGGTCTCGTTCAATCTGGGCGTTCAGGCGAATTCGGTTGGACCGGATATGTTCGACGTGACCCTGACGGTGCGGGCCGAGGCCAAGCGCGACAATATCGTCGCCTTCATCGTGGAGCTCGCCTATGCCGGAGTGTTCACTATCACCGGCATCCCTCCGGATCAGCTTGAGCCGATCCTCTTCATCGAGGCGCCGCGTCTGCTATTCCCCTTCGCCCGGGCGATCATTGCCGACCTGACCCGCGACGGGGGCTACACTCCACTGATGTTGAACCCGATCGATTTCGTCGACCTTTATCGTCGCAAGTTGGCGGAACGGCAGGGATTGGGCGATCCCTCCTTGCAAAACAATCTGCCGAACTGACGGAGTCCCTAAGACCCGAGCCAAAGCGGCGCTTTAAGCGAAGCGATCATTGCGGCATGTGCCGCGATCTCGCTCTCGTTCGGCCCATGCGCACGCGGGGTCCGCTGGATAACGACCCCCGCGATCGCAACGCTCGCCGCCGCCGTCTCGACCGCAAGCGCAAGCCCATGCTGTCGGCCGCCCAAAAGCTCGACATAACACTCAGCCAAAAGCTGTGCGTCGAGCAGCGCTCCATGGAGTGCGCGACCGGAATTATCGACGCCGAACCTTCGGCAGAGCGCATCCAGATTGGCGGGCGCGCCGGGGAAACGGCGTCGCGCCATCTTAACGGTGCAGGTCGCGCGATCGGGCGGCATTTGCGGCAGGCCCAAAGCCGCGAGCTCGGCATTCAGGAAGCCTACGTCGAAATCCGCATTATGAATGACGAGTTTCGCATCGCCGATAAAATCGAGAAAATCACCGGCAATAGCGGCAAAGACCGGTTCCTTCGACAGCCGCTCGCGCGTCAGCCCATGAACGGCAACCGCCTCGTCGGAAATGTCGCATTCCGGATTGATATAGCGATGAAAATGGCGATCGGTCGGAATATGGTTGACGAGTTCCAGGCAACCGATTTCGACGATCCGGTGGCCGTGCCGTGGATCGAGGCCGGTGGTTTCGGTGTCGAGAACGATTTCTCGGAGGCCCTGCGCGCCATAGCTGTCACTCATGATTTTCGAATCACCTTATTAGGTCGCAATCACCGGAACATTACCACGGACCGCGTTCCTCCAGCAGCCGCACGATGCGTTTCAGTTGGCGAAACGTCTCGCCGCGATGGCCGCCGGTGAACACGACAAAGGTAGCGCGTCGTCGCTTCTCGATATCGGGCACCTGCCGCGCCAGGATCGCCCGAAATTTTTCCTCGGTCATTCCGTGCCGCGCGAGTACCCGCTGCCGTTGGATTTGCCTTGGGGCGCTCACCACAATCACCGCATCGACTGACTTTTCCCCGCCGCTTTCGTAAAGGAGCGGGATATCGAGCACGGCGATCCGAACATGGCGCCGCGCCGCCGCCGCCAGAAAATCTTTACTCGATCGTCGAACCAGCGGATGCAAAATTGCCTCGAGCTGGCGAAGCGCCGGCGTGTTCCCGAAGACAAGGTCGCCCAGCGCCTTCCGGTCTATCCGATTGCCCGCCAGTGCCTTCGGAAAGGCTTCGGCCACCTTGTCTACCGCCCGGCCGCCAGGGCCCAATAACGTATGTACCGCCGCATCCGCGTCATGAACCGGAATGCCGAGCTGGCGGAGCGCGGCGGCGGCATTGGACTTTCCCATGCCGATCGACCCGGTCAGGCCAACCACGATCATATTGCCGGCCCTAATCGGCATGTTCGATCGCCGCCAAAACGTGATTGCGCAAGTCCTGACTCACATGCGGTGTTGCACCGAACCAGGCGGTGAAGCCCTCCACCGCCTGGTAAAGCAGCATTCCCAAACCATCGACGGTTGGGTTTCCACGTTCCTGGGCGCGAAGCAGCAAATCGGTCATCAACGGCCGATACACAATATCAGTCACGATAGCAGACACTGGCAGGCGGGAAAGATCGATCTCCAATGGCGCCTGCCCACTCATACCGAGCGACGTTGCGTTGATCATCAAGCCGACATCTTCCAACGCATCACTACGATTTGCCCAATCGCACACGATCGCCGGAAATGACGATGCCAAAGCTTCCGCCCGTACCCGGTCGCGATTGGTAATTCGAATCTCAGGAATTCCGGCATCGCTCAGCGCCGCCATTATGGCGCGGGCGGCGCCGCCGGCCCCCAGCACCACCGCCGGCCGATCGATGCGGATAGCGCGGGTCGCCCGCAGGCTGGCAAGAAATCCAGGCGCGTCCGAGTTGCGCCCTTCGAATTGTCCATTCCCCAGAGCAACCACCGTATTCACGGCGCCGATAGCACGCGCAACCGGGTCCAGCCTATCCAGCAGCGGAATGATTGTCTCCTTATGAGGCACGGTCACATTGAATCCCTGCCAGCCGCCGACACGAAAGCGATCAATCGTATCTTCCAGCCAGTCGGGCGAAACCACGACAGCCTCGTACCGCGCCTGAATTCCCAGTTCAGCAAGCCAAAAGCGATGAATGCGTGGTGACAGCGAATGCCCGACAGGCCAGCCGATGACTCCGGCGCGCGGTATCATTCGGCGACGACTCCCTCGTCTCGTAAAAAGGCCAGCAAAGGCAGGAGCGGCATGCCGAGGATCGTGAAATGATCGCCGCGAATCTCGCTGAAGAGTTGGATTCCCCGACCTTCGATCTGATAACCCCCGACCGCGTTCAACACCTGATCGCCGACTATATCGAGATAGGATTCGATAAAGGTTCGCGAAAGCGGTCGCATGGTCAATTCGGCGCTTTCCACCGTTCGCCAAATCACCGCGCCGTCCCGAAGCGCCACGATTGCGGACAGCAAGGAGTGGGTTCGCCCCGCAAGCCGGCTGATCTGTTGAATCGCCTCTGCTCGGTCGGACGGCTTATCGAACCAGGCACCATCGCATTCCAGCATCTGATCCGCGCCGAGGATGATGCTGCCGGGATGGCGCGGCACAACTTGGCCAGCCTTGGCGACAGCGAGCGCCTCGGCGGTTTCAGAAGCGCTCAGGTTTCGGGCACGATAATCCCGCTTTACCCTATTTTCATCGACATCCGGCCGGTCGATAATCACCGAAAGGCCCGCCGCTTCGAGTATGGCCCGGCGCGTCGCGCTGCCTGACGCCAAAACGATCGATGGTGTCAAAAGTGCAAAGCCTCTGCCGAGATCAGATCGCGGCGAGCAAGAATCTTGATCACCTCCGCCGCCGTTTCTTCAATCGAACGCCTGGTTACATCGATCACCGGCCAGCCCATTTTGGTATAAAACCGCCGCGCCTCGGTAACCTCGTGGCGGACCGCTTCCAGATCGACATAGTTGGTGATCTCCGGCTGGTTCAGCATCTTGAGGCGATTGCGGCGGATTGAGACCAGTCGTTCGGGATCTTCTGTCAGCCCGACCACAAGCGGCGCGTTCGCTGACGTCAGAATTTCGGGGAGCGGAATGTTCGGAACGAAGGGAACATTGGCGGCCTTAACGCCGCGATTGGCCAGATAAATGCAGGTGGGCGTTTTCGATGTGCGCGAGACGCCCACCAGAATAACATCAGCGTCGGCCAGCTTAGCCGGCGACTGGCCATCATCCTGCGACATCGCGAAATCCATCGCATCCAAGCGGCTGAAATACTCGTCGTTCATCGTATGCTGACGCCCGGGCTGCGCCTTGCTTTCCAAGCCCAAATAGGCCGAGAGGCCCTTTAAAATCGGGTCCAGCATCGGCACGCAGGGAACCTGCAGCGATCGGCATGTCGTTTCGAGGATCGCCCGTAACTCGCGATCGACGAGCGTATAGATGACGATCCCCGGCTTTTCGCTGATCCCCTCCAGAGCCAAGTTAAGTTGCCTTTGCGTACGGACCAAATTCCAGAAATGCTCGATCGGCCGTACCCCGTCGAACTGGGCGGCGCATGCGCGCGCAGAGGCGATCACCGTTTCGCCGGTGGCATCCGAGACGAGATGCATATGAAAATCGCGCAAAGGACCACCCAATCTGCGGATCGAACTGTGGATAAAATGGGCCGGTTCCCGAGCCTTGCCAAGCCATGCACATTCATCCAAACGATGGCAATGTTCTACATGAGGTTGTATCGATTTGATCAGCTATTAGGTGGAAGCGGTGATAAGTCTCGTTTTCACCCTCAATCGAGACGATCATCGCCTCAAAAAACGCCGGGTATCTGCCGTTCGCACTCAGCTGCAATCGAAGGGTTTAGCACTTTAAAGGCAACCAAATTCTGTTGATGAAACTGTGGGTGGATCAAGGGTGGATGATAATCCCCGTTTTCCACAAACATCCTTCAACTTCCACAAACTTAAGAAAGATTCTTTAAGGAATCCTGAAGCCCATGAATTCGGCATTGCATTCGGAAAAACCTTTTCTTGCGGCTTTGGCAGGAAAAGTAGCTACAACCCCACCGATATGGCTAATGCGGCAGGCTGGCCGTTATTTGCCCGAATATAAGAAGCTGAGAGCCCAATCGACGGGCTTCCTGGATTTCTGTTTTCGGCCTGAGCTGGCCATCGAGGCAACGCTGCAGCCAATCAGACGTTTCGGACTCGATGCTGCGATCCTCTTTTCCGACATCCTCACGGTTCCGTGGGCGCTTGGACAGAAAGTCGAGTTCCTGGAGGGGGAGGGACCTAAGCTTGAACCGCTTTTCGACAGGGACGACGTCGATCGTTTGAACCTGGAAGGGCTCACAGAACGGCTCTCGCCGGTCTATCGAACCGTTTCCGGCGTAGCCTCGTCCTTGCCAGCGAAAACTGCTCTGATCGGCTTTGCTGGGGCGCCATGGACCGTAGCTGCCTATATGGTCGAAGGTCACGGAAGCCGCGATTTCATCGTGGCGAAGAGCTTCGGTCTAGCGCAGCCGAAAACATTCGAGCGGTTGCTTGAGATCGTCACCACGGCGACGATCGAGCATCTGTCGGCGCAAATTGAAGCCGGGGCTGAGGTGGTTCAGCTTTTTGACAGTTGGGCAGGTGTTCTTGCCGAGGCTGAATTCCTTCACTGGGTGATCGAACCGACCCGGACTATTGCGACAGCGCTACGTGCGCGGCACCCGTCGATCCCTTTGATCGGCTTTCCGAGGGGCGCTGGCGGGTTGCTCCCTTCGTATGCGCGAGAAACTGGAGTGACCGCACTTGGACTCGACACGCAGGTACCGCTCGGCTGGGCACTGGACGTATTACCGGGTAATCTGCCGGTCCAGGGCAACCTTGACCCTGTTGCGCTTGTCGTAGGTGGCAAGGCGCTCGAGGATGGAACCAGGACGATTCTCGCTCGCGCTAAAGGCCGACCCGTAATCTTCAATCTGGGTCATGGTGTGCCGCAAACCACCCCGCCGGAGCATGTGGCGGAACTAGTTCGCTTGGTGCGTGGAGGATGACTTCCCGCCGGGCGATCGTCCTCTTCAATTTGGGCGCACCGGATTCGCTGGAGGCTGTTCGGCCGTTCCTGTTCAACCTGTTCAATGACAAGGCGATTTTTCGGCTGCCGCAGCCGTTTCGCAGCTGGCTTGCCGCCTTTGTCGCGAAACGGCGGGCACCAACCGCGATCGAGATTTATCGTCATCTGGGCGGCGGTTCTCCACTTCTACCAAACACCGATGCGCAGGCTACTGCGCTGCATAGGGCGCTGGGCGGCGGCGGGGATATCCGCGTTTTCATTGCGATGCGCTACTGGCACCCTTTCACAACCCAGACGGTGGCCGAGGTTCAAGCCTGGGGGCCGGACGAGATCATTCTTCTACCGCTTTATCCGCAATATTCGACGACCACGACAGCATCGAGCCTAGCCGCCTGGCACGAATCAGCGCGTTTCCTTCGGCTTAAAACACCGACAAAAGCGGTTTGCTGCTATCCCACTGAACCGGGTTTTGTCTCGGCGGTCGCGGATCTGATTGGACCGGCGCTCGATCAGGCAAAACCTTTTGGGAGCCCACGGCTTTTGCTTTCGGCTCACGGCCTGCCGGAGAAAGTCGTCAAAGGCGGCGATCCTTATCAGTTCCAATGTGAGCAGACCGCGGCGGCAATTGTCGCCCGGTTGGAGATTCCCTATCTCGACTGGCAGGTCTGTTATCAAAGCCGTGTAGGCCCGCTGAAATGGATTGGACCCTCCACTGAGGAAGCGATACGGCAGGCGGCACATGACAAGCGCCCTGTCGTTGTTGCCCCGATAGCGTTCGTTTCCGAGCATTCGGAAACTTTGGTCGAGATCGAAATCGAGTATCGCAAATTGGCCGCCGACGTCGGCCTTCCTTATTTTGCACGCGTTCCAACAGTAGGTGTCGCTTCGTCCTTCATTGCGGGCCTAGCCGGGTTGGTGAAACGTGCAGCGTCTATCCCTGATTCAACAGGTTGCGTTTGCATCTCCGCGGCTGGGGGACGTATCTGTCCGCCCTCCTGCACTAGCTGTCCGTTAATCTGAAGGGTGTGTCGTGGCGTCATCGCTTTATCTTTGGATCAAGGCGCTTCATGTGATCTCGGTCATCGCCTGGATGGCGGGTCAACTCTATCTGCCGCGTCTGTTCGTCTATCATGTGACCGCCCGACTAGGATCGTCTGCCAGCGAGACATTCAAGGTGATGGAGGCAAAGCTGATGCGGCTCATTATGACCCCCGCCGCGATCGCTTCCTGGCTGTTCGGCGTCACGATGATCGCGATGAACCCGGCATTGCTGAGTTCCGGATGGCTGCCGGTAAAGCTGCTTTTCGTCATCGGGCTGACAATAATGCATATACTGATGAATAGCTGGCGGCATGACTTTGCTGTCGACAATAATTATCGCACACAGCGTTTCTTCCGGATCGCGAACGAACTTCCGACGCTCGCACTCATGGTTGTTGTCGTCATGGTGATCGTGCGCCCTTTCTGACACATTGTCCGAACGCTTCGCTTTGATCTTCCGGCGCCTTTCGCTAGAAGTTTCTTATGGCTGAGATCACCGCACCTACAACTATTTCACCAGAAGCCAGATTGCCCCGGGTGACGGGAATCCTGCCTTCTCAGGCGATCAACGCGATGCGTCGTGACGGCGAAATATTCGCTGCGGCGGAGATTCTTCCAGAGCAGGTGCAGCCTGCCAGCATCGATCTTCGGCTTGGGCGGGTGGCTTACCGGGTTCGGGCGAGTTTTCTGCCTGGCCCGGAAGCAACGGTCGCGGAAAAGATCGAGCAACTTGATGGCTACGCGATCGATCTTCGACCAGGAGCGGTTTTGGAAAAGGGCTGCGTCTATGTCGCGCCCCTGCTCGAATCCCTCGCTCTGAACCAAGCCGTCGCGGGCTTTGCCAACCCGAAAAGCTCGACAGGCCGTCTCGACATACTAACCCGGCTGATTACCGACCGGAGCGCTGCATTCGACCGGGTCGAACGTGGCTATCAGGGTGCGCTGTATGTCGAAATCGCGCCGCGGACATTCAGTGTCGTTGTCAGGACGGGCAGCCGGCTCAACCAACTCCGGTTCCGGCGCGGGTCGCCGCAGATACCGTCGGGCGAATTGCGTCGCCTGCATGATGAGCAGCAGATCGTCATGGCGCTGGGCGACGAACAAAAGCTCGGCGAAGACGGCATGCTACGCGTGACGGTCGATCTCGGCGGCGCGGGCGGTGAAACGCTGATCGGATACCGGGCTCGTAAGCACACGGACCGCATCGACGTCGACAATATCGGCCACTACGACCCGCTGGATTTCTGGGAGCCGATCCATGCCCACCGCGATCCGCGCGTCATTCTCGACCCGAACGATTTCTATATATTGCGAACCCGGGAATCCGTTGGCGTGCCGCCAGACTATGCCGCCGAGATGATGGCCTACGACACCACGGTTGGTGAATTCCGGGTTCATTATGCTGGCTTCTTCGATCCCGGCTTCGGCTGGGATCGCGCCGCCGGCGGTAGCCGGGCCGTGCTGGAAGTTCGCTCCCACGAGGTGCCGTTCCTCCTGGAGCACGGGCAGACCGTCGGATGGTTGCGCTACGAACCGATGGCAGGGCGTCCCGACCGCCTCTATGGGCGCGGAATCGGTTCGAACTATCAGAACCAGGGCTTAGCCCTGGCTAAGCAGTTCCGGCCGCTTTAACCGCGCATTCTCCGCGCCTGATCGCAGTGAAGTTCGATGGATTTGCGAAGGTCCGCCACGTTCGGGCCTTTGCCGAGAATGCCACGCGATACCGATGGCAGAGTCCTCTGGACGGCATCGTCGAAATTGCGCGCCAGATCGTCGAACGTGGCGCCCTGCGCGCCGATCCCGGGGGCCAGGATCAGCGCGTTGGGCAGACTCGCCAGTGTCTCCACCGCTGTACCTTCCATCGTCGCGCCCATAACCGCCCCGATCGGGCCGACACCGGTGGTCACCGAGGCATTGAACGCGGTGATGTCGTCCGCGAGGGCAGTCGCGACGGTGCGGCCGTCGGCAAGTTTCGCATCCTGCAGCGCGCGCCCTTCCGGATTGGATGACCGTACCACCACGAACACACCGGCCCCACGGTCCGCCGCCTTCTTCAGCAGTGGCTGCAAGGCGCCAAACCCCAGATAGGCCGATGCCGTCATCGCGTCGCCGCCGAACGGGCTATTCGGCCCGATCATGGCGTCGGCATAGGCTTCCAGCGTATGGCCGATATCGCCGCGCTTCACGTCGATCAGAGCCAGCGCGCCACGGTCCTTGATCATGGCGACGACTCGGGCCAGCTCTTGCATCCCTTCCGGTCCGAATTGCTCAAAGAAGGCCGATTGCGGCTTTACCACCGCCACGCGATCGTCCATCGCCTCTATCACGATATCGCAAAACCGACCGAGGCCCTTGGCATCGAGTGGCAGTCCCCATTGCTGCAGCAGTTCGACGGCCGGGTCGATTCCAAGGCAGAGGGGAGACCGGGATTCAGCCAGTTTCAGGAAGCGTTCGGCAAAGCTTGGCATCGAATATCTCGCGACTTGTGAGGCCTCACCTTTATCGGCATTAAGCCTACCGAGGAAGCGCCGGTGACTCTCGATCGGACGATCGAACATGGAAATAAAGAATAAACCTGTCGTGCCGCATTGACATCGATCGCATCCGGACATAATTGTGATTCCAGTACAGCGTATCGTTGCCTGTTCATTTGCACGACGCGTTCCTAAAGCGCCCCCATCGGACGGCGCACATCCTTCCTAATCGTTTGTGACGCCGCCTTCCCATTTTCGGGACCCGCGCCAAACTTCCCTACTAAGGCATCAATGGATCTCGCTGAATTAAAGAAAAAGTCTCCCGCGGAGCTTCTGGCTTTCGCGGAGGAGCTGCAGATCGAGAATATCGGCTCGCTCCGCAAACAAGACATGATGTTCACCATATTGAAGACTCTGGCCGAAAACGACGTGCCGATCTTCGGTTCCGGTGTGCTCGAAGTGCTGCAGGATGGCTTTGGCTTCCTGCGTTCGCCGGAAGAAAATTATCTCGCCGGGCCCGACGACATCTATGTGTCGCCCAGCCAGGTGCGCCGGTTTGGCCTGCGCACCGGTGACACCGTCGAGGGGCAGATACGCTCACCCAAGGACGGCGAGCGCTATTTCGCGCTGCTCAAGGTCAATACGATCAATTTCGAAGACCCCGACGCGGTCCGGCACCGCATCAACTTCGACAATCTGACGCCGCTCTATCCTGAACGGAAGTTCTCGCTCGAGATCGAGGGCGATCCGACCAAGAAGGACATGACGCTCCGCGTTATGGATCTTGTCGCCCCGATCGGCATGGGACAGCGCGCCCTTATCGTCGCACAGCCGCGTACCGGCAAGACCATGATGTTGCAAAACGTCGCCGCCGCCATCGCCGCCAACCACCCCGACGCCTATCTGATCGTCTTGCTGATCGACGAGCGGCCGGAAGAAGTGACCGACATGGCGCGCTCCGTCAAAGGCGAGGTCGTGTCCTCCACCTTCGATGAGCCGGCGACCCGTCACGTGCAAGTTGCCGAGATGGTCATCGAAAAAGCCAAGCGCCTGGTCGAACATAAGCGCGATGTCGTTATCCTGCTCGATTCGATCACCCGCCTCGCCCGTGCTTACAACACGGTCGTGCCATCATCGGGCAAGGTTCTGACCGGCGGTGTCGACGCCAACGCACTGCAGCGGCCGAAACGTTTCTTCGGTGCGGCCCGCAACATCGAACAGGGCGGCAGCCTGACCATCATCGCCACCGCGCTGATCGATACCGGCAGCCGTATGGATGAGGTGATTTTCGAAGAGTTCAAGGGCACCGGCAATTCGGAAATTGTCCTCGACCGGAAGCTGGCGGACAAACGCACCTTCCCGGCAATCGACATTGCCAAGTCGGGTACCCGCAAGGAAGAACTTCTGGTCGATCGTGCGACACTGTCGAAAATGTGGGTGCTACGCCGCATCCTCAATCCGATGGGCACGGCCGATGCCGTCGAGTTCATCCTGGATAAGCTGAAGCACACCAAGAACAACGCCGACTTCTTCCAATCGATGAACCAGTAGAGAACGACCGGCTCGATCGTCTGGACCTGTCGCTTTTAGCAGGTTAAGGCAACAGAATGATCGAGCCGGTGATCGCCCGGCTTTCGATAGCCCGATGCGCATCGGCGGCTTCCGCGAGCGAGAAGGTCTTGGCAACTGTCGCTTTCACCGCCTCGCGGTGAACGACATCGAACAGAGCGGCCGCCGTCTCCATCAAATCTTTGCGTGCGGCGACATAATCCCAAAGCTTCGGGCGGGTCAGGAAAAGCGAGCCGCGATCGTTGAGCTTGGAAATGGCGACGGGCGGCACCGGACCTGAAGCATTGCCGAACGACACCATCAGACCGCGCGTCATCAGACATTCCAGTGATCCGTCGAACGTATCCTTGCCGACGCCATCGTAAACGACGCACACGCCGGCGCCGTCCGTGAAGTCCCGGACCTTCGCGGGCCAATTCGGTTCGTCGGTCACAACGACCTTTTCGGCGCCGTTCGCCTCGGCAATCGGAATCTTGTGACCGCTGCCCACCGTGCCGATCACATGCGCACCCAGGAACTTTCCCCACTGGCACATGATGCCGCCTGTTGCGCCCGCCGCCGCGTGGACGACGATCCAATCGCCCTTCTGCACAGGAAAGGTACGGCGAAGCAGATACTCGGCAGTCATTCCCTTCAGCATCAGCGACGCGGCGGTCTGGTCATCGATCCAGTCCGGCAGCGGCACCAGCCGTTCGGCCGGGTAGAGCCGAGCTGAAGCATAGGCCCCGATCGGGCCGCCGGCATAGGCGACCCGATCGCCCTTTTTCAGGCCCTGAACGTCTTCTCCAACGGCTTCGACGATGCCGGCGGCTTCATGGCCCAGGACGATCGGCAGCGGCTGCTTATAGAGGCCGGTGCGGTTATAAGTGTCGGTGAAATTAACCCCGATTGCCGTCTGCTCGAGTCGGACCTCGCCCTTACCGGGCCGTGGAACGTCGACCTCTTCGACCCGCAGCACTTCGGGTCCGCCGGTTTCATGGATCCGGATCGCTTGCGCCTTCATCGGGCTATGCCTTCAGGATATGGGCAAAGAAGCTGGCGGTACGGCCGTCGGCCAAATTCGCAGCGTTTGCATCGTAATGGTCTCCGCCCTTACGCGCAAAAGCGTGGTCGACGCCTGGGTAGGTATGCACCGTCGCATGAACGATCGGGGCCAGGCCATCGCGAATTGCCTTCTGCGCTTCCGGCGAGGAAAAGCCGTCTTTCTCCGCCACGTGCAGCATCAATGGATGGGTGATGGCTCCGGCCTCGCCGATGCTGCCCTCAATCCCCACGCCGTAATAGCCGACCGCGGCATCGACATCTGACCGTGTCGACATCAGATAGGCCAGCTTGCCGCCCAGGCAATAACCTACCGTCCCGACCTTTGCGGAAACGCGAGGATGGGTTCGCAACCAGGCCAGCGTGGCGATCAAATCCTCGATGCCTTTGGTTTCGCTAAAGCCCTGGAGCAGTTCCATCGCCCGCTTCCAGCCCTCCTTGGAGTTTGAGTCCAATTGCAGTCCCGGTTCCTGCCGCCAGAACAGGTCGGGTGCGATCGCGACATAGCCCTGCGCAGCGTAGTCGTCGCAGATCGAGCGGACGTTTTGATTGATGCCGAAAATTTCCTGAATTACCAGCATCCCCGGCGCGCTACCGGTTCCGGCGGGTTCGGCCAGATAGGCGCCGAACCGACCCGCGTCCGTAGCATCGATCAGAACTTCGGTCATGGCGGATTCCGTTTCGGTGGTTTCACATCTTTAATAGTAACGCGTGCCGGCAGTGCCGGTTCACCCGATCGGCCGAGTTCACTCTTAGTAAATTCCGCCCGTACCGGTGGTGGCCGAAGGCAGGTTCTGCGATCCGGCATTGGTCAGCAGTTCGGCGCCGGGCGGCGCGGGATGATCGGCTCCGGGCTCGGTTCCGGGCAGGAACGCCTCCCACAGCGAATTCGCGCTACCCGAACCGGCCGGGCCGCCCGACGATGCATCAACGCGCACAAGCCGCAATCCCGTTGGTATTCGAAACGGGATCGGTGGCTGGTCGGCAAGGGCGGCACTCATAAATTCTTTGAAGATCGGAACGGCGGTGGTCGCGCCCTGCTCGTGCTTGCCCAGCGATTTGGGGTCGTCGTAGCCAACAAACACGCCGACCACTAGATCGGGCGAAAAGCCCAGGAACCAAAGATCCTTGGCCTCGTTGGTCGTACCGGTTTTGCCGGCGAGCGGATGTCCAAGCGCGGCCAGCGAACGGGCGGTGCCGCGCTGAACAACGCCCTCCAGCATTTCCACCATCTGATAGGCTGTGCGCGGGTCCTGAATTTGCAGCCTGTCGTCCGGAATCTCCGGAACCGCCTGCTGATTCCAGTCGATGCCAGTGCAGCCCTGACAAGTCCGCGTGTCGTGCCGGAACAGTGTCGTTCCCTCTCGGTCCTGAATACGGTCGATCAGTGTCGGAACGATCTTCTTGCCGCCATTGTCGAGTTCCGCATAGGCGGTCACCATCCGCATCAGAGTGGTCTCGCCGGCCCCGATGACGCTCGAAATGAATGGGGGCAGGTTGTCGGAAATCCCGAACTTCTTGGCATAGTCGACGATCTTGGGCATTCCGACTGCCTGGCCGACACGGACGGTCGCCGTATCGAGCGATTTTTCAAGCGCGACCCGCAACGGCAGGGGACCCAAAAACTCATGGTCGAAATTCTCAGGCTTCCATAATGGCAGGCCTGGCCCTTGATCGATTTCAATAGGGGCGTCCAGCACGATGGTCGAGGGTGTAAAGCCGCTATCGAGCGCCGCCAAAAAGACAAAAGGCTTAAAGCTCGATCCCGGCTGCCGCATCGCTTGAGTCGCACGGTCGAACTCGCTCGACTCGTAGCTCATGCCTCCCACGAGAGCCAGAACCCGCCCGGTATGCGGGTCGATTCCGACGAGGGCCCCGTTGACCTCCGGCATCTGCCGCAGGACATAGTGGAACGTCGGTCCGGCCGGCTTCTTTTCTTCGCCCTTCTTCTTGTCGGCGCCCTTCTTCTCATCGGGCTTCACGACGGTCATCTCGACCGATTGGACGAGAATTACGTCTGCCGGTTGAACCACGGCGCTCGCCTTTGCCTTTCCGGTCCAGCGCATATCCGCCATTGCCAGTTCGGCAGTTTTCCCATCCGAAAAGCCTATCTTGACGCTGTCGGCGTCGGCGTCGATCACAGCGGCCAGGCGCCAGCTTTCGGCACCGTCCGGCGGCGGAACCTTCGCAAGCTGCTCCGCCCAGGAATTCATATTGAGCAGATGAGTGACCGGCCCGCGCCAGCCATGTCGCTGGTCATAGGCGACAAGCCCATCCCGCAGCGACCGAACGGCGATCGCCTGAAGCCTTGGATCGAGCGTTGTGCGGACCGAAAGGCCGCCGCCATAGAGACCCTCCTTGCCGTAGGCGGCCAGCAACTCGCGCCGTACTTCCTCGGTGAAATGGCCGGCTGGAACCTTCTCACTATCGGTGGGCGGGTGGAAACCGAGGGGTGAGGCAATGGCCTCGGCGGCTCGGGCCTGTGTGATATATTTGTCTTCGAACATCCGGTTGATCACGTAATTGCGGCGTTCCAACGCCGCGTCGCGATTCTTTTCGCGGAAATATTTGTTCGGATTTTTCGGTATGGCGGCCAGGAACGACATTTCCGCGATGGTCAGTTCGTCCAGCGGCTTATCGAAATAATCGAGAGCGGCGGCGGCGACGCCATAGGAATTGAGGCCGAGATAGATCTCATTGAGGTAAAGCTCGAGGATCTGATCCTTGGTCAACACCTGCTCTATCCGATAAGCGAGGATCATTTCCTTGATCTTGCGGGCGATCGACACTTCATTGGTCAACAGGAAGTTGCGCGCTACCTGCTGGGTGATCGTCGATGCGCCGACCGGCCGCTTTTCGGAATGCAGGTTTTTCAGGTCTGTGACCGCCGCGCGCATGATCCCTTCGGGATCGACGCCCTTATGTTGATAGAAATTCTTGTCTTCCGCCGAGATGAAAGCCTCTTTCACCTCCTTGGGGATTGAGCCAATTGGAACGAAGATCCGTTTTTCGGTCGAAAACTCGGCCAGCAATTCGCCGTCGCCGGCGTGGATCCTGGTCACCACCTTGGGCTTGTAGTCCGCCAGGGCGCGATAGTCAGGCAATCCTTCGCTGTAATGGCGAAGGAGAAGAAAGACCGCCACGATACCGCCGGCCGCAAGAATACCGAGGGCCGATAACCCGATCAGAAGAAAGCGCATGACGCCGAATATCCCGTGAGGAGGTGCCCGATGATACTGAACCCGGAAGACCGGCGCTAGTTCGTCGCCGTCGCACCGGGTGTGGACGAGACGCGTGAGCCCAAATTCTCGGCGAGAAAACCATCCAGCGCCTTCAAAAAGGCGATCCGATCTTCTTCGCGAAACAGATAGTGGTCGTCGTCGTCAAAATAGAGCGATTTCACCGGCTTTCCCGCCTTTTTGAGCGCCGCCTCCATATCTTCGCTGTCGAAGACCGACACGGTGAAGTCACGCCGCCCATGCGCCAACAGGACAGGGATACGAACTTGATCGGCATGAAGCACGGGTGAGTTCGCTTCGATGACTGCCGGGTCGCTGTCGAAACGCGGCAGGTTCAGGTCGGCGAAGCGGGATTGATTGGCGCGGTCCAGCCGCCGTCTCAGGTCGGTGACGCCTGCCATGCTGACGGCGCAGCGATAGAGCCCCGGAGTCTTGATCGCGCCCATTAGGGCAACATAACCGCCATAGCTCCAGCCCACGATGCAGATGCGCCCGGGAACGGCGAGTTTTTGGTTGATCAGCCACTGCGTGCCGTCGGTCACGTCGTCCTGCATTTTCAGGCCCCATTGCTGAAAACCCGCCCGTTCGAACGCGCCGCCATAGCCGCGTGAACCACGATAATTCGGCTGAAACACACCGAAACCACGGCTGGCGATCATCTGAGCCAGGTAATCGAAACCCAGCGAGTCGCGCGCCGACGGGCCGCCGTGGGGTAGTACAACGAATGGGATCGGCCGTTTGTCACTCACCGACATTCCCGGCGGCAGAGTCACATAGCCGTGAATGGTCAGGCCGTCCCGCGACTGATAGGTGACCGGGCTGACCGGCGCCAACGCCCCATCGGGAATATCGGGATGGATTGCTCCAAGAGGGGCCAAGGTCGCCTTTCCATCCGCTCGCGTCAGAACGTAATAGCTTCCAGGCCGGTTGCCGCCGGCTGCCAGGACGAGCAGCCGGCGCCCACCGGCGGCGGAATCGACCACCGTCGTGCGAAATTGCGGAAGAGCTGCCGCAACCTGTTGTGCGTCCGCGCGAAAAGCTGAGTCGGTGTAGACCAGGTTTGGCTCATCGGTCGTGAAGCCATATCCGAGCGGCGTTCCGCGATCGACTACAAGACTGTCGATGTCGACATCCGGATTGCTCGCATAGGGTTCCAGGAGGCGGTCCGTTTTTACATCGTAGCGATAGATCGCTCGCCGCCCGGTTGGTTCGGTCGATGCGACATAAAGAGTTCCGGGGTCGCTCCCGACCGCCAGTGGTGAGAACTTTGAGGCATTCGCCGCTTCGACTTGCCGGATTATCCGAAACGGGGAGTCCGCGTCGTTGCGATAATATGTGCTCAAAATGCCGTCTTGCACCGCGGTGCCCAACCGGACCTGGCCGGACGCGTCGGTTTTCCAATTCGTGATGCGATTCTGTCCGGTCACGATCGTATGCCTGTGCCCGGTATCGATATCCACCTTCACGACATCGGGTGAATCCGCATCCGCCCGGTAGGCCGCGATCAGGACATGCCCCGGATCCTCGGGCAGCATGTCGATAATGCGGTCCTGGCCGAAATCCACGGACCGTTCGGCCCGCGACTCCATCAAGGGGACGCCGCGTCGCCCGTTGAGGTCGATGGCCAGCAGCCGGCTTTCGGTACGTAGTTCCGACCCGACCGGGCGGCTTTGCACATAGACATCCATGATCAACCGGTCCGCGTTTTTCCAACTGAACGACCGGACCTCATAATTTCCGGGGCAAATCCCGTGATTGGGCCGGTCGGAATCCAAACGATGGATGACTAGGCACCGGCGCCCGTTGATTGACGACAAGAAGGCGATTGTATTGCCGTCGGGCGACAGGCGGGGTCCCTCGATCGCCGGCAGCTTGCCGTAGGCCTCGATCGGCACCGGCCCGTCGGCATGCGCCGGCGCGGCCGAAAGCAAAACGGCGATTGTGGATAGCGCATAAAATGATAAAGCGCATTTCAACCGAACAAATCCTCCCCGCACCTGATGATACCCGATAATTCCGTCTGACTTTCGGCCGCACCAAGCGGCAAGGGCAAGCGATTTTGCAGCGCTGCGGATCGGTTCGACAAGTCTGCGTTAAATGGGTCCGCGTTTTAGGATCGCGATACCTGCAGCCATGCGAAATAGCGATCGACACCTTCGGCGATTGCGTTGGCGATCTGCTGCTGGTGCCCAGAATCTGCCAGAGCGCGAGAGTCGGAGATATCCGATAGATAGCCCATTTCGATCAGGACCGATGGAATATCGGGAGATTTCAGTACGGCAAATCCCGCTGAGCGATGGGGCGCGGTCGGCAGCAGCGAGACACCCTGGTGCTCCAGCGAAAGGACCAGCATGCCCGCCAGCCGATTGCCGTCATTGACCGTCTCGCGCACGGTCAAATCGACCAGGATGCCGGCGACGTCGTCGCTCTGATCGCCCAAATCGACCCCGCCGATCGCATCAGCCCGGTTTTCCTGCTGCGCATAGCGGTCGCTTTCGGCATCCGACGCGGTCTCGGAAAGGGTATAGATCGACGCTCCGCGCGCTGTGCGTTCGGACGCAGCCTGCACCGAATCGGCGTGCAGCGAGATGAACAAGGCGCCATGCGCCGCCCGTGCACGCGCGACACGTTCATGCAGCTTCAGATAGACGTCGCTGTCGCGGGTCAGGACCACCTTGTACTTGCCGGTCTGCTCGAGCGCCCGGCGCAAAAGGCGTGCCGTCGCCAGGGTTATCTCTTTTTCGTGATAGCCCGCGACGCTTTCCGCGCCGGGATCGATCCCTCCATGGCCGGGATCGATCACGATTGTGCGCTTCGGCGAAATGATCGACGCGATCGAGGGGATGGGTCTGGCCCCCGACACCAACGCCTGCAACGGATTCGTACTCGCGACGGCAACTGTCGGCACGACGGACGCCGGGCTCTCAGGCAAGGGGCGTGCAGGCGGGGGGCGTTCCGGCACGGGGTATTCGGGCGGGAGCGACACATTATGTGGTTTGCCCGGAGGCTCGGATGGCAAGGTTAGAAAATGCGGCCCGGACGGTTCGATCAGTGCACCGATTGCGTCGCGTTCGCCGGCAAGCGGAGCAGCACGGGCAACATCCTCGTATTGGGAGGCGCGGCTTGATGCGGCCCGCATGGCGGTCTCTGTGCTGCTTTCGAGCTCGATCATCGCTCGTGGCGGTTTGCCGGCTTCGGCCGGCAAATTGCGGACCGCGCCGATCACGGCGGGATGCGCCAAATCGAGAACCAGGCGAACGCCGCCGCCTTTGATGGATTCTGCATGGTAACTTCGGACGAGCCCGACGCCTCTCGCAACCGTTCGGTCAGGAATAGGTCTCAGATCGTCGAAATCTATCGTGACGCGACCGCCGCCCTGGCTGTCGATCGCCGCACGAAAAGGCATCGGGCGGTTGAGGCCGAGTGTGACCTGGGTGTTTCCACCATGTGAGTTCAGCTGAACGGCAAATAGCCGCGTGCCGTTGTCTGCCGCGGCGGGAAACGGCTGTGTCGCCATTAAGGCGACAACCGGAACAAGGGCACGCCAATATCGGACCACGATTTCGCCCATCACAAAATCCACGCCAGATTCCGAAGTGTGTCAGCTTATTAGACCGATTCTATCAGATTCGATCTCATCTTGTCGCTCTAAACATAGAATAAGGCGGCATTGCGGAGCGATCACGCTGCATGAAATCAAAGATTGAGCCCGGCGTCACCACAGGCTATGGTACAAATCGCGACACGGAGTGTGACGTGGCGGTCGATGTAAATCTCCCATTTCGCTGCTATCCAATCCGGCCTCCGGGCTCGGGATAGCGGCGGCGGCGGAGCCGACCAGACCCGCGCTGCCTCCATTGAGTTTTTGTTTCAATCGCAGCGAGACCGGCTTTTGGCCGGCTTTCGATGACGAGCCCGCCCTGGCCGCTTCTTGAGCGCCGTTTGTCGGGCATCGAGTCGAATGATCGCGCTGCTAGCAGAGGGCCCGATCCTACCCGCTTGTCGCAGGGTGGCAATCGGTAGCCTTCCGAGGATTTAGTATGACTAAAAGAATGTTGATCGATGCCACCCATCCCGAAGAAACGCGGGTTGCGGTCGTCGATGGGACACGCCTGGAAGAGTTCGATTTCGAAATGGCGGCGCGCCGCCAGATCAAAAGCAATATCTACCTGGCCAAGGTAACGCGGGTCGAGCCCTCGCTCCAGGCCGCTTTCGTCGAATATGGCGGCAACCGCCACGGCTTCCTGCCCTTTCCCGAAATCCACCCCGATTATTACCGCATCCCGGTCGGCGATCGTCCCGCCTATGACGATGTGCCGGAACAGCGCTGGGTCGATACGCCCTATAAGGCTCCTGACGATACCGCCGACGTAGCGGAAGGCGACGCTCCGGAAACGGATGTGGCCCTGCCCGAAAGCATGAAATCTGAAGCGACTTCAACCGAGCCGGCCGAACGCGAATCATCCGCGCCGGATGACGCGCCACCCGAAGCGGCTCCGGATGCAACCGATACAATGCCGGCCGCCGCAGCGGCCGATCCGTTCATATCGGAAGATCCCGTAGGTGACGAAGCGTCGGGCGAGGACGACGCGGGTGAGATCGTCGAGCTTGTCGGCGAAGAAAGCGGCGCCGCCACCGGCGATCCTGCGACCGGGGAGATCGTACCCGTCGAAGAGCCTTTGACCGTCGATGTCGTCGGCGGCGACGAGGTCGAGGATGCACAGCGTCGTCGCCGCTCGCAAATGCCACACTACAAGATACAAGAGGTGATCAAGCGTCGGCAGATCATGCTGGTGCAGGTCTCGAAGGAAGAGCGCGGCAATAAGGGCGCGGCGGTCACGACGTTTCTGTCGCTGCCGGGGCGCTACTGCGTCCTGATGCCGAATACGTCACGGGGTGGCGGCGTCAGCCGCAAGATCGCCAACCCCGCCGACCGCAAGCGCATGAAGGAGCTGATTTCAGACCTGGAGGTGCCCGATGGCATGTCGGTCATCCTGCGGACTGCGGGCGTCGAACGTTCGAAGGCGGAGATCAAGCGCGACCTCGAATATCTCCTGCGTCTTTGGGAGAACATCCGGACTCTGACGCTGGAATCGACCGCGCCGGCGCTGATCTATGAAGAAGGCAATCTGGTAAAGCGGGCGATCCGCGATCTCTATACGAAGGATATCGAAGCGATCGAAATCGCGGGCGAGGAAGGCTATCGGCAGGCAAAGGACTTCATGCGCATGCTGATGCCCAGCCATGCCAAGCGCGTGCAGCCCTATCGCGACCCATCGATCCCGCTCTTCTTCCGCTATCAGGTCGAAAGCCAGATCGACCTGATCCACAACCCGGTCGCCCACCTGAAATCGGGCGGATATATCGTCATCAACCAGACGGAGGCGCTGGTTTCGATCGACGTGAACTCCGGCCGGTCGACGCGGGAACGGAATATCGAAGAGACCGCGGTCAAGACCAACTGCGAGGCGGCGGACGAGATCGCCCGGCAGCTCAGGCTGCGCGACATGGGCGGCCTGATCGTCATTGATTTCATCGATATGGACGAGCCGCGCCACGATGCGCAGGTCGAGCGTCGGCTGAAGGAGGCGATGAAGAACGATCGCGCCCGGATCCAGGTCGGGCGCATCTCACCCTTCGGGCTTTTGGAACTGTCGCGCCAGCGCCTGCATCCCAGCCTGATCGAAACTAATTTCCATACCTGCGCCCATTGCCTGGGTACCGGCCTCGTCCGGTCGATCGAATCGGCCTCACTGCTGGTTCTGCGTGCGATCGAGGAAGAGGGCATCAAGCATCGCGCCGCCGAGATTTCGGTCACGGTCGCCGGCAATATCGCGCTTTATATCCTCAATCAGAAGCGTGGCACGCTGATCGATATCGAACAGCGTTATGGCTTCTCCGTTCGCCTGCAGGCCGATGACGGCCTGATCGCACCCGAGCATCGTATCGAACGCATCCGGGCCAAACCGCCCGGAATGGAGCCCCCGCCGCTCAACCTGACGGCGACCATGGCGGCCATCGAGCCCGAGGACGAAGACCCGGAGATTCCGGAGGACGAAGAGGAAACCACCGCAGCCGATCGCAAAGAATCCAGGCCGGCCGCGAGTTCGCCGTCGGAACTCGGTCCCGACGGCGAGCCGAAGCGCAAACGCCGCCGTAACCGCCGCCGCCGGGGACGCGACGGTAAGCCGGACGATGCGGGCGGTCCGATGTCCCACGAATCGGATATCGAATCGGGCGATTCGGACAGCGAAATCGCTGCGGACGAAGAGCTTGCCGAACCCATCGGCGAAGTTGTGGCGGAAGAAGGTCAGAGCGACGTCGGCGCGGAGACCGCCAATAGCGAAGAGGGTGAGACGGCGGCCGAAGGTGCGCGTCGCCGCCGTCGCGGTCGCCGGGGCGGACGCAGCCGCACGCGCCGCGGTGAAGACGATGATGCAGGTCTTCCCGAGGCAGCGGAAGCCGGTGGCGGCCATCAACCGTTCGCCGATCAGCCTCTCACGGAGCCGGAGCCGGTCGAGCCCGCTTCATTCGATGAAGTCGTCGCGCCCGCTGTGTCGGTCGAACCACCGGCGCAGGCTGCGGAAGCCGTGGCCGAGCTGGAAGCTCCGGTCGCCGAATCGCCGGCGACCGAGCATGTGGCGGAGCCGATCCAACCGGAAGTACAGCCCGAGCCGGCATCAGAGCCGGCATCCGAGCCTGTACCGCCTGCTCCCGTGGCGCGGGACTACGAGGTCGTCAACCAGCCACCGGCACAACCCAGGCGGGGCTTCTGGAAACGTCTCGTGGAATGACTTTCCGCCTTTGATGCCGGCGCACCGGAAATCAGATTCATGATGAAGCGGCAAGGAAGGCGCGGATATGCTTTTTCCTGCCACTCACAGACGTCGTTTGAGAGATCAGTGTGACCGAAAGTCTAGACGACAGCGCGCTCGCCTATCACACGACTCCGACGCCGGGGAAAATCTCGATCACCGCGACCAAGCCGCTGATGACGCAGCGCGATCTGGCGCTCGCCTATTCGCCGGGAGTCGCCGCGGCTTCGCGCGCCATCGTCGCCGATCCGTCCCAGGTCAGCAGGATGACGGCGCGCGGCAACCTCGTCGCCGTCATCACCAACGGCACCGCGGTGCTGGGTCTGGGCGCGATCGGGCCGCTGGCTGCCAAGCCTGTGATGGAAGGCAAGGCAGTTCTCTTCAAGAAATTCGCCGGGCTGGACGCGATGGATATCGAGATCGCTGAGAACGATCCGGGCAGACTGATCGACATCATCGTTGCGCTGGAACCGACCTTCGGCGCGATCAACCTCGAAGATATCAAGGCACCCGAGTGCTTCGAGGTTGAGACGGAACTCAAACGCCGGATGAAGATCCCGGTCTTCCACGACGACCAGCACGGCACGGCGATTATCGTCGCGGCGGCTGTCGTAAACTGGCTGCGGATTTCCGGGCGCAAGCTGGCCGACGTCAAGCTGGTGGCATCCGGTGCGGGCGCGGCGGCATTGACCTGCATTGACCTGCTGGTCAGCATGGGTCTGCCGATCCAGAACGTTACCGTCACCGATATTGTCGGCGTGGTCTATAAGGGCCGTACCGAGCTGATGGATCCGCGCAAGTCGCGCTATGAGATCGAGACCAACGCCCGCACGTTGGGCGAGGTGATATCGGGCGCCGATATCTTCCTGGGCCTTTCGGCCGGCGCCGTGATGACCCAAGAGATGGTCGCCGCGATGGCGCCCAACCCGCTGGTACTGGCCCTGGCTAACCCCACGCCCGAGATTCTACCCGAGCTGGTAAAAGCCGTGCGCCCCGACGCGATCATCGCCACCGGCCGGTCCGATTATCCCAACCAGGTCAATAACGTACTCTGCTTCCCATTCATCTTTCGCGGCGCGCTCGATGTCGGCGCGACGACGATCAATGAGGAGATGAAGCTGGCCTGCGTTCATGCGCTGGCCGAGCTGGCGATGGCCGAAGGCAGCGACATCGTTGCCGCCGCCTATGGGGAGGAGCCTCCAGCCTTCGGTCCGGAATATCTGATTCCCAAGCCGTTCGATCCGCGCCTGATCATGAAACTGGCGCCGGCCGTGGCCCAGGCGGCGATGGATAGCGGCGTCGCCACGCGCCCGATCCTGGATTTCAACGCCTATCGCGAGACACTGGGGCAGTTCGTCTTCCGCTCCGGTCTGGTAATGCGGCCGCTATTTACCCGGGCCAAGCGGGTGCCGAAGCGCGTCATCTATGCGGAAGGCGAAGAGGAGAAGGTACTGCGCGCCGCTCAGGTGGTGATCGATGAGGGCTTTGCCCGTCCGGTGCTGGTCGGTCGCGCCGAAGTGGTCAAAGGAAGAATCGAGCGCCTGGGCCTGCGCATCAAACTCGGTGAGCAGTTCGACTTAGTCGATCCGGATTATGACCCGCGTTACAACGAATATTGGCGCGAATATCACCAGATCATGGAGCGGCGCGGCACCTCGCCCGCCCAGGCGCGTACAGTCCTGCGTACCAGTAACACGGTCATCGCCGCGATGCTGTTGCGCAAGGGCGAGGGTGACGCCATGGTATGCGGCACGATCGGCCAGTATCACCGGCATTATCGCCACGTCATGAATGTCATCGGGCTGAAACACGGCGTGAAGACGGCCGCGGCCTTGTCCATTCTGGTGCTGGCGGATCGGCCGATCTTCGTCTGCGACACCTATGTGTCCTATGACCCCACCCCCAGCCAGATCGCCGAAATGACGATCATGGCGGCCGAGCAGGTCCGCCGTTTCGGGCTCGAGCCCAAGGTTGCCCTCGTGTCGCATTCCGATTTCGGCACCCATGACGATCCGCCGTCGGAGAAGATGCGACGGGCCCTGGTGGAAATTTCGGCACTGGCACCGGAGTTGGAGATCGAGGGCGAGATGGCGGCCGATTCCGCGCTATCCGAGGAAATCCGCAAGGAGATTTTTCCGAATTCCCGGTTGAAGGGGTCAGCGAACCTTCTGGTGATGCCGACGCTCGACGCAGCGAATATTTCTTTCAATATGCTCAAGGTCCTGGGCGATGCCCAGCCGATCGGCCCGATTCTGCTAGGCGCAGCCAAGCCGGTGCATATCTTGACGCCGTCAGTCACCGCGCGCGGCGTCGTCAATATTTCGGCAGTCGCGACGGTTGACGCTCAGGTGGCCGCGGGCAACCCGGCCTGATCGCCGCGGTCTATTTGGCCGATTTACCGCGCGGCCCGAACTTGCGGGCAACCAGGACGGACACGGCGATCACCAGCGCCAGTATCGCGGCATCCTCAGCCAGGTCGGTAACCGATTCCGAGGCATGCGGTAACGCCTGGATGATCCCGCTGACTCCGACAATGGCGATCACCGCAAAAATGATGATCCTCCAATAGCCTTCCATTTTCATCCGTCGATCCTCAATTGATTGTCGCTACGCTATCAGCTTTATGACGGCTGCACACGGCCGCCTACGATATGAAACGCCCTTGATATGAAGCGAACGGCATGACGACTCATGTGATTAAGCTTGCGGTGGGTATCCGCGATGTCGCTCATCTTGAGGCGGTGCAGCGTGCGCGCGCCGAAGCGCGGGGCGATCTGACGGTCCGGCGCGCCTTCACCCGGCACAAGCCGGTTCGGCCGGACGTCACCGACGGTTCGCTTTATTGGGTGATACAGGGCGTCATCCGCTGCCGCCAGCGGCTGCTCGGCTTCGACCAGGAGGTCGATGGCGAGGGCAAGCGTTATTGCCTGTTCCTGCTCGATTCGGAACTGGTGCCGGTCATACCGACGCAGCGCGGTCCTTTCCAGGGATGGCGCTATCTCGCGCCCGAAGCCGCCCCGCATGACCTGACGGTGGGCGCGGACGGCGAGTTACCGTCGGACGAAATGTTGAAGGAACTGCGCAGCCTTGGCCTAATCTGATCGCGTGACAAATACCGGGTTGCACGGCATCTTCCGGTAATATTCATCGGGGATCACCATGACAGAGACACAGCCTGATTCCGCGCACGCCTTCACCTTCAAATCGCTGGGGGGCAAGCCGCTGCCCCTGGCGCAATATGCCGGTAAACCGATGATCATCGTTAACACCGCATCCAAATGCGGGTTTACCCCGCAATATGAGGGGCTGGAGGCCTTGTGGCAGGCAAAGCGCGACAAGGGTCTGGTCGTGTTGGGTGTGCCGTCGAACGACTTCGCGGGACAGGAGCCGGGCAGCGCCAGCGAGATTCAGAGTTTCTGCCAAGTGCGCTACGGCGTCGATTTTCCGCTGACGGAAAAGGTGCATGTCAAAGGCGCGGAAGCGCATCCGCTGTTCCGCTGGATCGGCACGAAAGGTGGCTTTCTGGCCAAGCCGCACTGGAATTTCTACAAATATCTGATCGGCCCCGACGGCCAGCTCGTCGACTGGTTCTCGTCGATCACAGCGCCGGGATCGGCACGCTTCAATCATGCGATCGAAAAACTGATGAGCTAACTAACAGCAAAGCCCTCTCCCGCCGCGCGGGGAGAGGGCTTTGAGCATCAACCATCAGATGTAATAAGCTTCCAGCGGCTGGAAGCCGTTGAACGCCACCGCCGAATAGGTGGTGGTGTATGCACCGGTTGCCTTGATCGCCAGCTTATCACCGATCTCGAGTGAGAGCGGCAGCTGATAGTCGGCCTTTTCATACAGCACGTCGGCGCTGTCGCAGGTCGGGCCGGCCAGGATCACGGCTTCGGTCGGACCCTGCCGGTCGGAGGTGATCGGATACTGGATCGCCTCGTCCATCGTCTCGGCCAAGCCGCCGAACTTGCCGATATCAAGGAAAACCCAACGGCGATTGTCGTTGGCCGACTTGCGCGAGATCAGTACGACCTCGGTCTGGATAATGCCGGCATTGCCGACCATCCCGCGACCCGGCTCGATGATCGTCTCAGGCAGACGATTGCCGAAATGGCGCGCCAGGGCCTCACGGATCGCAACGCCATAGGCGGCCGTGGTCGGCACGTCGCGACGATATTTCGTCGGGAAGCCGCCGCCCAGGTTGACCAGACTCAAATGAATGCCGTCGACCTCGAGCCGGCGGAACAACCCCGCCGCCTCGGCGAGCGCAATGTCCCACTGCTCCGGGTCGCGCTGCTGCGAACCAACATGAAAGGACACGCCGATCGGGGTCAGACCCTTGCCGGGCGCGGCCTTCAGCAGCAATTCCGCCATGGCGACATCGCAGCCGAACTTGCGCGACAGCGGCCAGTCGGCGCCGACGCCCGAGGTCAGGATACGACAGAATACCTGCGATCCCGGCGCCACGGCGGCTAGCTTGTTCAGTTCGGCCTCGCTGTCGAACGCATAGAGCCGCACGCCCAACGCATAAGCGGTGGCGATATCGACCTGCTTCTTAATCGTGTTGCCGAACGAGATGTGCTCGGGCCGTGCGCCAGCGGCGAGCGCCATGCGGATTTCCGCGACGCTGGCCGTGTCGAAGCGCGAACCCAGGCGAGCCAACCGCTCGAGAATCTCGGGGGCCGGATTGGCTTTGACCGCGTAATAGATCAGTGCATCGGGCATCGCCCGACTGATGTCGTTGTAGTTCTCTTCGACCACGTCCAGGTCGAATACAAGGCACGGCGTTGCCGGTCGTCGGTCTTCCAAGAATTGTGCAATTCTGTGAGTCATCGTTCCCCCTTGATCACCCCGTAAGGAGTGAGCAAGCTCTCAAGAGCCGGAAATATTGTGAAAGAACGGCTGATTCAGCCGCGGCGAGGAGCGCGCAGTTTTCTGCGCGAGGGCCAGCGCGGCCATTTCACCGGTTTGGACCCGGCGGGACTACTAATAGACGTGTCGATACGGACAATCGCGGGCCTTTGCCCACGGACAACAACATCCAACATCGTAACCTCCAACATGCCGCCTTGCTTAAGGGACGGTCAGAAGATACGCGTTACGTCGTTGCATAAACCCCAGGTCGAATACTCTAAGTGACCAGGGCCAGGGGCACGTGCGCGTGCGAGTGGAGGGGCATATAGGCCCATCCGAATTCGATGAAAAGAGGAAAAAGCCCATCAAGCCCTAATATTTTTGCATAGGCATCATGCGCAGGATTTTTTCGGGTTTAGTCCCGGCGCCTCAAGGGCTTGCAATGGTTTGTAGTGAGTGTTGCGGAGGACCGCCGGATCGGGCACCGTGACACCAGTTTCACCCGCCGGATATCGATGGCGTATTTCATTCAACAGCTGATCAACGGCCTTACGCTCGGCGCCATCTATGGCCTGATCGCCATCGGCTACACCATGGTCTATGGGATCATTGGGATGATCAATTTCGCTCATGGCGAGATTTATATGATCGGCGCGTTCGTCGCTTTGATCGCGGTCCTGGCTTTCACCTCGGCCGGCATCGCTTCAATCCCCCTACTATTAATAGTAGTGATTGTCGCCGCAATGGTGGTCGCGGGCCTTTACGGCTGGGCGATCGAGCGGCTGATTTATCGCCCATTGCGCGGCGCGCCACGTCTGGCGCCGCTGATCTCGGCGATCGGCCTGTCGATCTTCCTTCAGCAATATGTGCAGCTGACCCAGGGCGGGCGGGTGAAGACCCTGCCGCCGCTGATGCCGGGCGGTTTTACGCTGATGCGCGGTGACGACGGCTTCGCAGTCGGCATCAGCAACTTCCAGATCGTCGTCTTCGTGCTGACCGTCGTTTTGATGGCTGGCCTCACTCTTATCATCAATCGCACCGAACTCGGCCGAGCCCAGCGCGCCGCGGCGTCCGATCCGGTCATGGCGGCGTTGTGTGGTATCGATGTCGACCGGACGATTTCGGTAACCTTCGTGATCGGCGCGGCGTTGGCCGCGGTCGCTGGTGTGATGGTCGTTCTTTATTATGGCGTGATCGATTTCTTTATCGGCTTCCTGGCGGGCCTCAAGGCATTCACCGCCGCGGTTTTGGGTGGCGTCGGTTCGCTACCCGGCGCTTTGCTCGGCGGCTTGGTGCTAGGGCTGGTCGAATCCTTTTGGTCCGCCTATGCCGACGCCGCCTATAAAGATGTGGCGGCCTACGCCATTCTGGTTCTGGTACTGATCTTCCGGCCGAGCGGATTGCTGGGCCGGCCGGAAATCGAGAAAGTCTAAGTGTCACCTCGCTTTCCCCGACGAATGCTGCGGGATGCCGCAGTCGCAGCGCTGGCCGCGGGGCTACTCGGGCTGCCCTTGATTGGTTTCCGGCTGCTCGATCAAAGCGGCGGCGAAGGGCTGACCACACGTTGGCCTGAATTGGCCGCCGCGGTCGCGCTGGTGTTCACCGGTCGGCTCGCCCTCTTACTGATCGACGGCGGTGCAGTGCGAGTGGCGCTGCTCATCATGGTGGCGTTCGCGGCGAGCGCTTTCTTTGTCCCTTGGCCCGCCCAGTTTCTGAAGGTCGTCGCCGTTGGGGGCGCGGCTATCATCGCCATCCGCGCCGGTCTGATTTTGGCAGGTCCTCGCCCTGTCGCGCTGGCTGGCGGCGCGATCAGGCCGATTGGCCGGTTTCTGCCATGGCTGCTTGTTCTGTTCGCATTGATCCTACCGGTTCTTCCTTTCGCCGATCGTGGCGTGGTCGATGTAGGTATCCTGATTCTGACCTATATCCTTCTGGGCTGGGGCTTGAACATCGTCACCGGTCTTGCCGGGCTGCTGGACCTGGGATACGTCGCGTTCCTGGCGATCGGCGCCTACACCACTGCGATCCTCGGCACGCAGTACGGCCTGTCCTTCTGGATGTGCCTGCCTTTTTCAGCGCTCTCCGCATCGGCTGCCGGCATCCTGCTGGGTTTCCCGGTATTGCGGCTTCGGGGCGACTATTTCGCCATCGTAACTCTCGGTTTCGGCGAGATCATCCGGATCGTCGCCAATAATTGGCGGTCGCTGACCAACGGTTCGCAGGGCATTAACAATCTGCCGCGTCCGACATTTTTCGGATTGGCAGATTTCACCGGCAGTCCCGCTCCCGGCCATAAGGCTTTCAGTACCCTGTTCGGCATTCCTTACAGCCCGATCCACCGCGTGATCTTTCTTTATTATGTCGTGCTGGCGCTGGCGCTGGCGGTCAACATCTTCACCTTGCGCATTCGTCGTCTGCCCATAGGACGCGCCTGGGAGGCTTTGCGCGAGGATGAGATCGCCGCCCAGGCCCTAGGGATCGACCGCAGGCGGATAAAGCTTGCCGCCTTCGCCATCGGCGCGGCCTGGGGCGGCATCGCCGGCGCTGTATTCGATGCCCGCCAGGGATTCATCACGCCGGAGAGCTTCGGCTTTCTCGAATCCGCCGTCATTACCGCCATCGTGGTCCTGGGCGGCCTGGGTTCGCAACTCGGGATCGTACTGGCAGCACTGGTTCTGATTGGCCTGCCGGAACTGTTCCGCGGACTTAACGACTATCGGATGCTGGCGTTTGGCGCGGCGATGATCGCGATCATGCTGTTCCGGCCGCGCGGCCTGATCGCGACCCGCCGGCCGACGGCGATACTCAAATGACCGCACTTCTAGTGATAGAAGAGTTGACTATGCGTTTTGGCGGACTCGTCGCTATCGACGCGGTTTCATTCGATGTTCAGCCGGCCGCGATTACGGCCCTTATCGGCCCGAACGGCGCCGGCAAGACGACATTGTTCAATTGTATCACCGGCTTCTACCGGCCGACCGCTGGCAGTATCCGCTTGGCAGGCGATGGCGACCGCACGATCGAGCTCGCCCGTTTGCCCGGTCATCGCATCGCGCGGCTCGGCGTTGCACGGACGTTCCAGAACATCCGCCTCTTCGCCAAGATGACCGTGCTGGAGAACCTGCTCGTCGCCCAGCACGCCGAGTTGATGCGCGCGTCCGCCTTTTCTATCGCCGGCCTCCTTGGGCTGCCTTCCTACCGCCGGGCTGAAGCCAATGCGATAAACAAGGGGCGCTATTGGCTCGATCGGATCGGGCTGCTCGACCGCGCCAACGATCCGGCCGACACGCTGCCATACGGCCAACAGCGGCGGTTGGAGATCGTGCGCGCCATCTGCACCAACCCCACCCTTCTGTGCCTCGACGAACCGGCCGCCGGGCTCAATCCGCGCGAAAGCGCGGATCTGGCGGCGCTTATCCGTGCGATCTCGACCGAGCAAGGTTTGGCAGTGCTGTTGATCGAGCATGATATGAGCGTGGTCATGGAAATCTCGGACCACATCGTTGTGCTGGACTATGGACGCAAGATCGCCGAAGGATCGCCCACTACGATCCGCCAAAACAAGGCGGTCATCGCCGCCTATCTGGGCGAACCGGAAGATGCGGTCGCTTGATGCTGGAACTCGAAGGAGTTTCCGCCGCCTACGGCGCGGTCAGGGCGCTGGACAGAGTCGATCTGAAGGTCGAGGCCGGCGAAATCGTCACACTGGTCGGCGCGAACGGCGCCGGCAAAACCACTTTGCTGATGACGATCTGCGGCCGCCCACGGGCCATTTCCGGCAGCGTGCGATTGAGGGGACAGGATATCACCCGCCTTCCAACCCATCGGATCGCCGCCTTAGGGGTCGCGCATGCACCGGAGGGGCGACGTATTTTCGCGCGCATGAGCGTGCGTGAGAATCTTCAATTGGGTGCGCGGCTGGCGCCTGCGGCCAACCTCAAGACTAATTTGGACTCGGTGTTGGCGCTGTTCCCGCGGCTGGGGGAGCGGATCGATCAGCGCGGCGGCACGCTATCGGGCGGTGAACAGCAGATGCTGGCCATCGGCCGCGCACTGATGGCCGAGCCTGAACTATTGCTGCTCGACGAGCCGTCGCTGGGGCTGGCGCCGTTGATCGTGCGGCAGATCTTCGCCGCCATCGCACGGATCAACCGGGAGCGCGGGACCGCCATCCTGCTTGTCGAACAAAATGCCCATCACGCGCTGCGTCTTGCCCATCGCGGCTATGTGCTGGCGACCGGCCGCGTCGTGATGGAGGGACCGGCGGCCGAGTTGGCGGCAAATGCCGATATCCAGACTGCCTATCTGGGCAAACTGTCCGCATAGTCCAGGAAGCTGACGCCCGTCAGCTTTTCCGACAGGTCCCATAGGCGGGCCGCGACGGCCTCGTCCTTGGCAGCGGGGGTGCAGCCCACCTTGGCCGGGTAACCGCGCATCTCGCCGATGCCGGCGGGGCCGTAATAATTCCCGCCCGCGACGTCGGGCGCTGTCGCAGCGTAAAGCTGCGGCAGCGCGCCCATCGCCGGCGGTTGGGCGATGATGGCCGTCGCCAGCCGCATGAGGAAGCCGCCTTTGTCGGGATTGGTGTTGGAATAGCCGGGATGCGCGGCAACAGCCTTGGTATCCAACCCCGCCGTTCTCAGGCGCCGGTCCAATTCCGCAGTGAACAGCAGCGCTGCCAGCTTGCTTTTTCCATAGGCCTCCATTGCTTTGTACGGTGTGCGTTCGAACTGCAGATCGTCCAGGTCGATGCCTTTCACCAGCCGGTGCGCGGTGCTTGCAGTATTGACGATCCGTGCGCCCTTGGTGGCAGTCAGGCGATCGAGCAGCAACCCGGTCAGCGCGAAACTGCCCAGGTGATTGATCCCGATATGGCTCTCGAACCCGTCGTGCGTTTTGGATTGATGCACAAGGATCGCCGAGGCGTTGTTGACCAGAAGATCGAGATGGCTGAAGCGGGTATGGAAATCGCCGGAAAATCGCTGGATGGATGCAAGATCCGCTTGGTCTAACGTCATGATTTCGACACGGGTATCGGGGGCTTGGCGCGCGATCTCTTTTAGCGCCGCTGCGGCATTAGCCTGGTTGCGCACTGCCATCACCACATGCGCGCCCGCGCAGGCCAGCGCGGTGGTAATTTCCAGACCCAGGCCGCGATTGGCGCCAGTGATGACGGCCAGCTTGCCCCTTTGTGAGGGGATATCCCTGACCGTCCATTTACGCGCCATCGTGTCCTCCCTCGCTCAGTTACCTTCATTCTAGATGGCTTTGCATACCGGGCGCAAAAAACCCGGGGCATGCGGCGCATATCCCGGGTTTGCTTCGTCCGCTTTCAAAAAGCGGTTTAGTTCTGGGCCGGTGTCTCCGGTGGAGCGGGGGGCCGGCGATTTGCCAGGAAGTCGTCGAACTCGGCTTTGTCCTTGGCGAAGCGGAGCTGATTCAGAAATTCTCTGAACTCCTTCTCCTCATCCTCGAGCCGGCGCAGAGTCTCGGCGCGATATTCGTCGAAGGCGCGATTGCCGCTCGTCGACCGGTGCTGGCGGTCATGGTGTTCCGCCATTTTCTGCTCCCAGCGGGCGCGGCGCGCCGTCATCCGCTCCTGCCACCGCTCGCCCCAACGGCCTTCGCCGCCATGAAGATGCCCACACGTCATTTTCACACTCCATATCATCAGGGCCAGGGCGGCAATGCCCACCGGCCAACAAAAGATAAATCCCAGGACCATTATGCCGACCAGCGCCGGGCCGGCATGCCACATGGTGCGGCCGTGCCAGTCGTGGCGGTCATATTGATCGGACCACTCATATCGGGACGGAGGGCCCCGTCTAGCAGCGATGCTCATCTACTCGCCTCGTGTTAATGTTAATCACATTTACATTAATGGGTCGCACCGGGTTTGTCGTCAAGTGGGCTCTCTAAAATTTCGTCTCTGAGCTTTGTCTGCTGATGCCCAGCCCCTGGAGATAGACCAGCACGCCGGCCTCCAACAAATCCTCCGGCGACATCGGCAGGCCGCGCCGAACAGCATTTCGCCCTCCGAATAGTGACGCGATTCCGTGGGACAGCGACCAGACATGCAGGGCCACCATCAGGGCCGGCGGTCTTTGCTGCGCCGGCAGGTTCGCGGTGACGCGTTCGGCCGCCGCCCGCAAGATGCCGAAGGCGCGGTCGCTGACGTCGCGCAGTTCCGGTGTCGCCTCGAGCGTGATTCCGGCTTCGAACATCGCGGCGTAATAACCGGGCTGGGTCCGGGCGAATTCGAGATAGGCTTTGCCGATATTGCAGAACGCGGTCATCGGGTCCGGCGCACCCTGATTCCAGGCCTGAGCCAGGGCCGCTTCAAAATGGCCGAAGCCCTGCTGCGCGATATCGGCCAGCAGCTGATCCCGGTCGCGGAAATGACGATAGGGCGCGGCCGGGCTGACCCCAGCCTGCCGCGCGGCTTCGGCGAAGGTGAAACCCAGCGGCCCGTTCTCGGCGATCAGGGCAAGGGCCGCTTCGATCAGCGCCTCCCGCAGATTGCCGTGATGGTAGGCGCGACCATGGCCGCGTCCGGCGGAGCCGTGTCTCCAGCTCATATACGATGCTCGTTCATGTGAGTAGCATTTACATCATTCGCGCTGATGTCGCACCCTGCCGGTCCTTCCTATCATCTTCGGCCGAAGCCATTATCATGGCCTTTCCGTCCGTTTTTTGGGGATATCGCATGCGCCTTGGTCTTGCCGTCGCGGCCGTCGTCTTCCTTTCGCCGATCGCCGAGGCCGATATCGATATTGCGATGGTCGCGCCCATGACGGGATCCGACGCCAGCCATGGGGAACAGCTGCGTGACGGCGCGCTGCAGGCTGTGGAGGATTTGAACGCGGCCGGTGGCATCCTGGGCCAGAAGCTGCATCTGTCGGTCCATGACGATGTGTGCGACCCCAAGCAGGCGGTGGCGATCGCCAACCAGCTTGCCGCGAATCCGCCCGCAGTCGTGATCGGCCATTTCTGCTCCGGCTCCTCCATTCCCGCGTCGGACGTTTATGCCGAGGAGGGAATGCTGATGATCTCCCCCGGCTCGACGAATCCGAAACTGACCGATGCCGGCCACTGGAACGTTTTTCGTATCTGCGGCCGCGACGACCAGCAGGGCGCGCTCGCCGGTAAGGATCTCATCAAGCTGTTCCCCGGCAAGAAAATCGCGATCGTCGACGATCGCCAGACCTACAGCCAGGGCTTGGCCGACGAAACCCGGAAGGCGCTGAACGCCGGTGGCGTTAAAGAGACGCTGAACGACACGATAACGGCTGGTGAAAAGGACTATTCCGCGCTCGTGGCGAAGCTGAAACAGGCTGGTATCGACGTGATTTACTACGCGGGTTATCCGGTGGAAGCCGGGTCGATCGTGCGGCAGATGAAGGAGCAGGGTCTGGCGACGGTGATGGTTTCCGGCGATGCGGTGGTCTCGCGGGACTTCTGGGCGATCACAGGGGCGGCGGGCGAAGGCACGCTGATGACCTTTTCGCCCGATCCGACCCACGACCCCAAGAATGCGGGCGTGGTCGATCGCCTGAAGGCTGCGGGCCGGCTGACCGACGGTTATCCTCTATTCGCCTATGCGGCGGTGCAGGCCTGGGCGGAAGCTGCGACGAAGGCCGGGTCGGCCGACGCCCGCAAGGTGGCGGATCGGTTGCATGCGCTCACATTCGACACAACGCGCGGCCCGGTGAAGTTCGACGCCAAAGGTGACGTGCAGGGAAACAACTACGTGCTCTATCGCTGGCACGATGGCGGCTATCGGGAGCTCGACCCGCAGCCCTGACACTTGCCCTTGGGTTCTCTACCGTAGCATCAACAGGGCGGCTTTCAGCCACCGCTTCAGCTCGTCCGTGACCTGTTCCTGGGGGAAATCTGTTTGCAGAAACGCATAGCGTAAGACATGGGTGGTTGCATTGGCCGCGATCGCCAGGCGGATCTCCAGCTCGGGCGTTGCGGCAAAGCCTAGCCGCTCGACGGCATAGGCCTTGGCGAGCTGAATGGCGGCGTCGATCACATGCCGGGACCGGCGGGAAATCGCGGCGTTTGGCGAACCGTTGACCCACAACGCCCGAAACCCGGGCTCGTTGCGGGCGAATGCGACATAGATATCGATCGCGTCATCGATGACCTTGTTGCCTTCTTCCAGCTTGGCGGCGGCAAAATAAATTTCATACAGCTTTTGCAGCCGGTCGAGATTGGCCATCGCGACCGCTTCGAGGATGGCGTCCTTGCTGGGGAAGAAGCGATAGATCGAACTGAATGAGGCCTCGGCGGCGTCCGCGATCTGCATCATGGTGATCGTTTCGAGCGGCATCGTGTCCGCGAGTGCCGCCGTCGCCGCGAGAATCCGCTGAACTTTATCCTGGCTGCGGCCCTGTATGGGGCTTCGCCGCACCATGGGATGAGGAGATTCTGCCGTGACGTCCGACGATTGCCGGCGATGGGATGCGACCAACTTGCGATTCATAGTTGTGCTGATGACCCATCAATACACGTGGAGTCAAGAGACGCGTGGCCCAACCAAATATTCCAGGTCCGGTGGCGCCCAATCCACGTCAATCGTTGGCGCCGAGTGCATGGTTCAACACGGCTGCCAGCCGCACACCCGCGCGCGCAAGTTGTAGGCGCATCGTTTCGATCGCGTCCGTCACATAGTCAGGCGGCAGCTCGTAACTGCCATCGGGTTTTTTCGCCGGCAGCTTGCCATAGGCGTGCTCCCTCGCAAGGCCGAATGCCTCCTCCGCCCAGTCCTTCGGCGAGCCCTCGGACATCTTCTCGAAGGTCTTGCTCTGCCGGATGCCGTCGGCAAGATCGTCCGCGATCGCCTTGGGATCGTCGCCGAGGAAATCCAGGAAATCGGCATCCCAATAATGCCTAAGCGTACCGCGATCGGCGCCGCCGCCAACGACACGCAGCTGATCGCCGCCGCCGTTGTGGTCATCGCTAACATAAAGCGGCTGATGCAGGTCGCCGACGAGATTGAGCAGGTATTTGAGAGCTAGCAGCTTTTCAGGAGCCGGAACCCCCTTGGATGCAAGTTCGGCGGTAAATTGCCTGATTTTGTCGAGGCTGCAGGCCGCCGGCCCTTGAGATGCGGGGGTTCCCTTGGGAAGCGGGGGGTGTCCGCCACAGGCGGCGTCGATGTCGGGGTGGCTCAGCTCGATCGCCAGCGAATGCCATGTATCGGTGACGGCAAAACGTGCCTGAGCCTTCTTGCGATCAAGATCGCGATGCGTATCGGCCCATATGGCCTCGCTAGCAATATCGTGCTGGGTTAAAGTGTCCGTATCGGCGCTCAGCATGGTCTCGATCTTCTGCTTTACGGCGGGGTCCAGGTAATGATCGGCGATCAGTGCGACGATTCGGTGACCTTCTTCGTTCCACGCGAATGCCTGTGACGGGATCAATATGCCGCAAAACGCACCGAAGATAAGTGCTGACGCAATATAGGTTTTCGACACGCCGCGTTCCCCATCTCTTGTCGGTGTTTCATTAACGAATCTGGTGACATGCCGCTGTCGGCTGCACTATCGCATTTTCAGGATAACCACTGCATCACTGGCCGCGTCGGTGTTCTTCCGGATCTTGGCGACCTGATCGGCCGTGACCGGCGCCGCTTTGTTACCCCAGCTCGTCCTGATGAAGCTGACGATTTCGGCGATCTCTTCGTCTTTGAGCAATACGCGAAACTGCGGCATGCGATAGGCGTCCGGCATTCCGTCGACGACTACGCGCGACGAACCGTTCAACGTGATGTTGATCAGCGAGGACGGATCCGGGTCCATTACCGCGGGGTTTGCTGCCAACGGCGCGATATAGGGCGCATGACCCTTGCCGTCTGCAAGGTGGCAGGCGGCGCATTGCTGTACATAGGCCTTGCCGTTCTGCGGGGCGCCGGCGACCTCTTTGTTGCTGGCCTGGTTCGCTGGTAAGGATTTCAGATAAGTCGCAATGGACGTGAGGTCCGTGTCTGTCAGATATTGCGTACTGTTGTTGATCGCGTCGATCATCGTACCGAACGCCGTTGCATGCGTGTTGTGCCCGGTCTTGAGAAACATTGCGATGTCCGCTTCGGACCAGTTGGCCAAGCCAAAGTCGGGATCCGCCCTCAGGCTCGACGCGAACCAATTATCCAGGTTGCCGCCGGACAGGTAGGCGGTCCGCTGTTCATCCAGCGCCTTCTCCTGAAAGAAAATGCCTCGCGGTGTATGGCAGCTGCCGCAATGGCCTAGCCCTTGAACCAGATAGGCGCCACGATTCCACGCCTCGTCATGTGCCGGATCCGGCGTGTAGCCGATCTTGTCGGTAAAAACCTTGTCCCAAATTCGCAGCGGCCAGCGCATATTTAGCGGCCAGCGGATTTCTGTCGGCGAATTGGGGCGGCTGGCGGGCGGCACACTCTCCATGAAAAATGCGTAGAGCGCCCGCAAATCGTCTTCGCTCACCTTCGCATAGGATGGATAGGGCATGGCGGGATATAGTCGCTGGCCGTCCTTCGCGATCCCGCGGCGCATGGCGCGCTCAAAATCGTCGAAGCTATCATTGCCGATGCCGGTTTCCTTATCCGGCGTGATGTTGGTCGTATAGATGTCGCCAAGCGGCGTCGACATGCGCAGTCCCCCGGCGAACGGCCGCTCGCCGGGCCCGGTATGGCAGACCACGCAATCGCCCGCCCGCGCGAGATATTCGCCTCTGGCGATCACTTCCGGTGAAGAGGCCCAGGCGGGCGCGATGCAAAACGCCAACAGAATCGCGGCGCACCCCTTGGTGAGTATATGCATCGGTTTCCCTATCGTTGATAAGCAGGGCGGCCGTTAGACGGGCTTGGGCTGCCGGAAACAACCCGCAGGTCGTGCCGAAGGCTCCTCGCCGCAAGCAGAAAATGGACACCGCCCCACAAGGCCAGCAGGTTTGCGCCCACCATCCCGTAGCCGACAGACATTACCCCGACGGATGGCGCAAAAAAGTCGCTGATCGCGCCAGTCAAAAGCGGCCCGATGCCGAATCCCAAAAGTGTTGTCAGCAATAATAGAATGGAACTGATGGTCGCCCGCATGCGGGGATGTACCAATGTCTGGCAGGCCGCATAGCTGGCACCGTACCAGGCAGTTCCACCGACCATCCAAACGCCGGTAAACGCCAGGCCGACGACTGGATTTTTCGCCGAGATCGCAGCTACCGCCAACGGGAAGCAAGAGAAAGCGAGCATCGCCGGAATCCACACGCGCCACCGTTCGTCCCGCCGCGCAAGGCGATCGGCGATGATCCCGACCAGAATCATGCCGATTCCGCTGGCGGGGAACGTGGCAAGGCTGATCTGCCAACCGGCGGCGGCCGGCGGTATGTGATCGACCCGAGTAAAGAACGGGTACATCCACATGCCGAATGCGTTGACTGCGATGGTTACCAGCGTGATTGCCGCACAGATGTGAAGTAGTGAACGCTGAGTCGCGATAAACTTCAGCGCCTCACGGAACGGCGGCGCTGCGGCGGAGTGGTCTAGGTGGCCGTGCGTGTTAAGGCGGCGGGGTTCTTTGACAGTCAAGAGCAGGATTACGACGATCAGCAGACCAGGTAACCCCGCCATTATAAGTGTCGTACGCCACCCATAAGCCGTAACCAGTATTGCACCGACGGTAAGGCCGATACCGGAGCCGATCGGTGTGAAGAGGTAATAGATCGCCAGCGCCTTGGCGCGCTCACGCGCGGGAAATAGATCGGAAATCATCGAAACCGCCGACGGCGTGGCCCCCGATTCGCCGGCTCCGACAATGAGACGTAAGCTCAAAAGCTGCCCTAACCCGGTCGTCAAACCGCAGGCCGCAGTCGCCATGCTCCAGATCGTGATGCAAATGGCGATGAGATTTCGCCGATTGCCACGGTCGGCGACGATGCCGAGTGGAATGCCGGCGACGGCGAAAAACAGCGAGAATGCAATGCCTGTAAGCAGCCCCAGCTGTTTATCGCTCAGATCGAAATCGTGTTTGATCGGATCGAGCAGTACGCCGATTGCCATCTTATCGACCATGCTGAACGTCGCCATCGTGACCAGCAGAAACAGCGTCCAATAGCGCCACGCCGGCACGGCGGCGCCGCCCACTGCTATGTTGCGGTATCCCGCCTCGCTCAAAGCGTCCATCGATTCCCCCGATTTTCCGGGAGTTTAGCTGGTTAGCCGCTGTGTTTATAGAGCGGCTTTTCGTGCCCCGCCGCAGATGGCGCAGAGCGGCTCCAAACGCGCCATAATCCTGCCTTTCCGAATCCCTATGTTCAAAGTCTTCCGGTAATTCGGGACCCTTATCGCGCTTTCATAGTTCCTAGAGTGACCGGATATGAAAGAGGAGATATTTCGGTGAGCTTGAGAACATTGGCGGTTTCAGCCGGCGTTGCCGTTCTGGCGCTTTCATTCATGCCGCTTCCCGCATCGGCGAAAGGGACATCCTTGTTTGCGTCGGAATCGAACGCCAAAAGCGTATGCGGCGAAGGCAAGGTCGTTTGGGCCGTGATCGACAGCGGCAAATACTACCCGCGCGGCACACCTGGCTATGAATGGGGTAAGGGCGAGGGCAAAGGTGCCTATACTTGTGAGAAGACTGCGCGCGCTCGTGGCTGGCATGTCGCCAAGGCCGTTCAGTAGACATCGACGCCCAGTAAACATCTGCGCATTGTGTCGCCGAGCCGCGCGCGGCGCCGGGGGGTAGCGGCGGCTTCTCAGTTGAGCGGCCCGAGACATAGGTGACATTTCGTACCGGACTCGTGGGTAACACGTTTCGCCGTTTCAGCGAGAGGTGTTGGGGCCGTTGCAGACAACCCAGGACATGTCGTCTCCAAAGCTCGAAGATCGCTCCGCATCAGTGAGGGCCGATCGAGCTTGCCGCCAAACCAATCGAAGAACCTCCCGGGGAAACGCCTTAAACCTTCCGAGGTTTTTTATCGCTCGCTCCATGCGATTGAATAACGCAGCTAGTACTGCGTGGTGATATCGTCATGTCTTAAGCAAATTAGAAAGTCCACTCGCGAGGTTTTGAAATAACCTAGCGAGATTCGATGTGTATTGACGTGAGTTGCGGCGAATCAACCAAATTATAAATCAGAATGTCTTAAGGAGGTATTTGGGGAGGACATTGCAGACCGGCCGGAATCCGGCAAAGGAGATGTCCTGTGTCAGTCGAATCTTACTTTATAGCATATAATTTCCGGAAGCCATTTCACCATTTCTGGATTGTGACAACAACGGCGCTGGTCGGCCTGTCGCTACCACTACCGACATTTGCCCAAGGCGCTGCCGATGCAGCGCCGCCGGGAGCATCTGGCGGCCTCGAAGAAATCATCGTGACAGCGACAAAGCGATTGGATTCGGTTAACAAGGTTCCGCTCAGCATCGTGGCGCTACCACAAAACGCGCTCGTCGAGCAGGAGTTACGCAGCGTCCAGGATATCTCCCGCGCGGTGCCGGGCCTCTTCGTGACGACTGGCAACACGGCAAACGGTGCCGCGGTATCCGTGCGCGGCATCGCCTCCGGCCTCGGTGCGCCGACGACGGCGGTATATCTCGACGACGTACCGCTGCAAAAGCGGATTTCCGCCGGCGCGACTAGCGGAAGCGGCACGCCTTTTCCGCAGCTTTACGATCTCGATCGGGTGGAGATACTCAAAGGTCCGCAGGGAACGCTTTATGGCGAGAGTTCCGAGGGCGGCGCGATTCGCTTCATTACGCCGACGCCAAGCCTGACGACCTACTCGGGGACCGCCCGCGTCGAGGTGGCCAGCACCGAGGATGGTGGAATCAGCAATGAGGAGGGCTTCGCTCTGGGCGGGCCGATCGTTCCGGATGTTTTGGGCTTCCGCGCCAGTGCCTGGATGCGTCGTGACGCCGGCTATGTCGATCATGTCTATGCCTATACCGGGCAAACGCTTGCCTACAACACGAATTCGGAAAATCGATGGCTCGCCCGACTGTCGCTGCTCTGGGCGCCGACCGACGATCTGCGGATCACGCCGGCATTTTATATATCGCGCGATCATTTCGCCGACCTGGACAGCTTCACCGAAAACACGCCGGCTTTCACCGTGCCTAAAACCGTGTCGGGCGTGCCGGCTCATACTTATGGGCCGCTCACCTATGGCCCGTACAAAACCATCGCCAACTGCAATATCGGCCAGAACTTCGCCAATACGATTCCAGCCTGCTATCGCCTGTCACCGCGTACAACGCAGCTGAACGTGCCCAGCCTGACCATCGATTATGATTTCGAGGATTTCTCGATCCATTCCTCGACGGCTTATGCGACGGATGTCAGCAAGGGCCTGACCGATGCCAGCATGGGCGACGTTTCCAGCATCAATGGCGGGGTCGGGCTGCTATACGCACTGCCTTACGCCGCTTCCGCCCTGGTCTACGATAACGCGCGACACACGGCGACGGAGGAGCTGCGGGTGACGTCGGCGCCCAATGATGGGCGCTGGACCTGGGTCGGCGGAGTATTTGCGTCCAACCAGGACACTCATCAGCGCAGCCAGGATTATTCGGTCAATTATGATGCGGTGGTCCAATATACGAAAAATACGACGACCCTTGCGATTTACGGTGCGCCGGTCGGTCCCGACGGCGGAATTTCCGCACGTGACCAGAAGATCCGGGAAACCGAATATGCCGCGTTCGGAGAAGTCACCTACAAGGTCTTCGAGGACCTGAAGGCGCTGGTCGGCCTGCGCGCCGCCCGCGACGAGATCAAATATTACGGCTATCTCCAGGGGCCGTTCTTTGGTGATCAGTTCCCAAACTTCGCCAATGGCGGGTTGAGTGGAGGCCATCAGTTCGCGACCGCGCTGTTGCCCAAGTTCAATCTCGAATATCAGCTCGGCGAGGGGCAGATGGTCTATGCCACCGCATCAAAGGGCGAGCGGGTGGGCGGCGTCAACACCGGCCCGTTCTATTCGAAGTGCCAGTCGACCTTCGCCAACCTTGGCATTACCGGAACGCCGGGTACCTACGATCCCGATACGCTGTGGAACTATGAGGTTGGCGGCAAGATAAGGACCCTCGGTGGAAAGGCGCAAATCAACGCCAGCCTGTTCTACGTGGACTGGAGCAATGTGCAGGTCACCTATACGCTGCCGTCGCCTTGCGGGTTTAGCTATGTCGCAAACGCAGGCGGCGCGATCAGCAAGGGCGGAGATATTCAGGCTCAGATCGAAGTCATCAATGACCTGACGCTGTCGCTCAACGCCTCCTATACCGACGCCTACTACTCGACCGCGGTTACCGGTCCGGCGCCGACATTCAGAACCTTCATCAACAAAGGCGACACATTGCCGGTGCCACCGCTCAGCATCGATATCGGCGTTCGCTATGCGCTTCCAGTTTTCGACGAATACAAGGCTTATATTCGGGCGGACTATCAATATAACAGCGCCTATAAACGCGGTTTCGGACCCGGAGCATCGAGCTACAACGCCGACACCTATCGCGCGAGCCAGACCCAATATGTGACGGCCCGCCTGGGAGGCACGATCGACGACTTCGAAGTCGCCTTGTTCGTTGATAACCTGTTCAACTCGCAGGCTATCCTGTCACGGGTCGGCGGCAGATCGTGCAGCAACGCAACCTGCACGACCTTTACCGCGAACAATCCCATCTTTACCGACTCGACCTTTCGGCCGCGCACATTCGGTCTGAACGTGAACTACAAGTTCGGGGGCGGTACATGAAGAGCGCGCCGCCGCCTGTTGCACAACGGTGTTACACAGAGGCTCCCGATGGCAAGCTCTCCACACCTCACCCGCCGCGGTGAAGTTTTCTGGTTCAGGATCCGCATATCTCGTGACCCGACCGCTATAATAGGACGAAAGGAGGTTGCGATTCTCCAGATGGCGAGGATGACGGGTCTCGGATTTGACGCGCAGCCGAGCGCCCCGGACCTCGAGCCGATAACCGGCGGCGCCTGACGATCCGGCCGAGCGGCCAAAGTTCGAGTTTCGCAGCGCTCCTCAGGTAGTGACGAAGATGAGCGCTTTAGGCGAGCGCGGTAGCGCTCCGCTTATCCTCGGGCCAACTACAGGCATGAAACGGATCGCGGTTAGCGAGACGGACCTTAA
>JAQGIF010000245.1 GCA_028291345.1 Rhodospirillales bacterium | reverse complement strand
TGGGCCGATTTCTGCCGAGATCTCGCAAAGCGCGCCTCTTGCTGAAGCAGCTGTAACATCGGCTCTCCCGAACCGGAACAGTTCGCCGTCATTCTTGTTGAAGGGCCAAAGCCAATGGAGAAGGAGGCTGCGATGAGCGCGACTGGCCTCGATGTCTTAGACAAGACCATTCAAACAACCAACATATGGCTCGACGAGATCATGGCGGTCCTCGGACCCGATCGCCGTTTTGCCTGGAAGGTTCTCTCGATTGTGCTGCGCAAGCTGCGGGACCGCCTGCCGGTCGAACTCTCAGCCCATCTGAGCGCTGAGCTGCCGCTTCTGGTGCGCGGCACCTATTACGATCAGTTCCGGCCGGCGAAGCAGCCGACGGACTGCAACCTGGAACAATTTGTCGCGGAAGTGGCGGACGGGCTATCCGATGCCAGGCCGGTGAATGCGAGGGAGGCCATCGACGTGGTCTTCACCATTTTATCGAGCCATATACCGCGAGGCCAGATCGCCAAGGTTCAGAGTGCCCTGCCGAAGGACCTGCGCGCCTTCTGGATAGCGGCCGAGGAGGCCGTCGTTCCTCCGCCCGACCCAGGCGAAATCCAACGCGGCTAGCATGCTTGCCCTGACCAGCACCCGTAAGCGCATGGTGGACACTCAGATTGCTGGGCGTGGGGTGTGCGATCCCCTTGTCCTGGACGCCATGCGCCGCGTGCCGAGGGAGACCTTTGTCGGTCCGGAATTTGAGGAGTTCGCGTACGAGGACGGACCGTTGCCAATCGGCGAGGGCCAGACGATTTCACAACCCTATATTGTCGCGCTGATGATCGAGGCCGCCGAGGTGAAGACTGGCGACAGAGTTCTCGAGGTGGGGGCTGGATCGGGCTACGCGGCGGCCGTGATCAGCCGGATCGCCGACCGGGTCTATGCCATCGAGCGTTATCCTTCGCTTGCAGAGGCAGCCCGACGTCGGTTTCGTGAACTGGGCTACAACAATATCGATCTACGCGTCGGTGATGGAACGAAGGGGTGGCTGGAAGCCGCGCCTTTCGACGCCATCCTGGTATCGGCCGGCGGGCCGGAGGCGCCACCGGCGCTGAAGCAGCAACTCGCCATCGGTGGACGCCTGATCATTCCGGTGGCCGAGGACGAGAGGGGCCAGACGCTCCTCAAGCTGACCCGGAAAAACGAAGACGATTACGAGACGGTAGACCTTGGGGCTGTGATGTTCGTCCCGCTGATCGGAGAACAGGGCTGGGCGGAGAACGATCGCTACCCCGTTGGCAACCATGTAGCCGGCAACGACGGGCCCCGCCAACAACCCCTTCAGGCTCTGCCGAAAATGATTGCTGAGGCGGCCGAGCCTCTGCCCGAATTCGACGATCCGGCCTTCGGACGCATGTTCGACCGGTTTGCCGACCGACGCGTGGTGCTGCTGGGCGAGGCCAGTCACGGGACTTCCGAATTCTACCGCGCTCGTGCCGCGATCACTCGTCGTCTGATAGAGGCCCACGGCTTCACTATCGTCGCGGTCGAGGCGGATTGGCCGGATGCGGAGGCGATAGACCGGTATGTGCGCCATCGACCAGCAAGAGCCGGTGCCGAGCCGCCATTTCAACGCTTCCCTACCTGGATGTGGTGCAACACCGATGTGGACGCTTTCATCGGTTGGATGCGCGCACACAATGATGAGGTCGCGCCTGTGCAGCGAGCCGGCTTCTATGGACTCGACTTGTACAATATGAGTGCCTCCATCGCCGCCGTCCTCGGTTATCTTGACAGAGTCGATCCCAAGGCTGGTGCCGTCGCCCGCGAACGTTATGGCTGCCTCACGCCTTGGCAGAAGGAGCCTTCAACCTATGGACGTGCCGTGCTGACGGCCGGTTACCGGAAATGCGAACGCACGGTCATCGAACAATGTCGAGCGCTGCTCGAGCGGCGGCTCGACTATGCCACGAAGGGCGACGAGAGCTTTCTGGACGCAGTCCAAAACGCGCGCCTCATCGCCTCGGCTGAGCGCTATTACCGCGTCATGTATTATGGCGGCGCCGAGTCCTGGAATCTGCGCGACACGCACATGTTCGAGACGCTCGAACATGTGATGGAGGCGCGCGGGCCGACTTGCAAGGCGGTTGTGTGGGCTCACAATTCGCATATCGGCGACGCCCGCTTTACTGACATGGGCATCCGGGAGGAATTAAATGTCGGCCAACTCTGCCGCGAGCGCTTTGGCCATGACGCTGCCCTGATCGGCTTTGGCACCCATGCCGGCACGGTCGCCGCGGCGTCGGACTGGGGCGGCGAGATGGAGGTCAAGCATGTGCGTCCCTCGCATCGCGACAGCTTCGAACGGCTATGTCACGAGGCTGGAGCGCCACGTTTCCTCCTCGATCTCCGCTCGCGCGAACCGCTTCGGCAGCACCTACTGGAGCCACGGTTGGAGCGATTCATCGGCGTGATTTATCGGCCCGAGACCGAACTGTTAAGCCATTATTCCCGTGCGTCGCTACCGCAGCAGTTCGACGCTCTCACCTGGTTCGACGAGACGTCGGCGATCCAGCCGCTTGGGCCCGAACATGCCAGGGCGGGGGTGCCAGATACTTACCCGTTCGGCCTATAGCCTCGCACGTGCTCCGGTTCGACTGGCGCGACAGCAGGAGGGGGCAGATCGACAAGGTGACCGCCGATTTAGCCGACGGGGTATCTGTTGCGCTTTTCAGGAAACTTCAACCGGCCGAAACCCGACTGTGACCGGTCAAGAAACGCGTATGTGGCCACGCGGCGAAGGTTCGAAGCTCTTCTGCAATCTGACTCGGTGGTCGTGATCACTGGCTTCCGATTTTTTGGCGAAGGAACCGTTCGGTCGAAACCGAGTTGAATTGTGTAGAACTCCCTGCAACGACCAGCAAACGAGAAAGCGATGACAAAATCTATCATCCTCGCCGCCCTGGCGGTTATTGGTCTAAGTCTGGCATGGGTGCCAGCGGTTCAGGCCGCGTCGGATCAGCAGAATCTCGTCGACGAGGCGCGGATAACGCTCGACCACTTGAGAAGCGACAAAGAATTCGGCAACGCGCGAGAGATGCTGCAAAAAGCGCGCGCAGTTTTGATCGTTCCTAATTTAGTCAAAGCTGGGTTTTTTCTTGGTGGTGAGGGCGGCGATGGGGTGATGATGGCGCGAAGGGGACGCGCATGGACAGGCCCCGCTTTTTATACTGTGGCCTCGGCCTCGTTTGGCCTTCAAATTGGCATCCAGTCGGCAGAGGTCGTGATGCTGATTATGACTGACCGCGCGCTCCAAGCGCTCGAGCGGGACGAGTTCAAATTCGGGGCTCAGGCTGGTTTGGCGGTCGTCACGCTTGGCGCCAGCGCCCAGGCAGCGAGCAGTACTGCGCTCAACGCAGCCGACATCATCGTATGGGCTTCGGCGTCCGGCGCCTATGCCGGCATTACCCTCGAAGGCTCCATCATAAAGCCACGGGACAGCTACAACGAAGCCTATTATGGCCGGCCAATTTCCGCGAAAGAGATTCTCAAGGGAAAAGCCGACAACCCGGCGGCGGCGAGTCTGCGCCGCGCGCTACCATAGAAAGCGCGCCGCACCCGCCGCATTGATCCTTAAGGCGGCCGGTGCGGCTTCATCGGTTTGTTGCCAGGTGATTCAATTCCAGCGCAAGCTATTGATCTGGATTTCTCCCATAAATCTTAAATTCTATATGTTTAAATTCATTAACCTTATTTACGTAGATTTCTATTCGTCAGACGAATTAATGCGAAGGGCATTGCTCGCTGATTGAGATCCAAATTGACCGGTTCGGTATCCAGATTAAGCGCCACGAGAATTGGTCGTTGGCCGTATTCGCGGTAACAGAAATCCGCCATTGGCGACGGAAGATGGGGACAGCCAGATGGCGTCGGTTCCCAGTTCAACGAGATATGGCAATCGCCGGATGTACCCCGTAGATCTCCGGCGCCGTCGCTATTCGAGTGTTAAAAGGAGCGGGCGTAAATCTGGTAAATGACCGCGCTCTGCCACCACGGCGTGTGACTCATCTGCTCATTGGGCCAGCCGAATGATCAATCCTTCGTCCGATCGCAATAAAGTTGGGCCTTCGAGGGGTTGTTCGTCACGATCCAAATGCGTGGAGAGCAGCAGGGTTCCGTTTCCTTGCCACTCCCATTGCCGCGGCTCATGCGCGAGATTGAGCAGGACCAGCATCTCGTCCTGTCCTTGCACACGCTTGTAGGCAAGGACGTCGTTACGGCTGCGCAACGGCTCGTACGCACCTTCGCTCAGGATTGTCTCCTGGTGCCGCAGGCCGATGAGGCGGCGATATAGCCAGAGCAGCGAACGCTCGTCGGCTTTGAGCATTTCGACATTCCGCACCGCAATGTCGCCCATCGGCAGCCACGGTTCGCCTGACGAAAATCCGCCATTCGAACTGTGGTCCCAAGGCATCGGAGACCGTTCCGGATCGCGATTCAGCCCATATCCGCCGACCAGTTTCTCGAACGGGTCGCGCACCCGCTCATCCGGGATCGCGACTTGCTCCATGCCGATCTCGTCGCCGGCGAAGAAAAACGGAGTTCCCTTCAGCGTTAGAAACAGCATGGCCAGTATGCGCGCCTGAGGCTGACCGATTTGCGACGCGATACGTTTCTTGTCGTGACCGCCGATGATCCAGTCAGGCCAGGCGCCCTGGGGTATCGCGTTCAGATATGCGTCGATCATAGCCTGCAGCGACAGCGCGTCCCATTCGGAGTCGATCAGGGCGAAATTGAGCGGCAGGTGAAAGCGTGGCCGGTCGTTTCCATAGAAATGGCCGATGCGGGTGATTTCGCCCTGAACCTCCCCGGCAAGAACCCGATCGCCGAACTCGTCGATGACGGCACGGATGTTTTCAATGGAATCCATTGTCTCGGGGCGGTCATCCGTAAAGACCGGCTTCAGCCGTTCCGGGGGAGGGGTGTTCTTTCCGCCTCGCTGATTCTTAGGATTGTCGCGCAGCAGATCGTCCTTGATCAGCACTGCGCTGGCATCGACGCGAAAGCCGTCGACACCGCGCCTCAGCCAAAAGCGCATGACGTCGAACATCGCCGCCCGGACCTCGGCACATCGCCAGTTCAGATCCGGCTGTTGGACCAGGAACGAATGGTAGTAATATTGTCGTCGACCTTCATCCCACTCCCAGGCACTTCCGCCAAAGCGGCTGAGCCAGTTATTTGGCGGGCCGCCATTCGGCGCCGGGTCTGCCCAAATATACCAATCGTGCCTCGGGTTCGATCGGGATGATCGGCTCTCACCAAACCAGGCGTGCCTATCGGATGTATGGTTGGGCACAAAGTCGAGGATCAGGTGAATATTGTTGTTGTGGAGCTCTGTCAGGATTTGATCGAAGTCATCCAAAGTGCCGAAGGTTGGGTCAACAGAGCAAAAATCCACAATATCATAGCCAAGGTCGAGAAAGGGGGACCGGAAGATTGGCGTCAGCCATACCGTATCGACCCCCAGCCACCGAATATACTCGATCCGCCTTTTCAAGCCGGGGAGATCGCCCTTGCCGTCTCCGTTGCTGTCCTGGAAGGAAACCGCTGCGATTTCGTAAATAACCGCGCGTTTCCACCATTGCGAATTGTTCATCGCCCCTCGCCTCCGACGTCAGAC
>JAQGIF010000222.1 GCA_028291345.1 Rhodospirillales bacterium | reverse complement strand
ACAACCTCTGCCGACGAGGTCGACGCTAATGATCCGGCCTATGAATGCTGCAAGTTCCGCGGGAGTGTAACCGCGATCGAGGCCGCCAGCGGCAAGGTGCTGTGGAAGGGCTATACGATTGCGGAAGAACCGCGCCCGACCCGCAAGAACGATGCCGGGACGCAGATGTACGGCCCCTCCGGCGCCGGCGTATGGTCGGCCCCAACGGTCGATGAAAAGCGCGGCGTCGTCTATGCGGCGACCGGCGATTCATACACTATCGTGCCGACCGACGCGACCGATGCGGTGGTCGCCTTCGATCTCAAGACCGGCAAGCGCCTGTGGGCCAGCCAGGTCCTCGCAGACGACGCCTGGCTCTATAAATGCGACGGCAAGCCAGTCGGCAACTGCCCGTCGCCGCAGGGACCGGACCATGATTTCAGCAGCCCGCCACTGCTGACGACGATGGCGGACGGCAAGGACATACTGGTCGCAGGCTCGAAGTCCGGCGTGGTCTGGGCCTTCGATCCCGACAATAAAGGCAAGATCCTGTGGTCCACCACCGTCGGCAAGGGTTCGTCTTCCGACCCGATCTGGGGCTCGGCGGCGGACCACGACAAAGTCTATGTCGGCACCCCCAGCGCAGCGCTGACTGCAGGCCAGGAAGGCGGGTTCAGCGGCATCGACCTGAAGACCGGGAAGATCGTCTGGCACACAGAATCCCCGGCGCAAACCTGCGGCTGGGGCCCGTTAGGCTGCCTGCATAAGCAGACGGCGGCAGTGACCTTGATCCCCGGCGTCGCCTTCTCCGCCGGCATGGACGGTCATTTGCGTGCCTACGACACCAAAACCGGCGCGATCTTGTGGGACTATGACAGTGTTCAGACCTGGGACGCGGTCAACGGCGTAAAGGCCTACGGCGGCAATCTCGACGGTTCACCGCAGATCGTCGCCAACGGCACGCTGTTCCTGAACGCGGGCAACTCCGCCTTGTCCTCCCCGCACCACGGCGACGCCGTTCTGGCGATTACGGTGGATGGGAAGTAGCTGAGACGCTATAAGGGCATCGATTTCACATCCGACGAGGGGACGATGCCGGACACTGATCCTGGTTATATCATGCAGGTTGGTCTGGGGTTTTTCGCGTCGAAAACCCTGCTCTCCGCCATTGAACTCCAACTGTTCACGGCACTGGCCAAGCAGCCGATGACCGGCGCGAAGATCGCCGCCGAACTGGGGCTGAGCCCGCGCGCGATACCCGATTTTCCGGATGCGCTCGTCGCACTCAAATTCCTCGAGCGCGCCGGCGACGGAGCCGACGCGCTCTATTCCAATACGCCGGACGGCGCGGTCTTCCTGGATCGTGCCAGCCCGGCATATATGGGCGGCATTCTGGAGATGGCGAATGCCCGTCTTTACGGCTTCTGGGGCAACCTGACCGAGGCGCTCGAAACCGGCGCGCCGCAGAATGAAGTCAAGCATACCGGCGAATCGATGTTCGCAAAGCTGTACGAGGTGCCGGAGCGGCTCGATCAGTTTCTCAACGCTATGGCCGGAATCTCGGCCGGTAATTTCAAGCTGCTTGCCGAGAAGTTCGATTTTTCCGGCTACCAGACCCTATGCGACGTGGGCGGCGCAACCGGCCAGCTATCGTGCTCCGTGGCGGCGGCCAATCCGCATATGCGCTGCACCAGTTTTGACCTGCCCGCGGTCGTGCCGATCGCCACGCGCCGGATCGCGCAGGCTGGCCTGGCGGAGCGCGTTACCGCCGTCGGCGGCGACTTCTTCGCCGGATCGCTTCCCCAGGCGGATGTCATCACCATGGGGATGATCCTGCATGACTGGAATCTCGACAACAAAAAAATGTTAATCCGCAAGGCCTATGAGGCGCTGCCGCCTGGTGGCGCGTTCGTGGCGATCGAGGCCTTGATCGACGATGCGCGGCGCGAAAATGCATTCGGGCTGCTGATGTCGCTCAATATGCTGATCGAATTCGGCGACGCCTTCGACTACACCGGAGCGGATTTCATCGGCTGGTGCCGCGAGGCCGGCTTCCGCGACTTCCGGATCATGCCGCTCGCCGGCCCGTCGAGCGCTGCAATCGCGTATAAGTAGCACCCTGCAACTTACCGGTACCCCAACCGCGCCTCGATCCCATCCCACAGGATACTTTCCAACGCGACGCCATTCAGGCGATTGATCTCCTGGATGCCGGTCGGTGAGGTGACGTTGATCTCGGTCATATAGTCGCCGATCACGTCGATACCGACGAAGACCAACCCCTGTGCGCGCAGAGTCGGGCCGATAGCGGCGCAGATATCCTGTTCGCGCTTGGTCAGCACGGTTGCCTGGGCCGCCCCGCCGGCGTGGAAATTGGCACGCGCCTCGCCCTGCTGCGGCACGCGGGAGACAGCGCCTACCGCCTCGCCCTCGATCAGGATGATGCGCTTGTCGCCCTGGCGGATTTCCGGAAGATAGCGCTGGACGATCACGGGCTCGCGATAGAGCAGGGTGAAGGTCTCCAGCAGCGCGCCGAGATTTTCGTCGCTCGGCGTAATATGGAAAACGCCAGCGCCGCCATTGCCGAACAGCGGCTTGACGATGATGTCCTTATGCCGGGCGCGGAATTCGAGGATTGCCTCCTTGTCACTGGTGATCAGGGTCGGCGGCATCAGGTCCGGGAAATGAGTGACGAATAGCTTCTCCGGCGCGTTGCGGACCGAGGAGGGGTCGTTCAGCACCAGAGTCCCCGGCTGGATATGCTCCAGCATATGGGTCGCGGTGATATAGGCCATGTCGAACGGAGGGTCCTGCCGCATCATCACCAGGTCGAGCCGCGACAAGTCGATCCGCTCCGGCGCCCCGGCGGTGAAGTGGTTGCCGCGCTCGCGTCGGACGGTGAAAGGCCGCGCCATGGCGCTGAGCTTGTTGCCCTCCAGCACCAGCTGGCGCGGCAAATAGTGAAACAGCGCGTGACCCCGCTTCAGCCCCTCCAGCGCCATCATGAAGCTGGAATCAGTATCGATATTGATCGTTTCCAGCGGGTCCATCTGGAACGCGATATTGAGCGACATGGGTTTTCTCTTGTCTACGTGAAACGTCAGTTTATTCGCGTCGCGATGTTCCGGCGGAGCGCCATCGCCTCGCTGCGCTGGCTGTCGTCGGCCAGCTGCAGCAGCCGGTCGAGCGCCTGCAGGGCGGAGCGCAGCTCGCCGATTTCGGCCCGCAGCTCAGCCGCCTCGCGCCACAGGTCGGGCAGCTCGGGCGCGATAGCCAGCATGCCTTCGAGGACCGATGCGCCGCGCCGGTGATCGCCGGCATCCAGAACCCGTTTCTTGATATTGTTCTGGAGCCGCAGCAACACGCCCCGATTGGTCATCGAGGCATAATATTCGGGCTGGAGTTCTGCATCCGCCCCCAACGCGGCTTTGAGCATCAATTGCAGGCGAGGCAAGTCGACCTGCGTCCCGCCCTCGAACGGGTCAAGGATCACACGTTCGTCCTCGTCCTCGATCGCGATCAGGAAATGGCCCGGAAAATTGATGCCGACCGCGCGCCAGCCCTGGGCCCGCGCCGCGTGGATGTAGAGAATACCGAGGGCCACCGGCAGGCCCTTGCGGCGATCGATCACGCCCATCAAGCTGGCATTCTGCAAATCGTCATACGTGCGCCGGTCGCCGATATAGCCGTGCTGTTCGGCGACAATCTGGGTCAGCGCGGCGGCGCGCGCGTCCAGCCCGTCGCGTTCGGTGAGTGGGATGTCGGCCAGATTGGACGCCAAGGTCGCCAGATGCCGTCGATAGGGCCCTAAGTCGGTGTCGGGCCGATCGAGCGCGGCCAACAGCAATGCCACTTCGGCGAGATCGATTATCTCGTCCGGTTGGCGCCCCACGCCCTCAAGCGCATTTAAAATCTCACCCCGGCGCATGATTCCGATCTCCACAACCGCCGCCCGCATGCGGCGCTCCGGTCCGGCATATCTTGCCCAATCCGCAAGATATCTAAAAGTCCCGCCATGCGTCGACGATACGACGCCGCCAAGCCCAAGGCGTAATCACGATCACGTCGAAGCGCAAGGCGAGTTCGGCAAGGGCCGGGTTGCGGCGGACGAACAATTGCGCCTGGGTTGTTACCGCTTCAAGCCCGGCCAGCAGCTCGTTCCTGTACTTGACCTCGATGAAGGCGACGATGCCACCCCGGCGCGCCACCAAGTCGATCTCGCCATTTTGGTGCGATAGGGTCGCGCGAGGATGCGATAGCCGACGAGACGCTGCCGCCACGCGGCGATGCTTTCGCCCGCATCGCCGCGCCGGTATGCGCCGCGGTGCCGCGCCAGCGACGGGTATTGCTTCGGTGGGCGTTGCTTCGGCGGACGTTTTCTGTCGGTCATCAGCGCCATGTTTCGATTTATTTCGTGCCGGGTTAGACTGCCGGGATTGAGCGAAACCCTATACCCCGTCGGAAGTGCTGCGAAGCTTCAATGCGCGGGCATAGACGACTCGGCGCGACAGTCCCGTTTCCGCCGCCACCAGGGCAGCGGCTTCACGCACGGAGTGGGTGGCGAGCGCGATCTCGAGCGCCTTGTCGATATCGCTCTCCGTCAATTCAGCAGCATCGCCGCCTGACCCCGGCGGGCCGACCAGTATAACGATCTCGCCCTTTGGCTGGTCCACCGCTTCGTAATGCCCAGCGAGAACATCCAGCGGTCCGCGCCGCACCTCCTCGAATCGCTTGGTGAGTTCCCGCGCGACGGCGGCCGGCCTCGGTCCCAACACCGCCAACAGATCGGCCAGCGCCTTGGCGACGCGCTGCGGCGCCTCATAGAAGATAAGCGTCGCCGGAACCGCCGACAGGCTGCGTATCTCGGTCCGACGCGCCGGACCTTTGGGCGGCAGGAAGCCGGCAAATAGGAAACGGCCGCTGGGCAGGCCGGATAATACCAAGGCTGTCAGCAAAGCCGAGGCGCCCGGCGCGGCGGTGACCGTAATATTCTCCGCGATCGCCGCCTCGACCAGCTTGTAGCCGGGGTCAGACACCAGCGGCGTCCCAGCGTCGGAGACGAGCGCCACAATTTGACCCTGCTTCAGCCTCTCGATCAGCTGGGGGCGAACCCGTGCGGCGTTATGCTCGTGATAGGCCAGCATTGGAGTGTGGATGTCATATGCCGACAGCAGCTTGGCAGTCACCCGCGTGTCTTCACAGGCCACGACCGCGGCGTCGTTCAGACTGTCGATCGCCCGGCGGGTAAAATCGCCGAGGTTTCCGATCGGCGTCGCGACGATAGCCAGGGTACCCGGCAAAAGCATCGATTTACCTGGGGTCGATTTACTTGCGCGAGGCGCCTCGCTACGTTCGGCCCGCTTCGCCTCCTCTGGAGATCGCATGGCCCGGCATTCCTTTCGCACGACCGCAAGCGCCGCTCTGGCGCTTTCCGCCCTGATGATCGCGACCCAACTTTCCGGCTGTACCGCGCCATCCCGCCCACCGCAAGCCATTCAGGCGGCGCCGGGCTCCGTCGCGCCGGCGCCGCTTGCACCGCCGCCCGCCGCCGCCGTACCGACGCCGCAGGAAACCGTGACAGGCGGACGCGCCAAAGTCGCGCTTCTCGTTCCATTGACCGGCCCCAACAGTTCGGTTGGGCAGGCCATGCTGGATGCGGCGCATATGGCGCTGTTCGAGGTGTCGGCCGATTTGGCTTTGTTGCCCCGCGATACCGGCAGCACGCCTGACGGCGCGAGCGCCGCCGCGCACAGGGCGATATCCGACAATGTCGGGCTGGTATTGGGACCGATCTTTTCGGCATCCGTAGCTCCGGTGCGCGAGGCCGTCGGCGGCACCGACACCAGCGCCATCGCCTACACGACCGATGCGGCCGTCGCGGGCGGCAATATATTCGTCATGGGCTTCCTTCCTGCCGGCCAGGTCGATCGCGTCGTCGGCTTCGCCAAGTCGCGCGGCATGACCAAGCTGGCGGCGTTGGTGCCCGACAATGCCTATGGAGCCGCAGTCACGGCTGAGATCGCGGCGCTTCGCACCCAGCTGGGCCTGCCCGCGCCGCGTGTGCTGACCTTAAGCCGCGACGTGAAGGGAGAACTCGCCAGCCTAGCCGACGATCCGCCGCAGATGCTGCTGGTGGCCTTGGGCGGCGACCAACTGGTCAGCATCGCCCCCGCCATCGGCGAATATGCCTCGGCGCACCCGGTTCAGCTTCTGGGCACTGGCCTGTGGGCGGACGATTCGACCGTGGCTCAGATCCCCGCTTTGGCGGGCGGCTGGTACGCCGCGCCGGTGCCCGGCAATTTCGACGATTTCGCCGCGCGCTTCCAGCGCAACTTCAACTATCGCCCGCCGCGTATCGCCAGCCTGGCCTATGACTCGGTCGCGCTGGCGGCCTCGATCTCGCGCAGCGCCGGCGCCAACCATGACGCCAATGGGCCTAACCCGTTCAATCGCGATGTGCTGGTTCAGCCGAACGGCTTCATCGGCATCGATGGCGGCTTCCGCTTCCTGCCGTCGGGCCTCAGCGAACGCAATCTGGCCGTGCTGGCCGTCAACGCGAACGGCCCGACCGTGGTCGATCCGCCGCCGCCGAATTTCGAGAAATTGGGCGAGTAGAGCCGGACGTTAGAGCCTGGGCATCACCCTTTCGACAAACAGCTTCAAACCCTTCCAGGCGAATTCGGGATCGAGCCCGCCCATCAGGGGGTGGAGCGAGAAATTTGCGAAGGATTTTGCCAGCGTGACGCATTCGTCCGGCGTCAGCACCAGATAGGCACCGCCCGCCCTGACCTCCTCGAGCGACCCGACCTGGACGAACCGGCCGTCGGTTCCCGCCGCGGCGACCCATTCGCCATAGGAATTCGTCTCATGCATCGCGTGCGGGCCGATCACCTTCCAGGCCGCCTCGACATCCTCCGCGACATAGACGAAGCCCGGACTCGCTGCGCTGAACGGCCAGGGATTTTTGCCAAGGGCTTTCGCCGCGTCGAAATAGATCTGATAGAGGTCTTCGCGGTGAGTGATGAAGCCGTCGGCCAGCCGCCCCGCCCTTTTGGCCGCGGCCGAGACCGAGCCGCCCATCCAGATCGGCGGGTGGGGCTGCTGCACCGGGCGCGGCGTGACCCGTGCCTGCCGCCCGCGAAATTCGAACGGCTCGCCGCTCCAGGCCGCTTTCAAGGTCGCGATCGCCTCTTCGGTCAGGCGGGGGCGGTCCTTCATATTCCGCCCGAACATCTCGAATTCGAATGGTACATAGCCACCGGCAACGGTCACGTCGATCCGGCCGCCGCTGATATTGTCCAACACCGCGATATCCTCAGCCAGCCGCAGCGGATCGTGCAGCGGAGCAATGATCGCCATGAATTGCAGGCGCAATGTCTCGGTGCGCGCAGCCATGGCGCCGGCCAGCACGATCGGCGAGGGCAGGTAGCCATCGGCGACGCCGTGATGCTCGGACAGGGCCACGCCGTGGAACCCGTGACTGTCCGCATATTCGGCCATGCCGATCGCGGCCTCGTACAAGGCGGCATGAGACGCACCGCCGGGAAAGGCCCGCAGATCGAAACGGAGGGAAAGGGTTGGCATGCTCGCACCTTCTTTGTCGGGTTGCAGACTTTAGCCGGAACGCCCCAGGATGGAAGCGGAATTGCCGTGTCGCGGCGCATCTGCTAGCTGCAATGATGAAATGCGCCGATCGATCAGCCGCCTGTCACGTCCAGCGTTCGCCGTCATGGCGTTGTCGCTTTCCGGTTGCGGAACCGCGACGCTCGATCTTGCCGGCTATCCAGACGCGGCGCATGACCGACTCTATCGCGACGGCCGTTTGGGCGACGACAAGGGGCTGGTGGAATTCGATCTGCGCAAGGCATGGCGGGCAATCTCCGACCCGGCGCAGCATTCGTGAATTTGGTATGACATGAGGCGGCATAGAGCCGCCCTATAAGGCAAAACGTTAATATGGCGCGTTACAATTTCCGCGAGACCGAGGCCAAGTGGCAGAAGATTTGGGAGGAGCGCGATTCGTTCCGTGCCACTGAGGAACCCGGCCGCCGCAAGGCTTATGTGCTGGAGATGTTTCCCTATCCCTCGGGCCGCATCCATATGGGACACGTCAAAAATTACACGATGGGCGATCTGTTTGCCCGGGTGCGCCGCGCCCAGGGCTATAACGTCCTGCACCCGATGGGCTGGGACGCGTTCGGCCTGCCCGCCGAGAACGCCGCCTTCCAGAACAAGGTCCATCCCGCCATCTGGACCCGGCAGAACATCGACGGCATGCGGACTCAGCTGAAATCGATCGGGCTCACCATCGATTGGAGCCGCGAGGTCGCGACCTGTGAGCCCGAATATTACAAGCACGAACAGGCGATGTTCCTCGATTTCCTGGCCAACGGCCTGGCCTATCGCCGGGAGAGCTGGGTCAATTGGGATCCGGTCGAAAACACCGTGCTGGCGAACGAGCAGGTGATCGACGGCTGCGGCTGGCGGTCGGGCGCGCCGGTCGAGCGCCGCAAACTGTCGCAGTGGTTCCTCAAGATCACCGAATATGCCGACGAGCTGCTTGCCGCGCTGAAGACACTGGACCGCTGGCCCGACAAGGTCCGCACGATGCAGGAGAACTGGATCGGCAAATCGTCAGGCGCGCGGCTGACCTTCCCGCTGGCTGGCCGGAACGACCCGGTCGAAGTCTATACCACCCGGCCGGACACGTTGTTTGGCGCGTCCTTCCTGGCGATTTCGCCCGACCATCCGCTGGCGGCGGAACTGGCCGAACGGAACGCCGAGCTCGCCGAATTCATCGCCGAGTGCCGCCAGACCGGCACCAGCGAAGCGGTGATCGAAACCGCCGAGAAACGCGGCTTCGATACCAGGCTGAAGGCGAACCATCCGTTCGACCCGAACTGGCAATTGCCGGTCTATGTCGCGAACTTCGTACTGATGGAGTATGGCACCGGCGCGATCTTCGGCTGCCCGGCACATGACCAGCGCGATCTGGAGTTCGCGCGCAAGTACGGGCTGCCGGTGACCCCGGTGGTGATTCCGGCCGGGACCGCCCCGGATGCCTTCACCGTCAGCGACGAAGCCTATACCGGGCCCGGCCTGCTAGCCCATTCCCGCTTCCTGGACGGGCTAGATGTCGAGGCCGGCAAGAGCCGCGCGATCGAAGAGCTGGAAAGGCTCGGCCGCGGCTTCGGGACCACCGTCTATCGCCTGCGCGACTGGGGCGTCAGCCGCCAGCGTTATTGGGGCTGCCCGATCCCGATCATCCACTGCCCGGTCTGCGGCATCGTGCCGGTACCCAAGGACCAGCTGCCGGTCACCCTGCCGATGGATGTCGATTTCGACCGGCCGGGCAATCCGCTGGCCCATCACCCGACCTGGAAACATGTCGCCTGCCCGACCTGCGGTGGCGCGGCCGAGCGCGAGACCGACACGTTCGATACTTTCTTCGAAAGCTCGTGGTATTTCGCACGCTTCTGCTCGCCGCATGAGACGGACCGGCCCTTTACCCGCGATGCAGTGCAATACTGGCTGCCTGTCGACCAATATATCGGCGGCGTCGAGCATGCGGTGCTGCACCTGCTCTATGCCCGCTTCTTCACCCGCGCTTTGGCTCATTGCGGCTATCTGGATATTGCCGAGCCGTTCGACGGCATGTTCACGCAGGGGATGGTGACGCACGAAACCTATCGGGCGCCGGACGGCGAATGGGTGTCGCCGGCGGAGATACAGCGCGGCGAAGGCGGCAGCATCACCCGTGTATCGGACGGGGCAACGCTGACCGCCGGCCGTATCGAGAAGATGTCCAAGTCCAAACGCAACACGGTCGATCCCGCCGCCATCATCGATGGCTATGGCGCCGATGCGGTGCGGCTGTTCATGCTGTCCGATACGCCGCCCGAACGAGACATGGAGTGGACCGAGGCCGGGGTCGAGGGCGCGTGGCGTTATGTCAACCGCCTGTGGCGCCTGATCGAGGACTATCGGACGGTCATTATCAGTGAGAATGACGCGGGAGCCGACGCTGCGCCGGAACTCCGCCGCACCGCCCATCGCGCCATCGACCGGATGACCGCCGCCATCGATGCCTTCGCGCTGAACAGCGCGGTCGCCGAAGTGCGCATCTTGTCCAACGCCATCGCCGACCGGATTGCCGCGCTGCCACTGGAAGCCGGCCGCCGCGCGGCCGCGCCCGCCCTGGTGGCGGCGCTGAGCGAGGCTATCGACATATTGGTGCGGCTGGCGGGACCGATGATGCCCCATCTGGCGGAAGAACTGTGGCAAGTGCTGGGGCGCGATAAACTGCTTGCCGAAGTGTCATGGCCCGTCGCCGATCCCGCTTTGCTGGTGAGCGATTCCGTAACCATCGCCGTCCAGGTCAATGGTAAGCTGAAAGCAACGATCGATCTGCCACGCGACACTGACCCGGCTTCAGCCGAAGCCGCCGCGCTGGCCGATACCCGCATCGTTGCCGCCATGGCGGGAAAACCGGCCAGAAAGGTAATCGTCGTGCCCAATCGGATCGTCAATGTCGTTGTCTAAATCAATCGGGCATGGCCTGCTCGGGCTGTCAGTGGCCGGCGCGTTGTCGCTATCGGGCTGCGGCTTCAAACCGCTTTACGGCGTCGACAGCGCCAGCCATCAGCCGGCCGTCGCACAGCAATTCTCGGCGATCGAAATCCCACCTTTGGTCAACCGAACCGGTCAGCAGATGCGCAACCTGCTAATCGACTCGTTGCATCCGAATGGCGCGGCAGCCGACTATCATTATCGACTCAATGTGGTGATCGCCGAGAGCGTGCTGAATCTCGGCCTCCAGCAGAATTCGACATCGACCCGCGGCCAGGTCCGGGTCACCGTCAAATATTCGCTGACCGATGAAAAGTCGGGCAAGACGCTGCTGAACGAAACGCTGCGCACCTCGACCGGCTATAATATCCTGATCAATCAGTTCAGTTCGGTGCTGAGCCAGGACGACGCCGAGGCGCAGGGCCTGCAGCAGATCGCCAACGACATGACGCAGCATATCGCGCTCTATTTCGCGACCCTTAAGACGCCCAGCGCGTAAATGAAGCACGCGGGCCGATGAAGCTCCAGGGTGCGGCGATCGAACGATTCCTGGCGCGCCCCGACCCTGCCATCCGCGCCGTGGTGATCTATGGCGGCGACGAAGGGTTGGTGCGTGAACGCGCGGCCCGGCTCGGGCGCAGCGTCGTTTCCGATCTCAACGATCCGTTCCGCGTCGCCCTGCTGACGGCCGAAGCTGTGGGCGCTGATCCGACATTGCTGTCTGATGAAGCCTCGGCCATGTCGCTGATGGGTGGGCGGCGGCTGATCCGCATCCGCGACGGATCGGAAAAAATCACCCGCGCGCTGACCGCCCTGCTGGACGCTCCGGCGGGTGACAGCCTGACGATCATCGAAGCCGGCGACCTGACCGGGCGATCGGCCCTGCGCAAGCTGGCCGAAGGCGCCGCGGCGGCCGCGGCGCTGCCTTGCTATGTCGAGGACGAGGCCGCCCTGTCCCGCACGCTTGCCGCGCAGATCGCGGACGCCGGGAAAGCGATCGACTCCGATGCGATGGGCCTTTTGGCGGCCAGCCTGGTGGGGGACCGCATGCTGGCCCGCGGCGAACTCGACAAGCTTTTGATCTTTATGGGCGACACGCACAGGATCACGGTCGCGGACGTCGAGGCGGCGGTGGTCGATACCGCGACCTTGGGCATGGACGAAACTATCCGCGCCGCGCTGGATAGCAATTTTGCGTCGCTGGACCGTTGTCTCGCCCGGCTTGCAGGTGAGAGCGTCAGCGGTGTCGCTATCCTGCGGGTCGCCCAAACTTACTTCCGCCGCCTTCATGTCACGCGGGCGCGAATCGACGGCGGGGCATCGGCGGATCGCGCTTTATCGCAGCTACAGCCGCCGGTCTTCTATAAGGCGAAGGAATCCTTCGCCTTGGACGTCCAGTGTTGGCCACTTGCGCGCATCCAGGCAGCACTCGAGCGGTTGGTGGAGGCCGAGGCCCAGTCGAAACGGACCGGCGCCAATGACACTTTGCTTGCGGCGGATGCGCTGCTGGCGATCGCGCGCGCGGCGGCGGGCATGAGGGCGCGGACTGGGTACCGAGGATGAAAAAGTTGTACCGTTGCTTGGGCTACGGTGCGTGATATATCGGTCGCAGCCAGATCCGGCGCACCCCCTTCGACGCCAACATTCGCCATGCCGCTATTCGATCTGGATAGACCTCTTAGAAGGAACCGTCGATGACGCTCGTTCTCCACTCCTGCGGCGCGCAAGGAACGCTGAGCGAAACCGATTTTTCGGCGACGAAGCTGCCCGAAGGAATCGTTTGGATCGATCTGGTGGCTCCTACGGAAGAAGAGGCCGCGTTCATCGAACGGACGACCGGCCTGCATGTCCCGACGCGCGAAGAACTCAGCGAGATCGAGACATCGAGCCGGCTGCGCGCGGACGACGGCGTGCTCTATCTCAGCATGCCGGCAGTGTTCCGGCGCGATGGCCAACCGGTGACAACGCCGCTCGGTTTCGTTCTATCCGCCGATCATCTGATTACCGTACGGTTTGAGCCGCTGCCGGCATTCGAGACGTTCAAGAGCGCAATCAAAATACCGCAGAATGTCCATCCGAGCAGCGCGGGCGCCTTCGCCAGTCTGCTGGAAACTATCGTCGACAGGATGGCCGACGTTCTGGAGCAGGTCGGAGGCGAGCTGGATAGCGTTTCGCATGCCGTTTTCCGGCCCAAACAACAGTCCGACGCCAAGAAGCGCCCGGCGCGGGCCGAAAACGACCTACGCGAGACGATGCGCGCCATCGGACGGTCCGGCGACCTGATCTCAAAGATCCGCGACAGCCTGATGGGCATCGGCCGCATCGTGCCCTACACGCTGGGCCACTGCATGGCCTGGATGCCGCCCGAGGTCCGGCCGACGTTGGAAACGCTGCGGCTGGACGTGGCGTCGCTCAACGATTACGACGCCTATCTGACGAGCAAGGTGCAGTTCCTGCTGGACGCAACCTTGGGCCTGATCAATATCGAGCAGAACAACATCATCAAGGTACTGACGGTCGTTTCGGTCATCGGCGTGCCGCCGACTCTGGTCGCCAGCTGGTATGGGATGAATTTCAAGCATATGCCCGAACTCGATTGGATCTACGGCTATCCCTACGTGATAGTCATCGCGCTGCTAAGCGCGGTCCTGCCGATAGTTTGGTTCCGCGTACGGGGTTGGTTCTAGAAACCCGATTTCGCGCAGCCCGAAGGTGGCGAGGCAGCCGCGCATGCGATCGACTGCCTGAGACTCAGCCGTGAATATGGCCCGGTGAGCCGGACGATACGACAGGGCCGCCGGCTCGATCGGCCCTAGCATCGCCGCGACGCGCCGCGCGATGGCGGCGCCTGAATCCATCCACGCAACCGGGTGGGCCGCGGCTGCCACCAACTCGGCGCCTAGCAGCGGAAAATGGGTGCAACCGAGTACGATCGTATCGAGCCGGTCGCCGCCGGGCTGGCCGAACAACCGTTGCAGCACCGAGGCTATCTCAACCATATCGACCGGCAGCCCTTGCATCTTGCGTTCCGCCGCCTCGACCAGCTCAGGCGAGCCGTGGGTCAGCACGGTACAGCAGGCGGCGAACTGCGCGATCAACGTGGCGGTATAGGGTGACGCAACAGTCGCCCGCGTCCCCAGCAGCCCTATGACCCGGCTTTGGCTGGCTGCGGCCGCCGGCTTGACCGCCGGCACGACGCCGATCACCGGCACCTTGAGGAACTTCCTGACAGCCTCAAGCGCGGTCGTGCTGGCGGTATTGCAGGCGATCACCACGATGTCGGGCGCGATCGTGTCGACCAGCGTTCCGATTACGGCGGATACGCGCGCTACCAACTCGCTCTCCGTCTTCGTCCCATAGGGAAAAGCGGCGTTGTCGGCTGCGTAGGTCAGCCGTATCTGCGGCAGGAGGGCCGCGATCTCTCGCATCACCGAAAGGCCGCCGACCCCGGAGTCGAACACCAGCGCGTGCGGCCGCGCGGGGCTTTGATTGGGCGAATCGCTCATGCGCGGGACTGTGCCTTCGGGATGGCGCCGGATCAACTAGGCGCCAGGGGCTAAGCGGACGGTGCGAGCGTGGAGCGTACGGCGACGGAGCCAGTCAGAATCTGATGGACAGGGCATTTGTCGGCGATCGACATCAGCCGCGCCCGCTGTTCGTCGTCCAGCGGCCCGTCGATCTCAATGATGCGCTCGATCCTTTTGAAGTCGGCCCTTTTTAAGACTGTCCCTGCCGCATCAGCCATCTCGTAGCGCAGGCGAACCGCGATCCGATTGATAACCCATTCCTTGCGCGCCGCGTACATGCGCAAGGTGATGGCGGTGCAGCCCCCAAGTGCCATCAGCACAATATCGGTCGGGGCGGGCCCCGTGTTCTGACCGCCCAATTCAGCCGGCTCGTCGGCAAAGAGGATGTGATCACGGCTAAGCAGAACCTGTCCCCAGGGCGGTTGACCGCTATCCGTCACCAGGACGGCGCCGTCGACGACACCGGCCTGCAGCCCGGTCCAATATTGTTCAGTTCCCAAACCGGCTTCCACGATTTCCCTCCTCGATGAAACATCGAGTCTATTCCATCGAATCCGGTCGTGAAAGCGGTGTGGCGGGATGGCTTCAAACGTGGCAAAGGAAAGCCATGCTACCTCTCATCGCCGAACCTGTTCTGGAGCCCGCCCCGCCCCGCGCCTTCGCGACGGCTGCCTGGTGCCTGTTCGACTGGGCCATCACGCCCTTTCCCACCATTGTTTCCACTTTCATCATCAGCAATTATTTCGCCAAGGCCATCGCGCCCGACCCTACCACCGGCAGCGCGCAATGGAGCTTCATGATCGCGGTTGCCGGTATCGTGATCGCGCTGTTGAGCCCGCCGATGGGGGCGATCGCCGACCGCATGGGACATGCAAAGCGGGGTATCGGGATCAGCCTGACGGTCCTGGTTCTGGCGGCCGGGCTGCTCTGGTTCGCCAAGCCCGATCCCGCTTATGCGCTGCCGGTCCTGGTGGTGTCGGGTGCGGGGATCGTCGCGATGGAGCTGGGGCTGCTGTTCTATAACGCCCTGCTACCCAGCATCGCGCCGCGCGAACGGCTGGGGCGGATATCCGGCTGGGGTTGGGCGATGGGTTATGTCGGCGGCCTGATCTGCCTAGGCGCCGCGCTGGTGTTCCTGGTCCAGCCCGAACATCCGATCTTGGGCATCTCCCATGCGGAAGCCGCCAATATCCGTGCCACCGGCCCCCTGGCTGCTATTTGGGCCGTCGCCTTTGGCTGGCCGCTCTTCATATTCGTTCCCGACGCCCGGAAGACCGGCCTCAAGACGGCGACGGCCGTCCGTCAAGGCCTGGCCGATGTGCTGCATACGCTGCGAGACCTCCGCTCCACGCCACAGCTTGCTTGGTTCCTGATCGCCAGCGCGCTGTATCGCGACGGCATCACCACCATCCTGGCCGTTGGCGGACTTTATGCCGGCGGCACGTTCGGCATGGATTTCAGCGAGCTGATCATCTTCGGCATGAGCCTGAACGTGACCGCCGGCCTGGGTGCTGCGACCTTCGCATGGCTGGACGATTGGATCGGCTCGACCCGTACGATCATGCTGTCGATCGCCGGGCTGATCGTCTTCGGCCTCGGCATCGTCATCGTGCACGATAAAAGCTGGTTCTTCGGCATGGCCTTGTCGTTGGGCGTGTTCATCGGACCAACGCAATCGGCCAGCCGATCGCTGGCGGTCCGCCTCGCACCGGAAGGACAGGTCGGAAAGGTGTTCGGCCTCTACGCGCTGACCGGCCGGGCCGTCAGCTTCATCGGCCCGACCCTGTTCGGCTGGGTCACCGCGACAACCCATAGCCAGCGCGCCGGGCTGGCCTCGATCCTGGGGCTGCTGCTCGTGGGATTGATCGCCCTGACAAAGGTGCGGCAGCCCGGCGAGGTCTGAACGCCCCCGGGAAGACGTCAGCGCGCCGGAAAAATGTCAGGGGTAGGTGCGGCCCTGCTGGCTCATCCGGCCGCCTTTGCGGAACCGGTCGAGATAGGTCGGCAGGATCAGCTCTGCCGCCGTTGGCGAAATGCCAAGATCGGTTAGGCCGGGCGCGATCCCCGACAGCACGTTATCCTGCTTCAACAGTTCCACTTGATCGCGGGTCAGGGGCTTGCCCGGGATAAATTCGGCGATCGCGGCCTGAAGGCGCGCCAGCCCCCAGGGCAGCGGCACCAGCAGGCGCATCACGCCCATCTCGGCCAGTATCAGCTCCATCAGCTCGCGGAAGCTGTAGGTTGCCGGGCCCCCCACTTCATAAATCTCGCCTTGCGTATCGGGACGCGTCGCGGCCGCCATGATCGCATCGGCTACGTCGCCGACATAGACCGGCTGGAATTTGGTGTGCCCACCGCCGATCAGCGGCAATGCCGGGCTGATCAGCGCCATCGCTGCGAAGCGGTTGAAGAACTTGTCCTCCGGTCCGAACACGATCGATGGGCGAAGGATTGTTGCCTGGGGAAACGCTCCCCTGATCGCCTCTTCGCCAGCCGCCTTGCTTCTGGCATAAGCCGATTTGCTGTACGCATCGGCTCCCAGGGCGGAGACATGGATCAGTCGTTTGACCCCGGCAGCGGCGGAGGCCTCGGCGATCCGTTCGGGAAGTGTGACATGGATGCGTTCGAAGCTGTTGGCGCGGCTCTCGGCCAGGATGCCGATCAAATTGATAACGACATCGGCCTCCTGGATCGCGCCGGCGAGTTCCGCCTCATCGAACGTGTTGACGATCTCCGGCACGATCTGGCCAACAACGCCTGCCGTGCGAAGAGCGCCCAGGCGGCTGACATGGCGTGACGGCACGCGCACGATCGCGTCGGCCTTGCCGAGCCGCCGCACCAGATGGCGGCCGATAAAGCCGCCGCCGCCGAAAACCACCGTCGTCAGGTTGCCTGCCACCATGAGAGTACCTATCGCCGAAAATTCCCTGAAATAATATTGCGGCGTACATACTGGGTTTGCCCTGGAAGGGCCATAGGACGCGATGTCATCCAGGGGGATTATCGATAGGCAATCAGAAAAAACCTCCGAAACGGAAACAGCACGCGGCCGTCCGCCTGGGCCGGGTAAGCGTCGTCCAGCCTATCGGCGTAGTCGGCGAGGAAATTTTCCCGATCGGCCTCCGACGGCAGGGCATCCAGGAAGGGCCGGAGCCCGGTTCCCTTGTACCATTCGACGATCGCGCGAGCATCTTCCATCACATGGAGATACTCGGTCTCCCAAAGCTCCAGCCGCGCCGCCAGCGATGACAGTAGGTCGTAGTAAAAGCGCGCATCATGCACATGCCATTCTCGCACGCCCTCGGATGGCAGCATGCAGGCCCAGGCCGGCGTCGAGGCGAGCTCGCGCATCGCCACATGGGCCGGCGCGTTCATGTTCATCGGCACCTGAATCGCCAGTGCGCCGCCCGGCGCAACATGACGGAACAGCGCCGGGTACAGTGTCGGGTGGTCCGTAACCCATTGCAGCGCCGCGTTGGAAAATACGACATCGAACAGGTTGTCCGGCAGGGTATCCGGTTCGGCCGCCCAGCCTGAAATATCGCCCGCCATCCAGTGAAATTGCGGATACTCGCGCTCCGCCGCCCGGATCATCGCCGATGAACTGTCGAGGCCGGTGATGGCGGCCACCGGCCAGCGTTCGGCTAGGAGCGCGGTGCTGTTGCCCGGCCCGCAGCCGAGATCGATGACCTTTCTCGGCCCGTCCACCGCGATACGCGCGGCCAGGTCGCGCGCCGGCTGCGTGCGTTCATGCGCGAATTTCAGATATTGATCGGCGTTCCAGCTTGGCATCCGCAATAAATAGCAGCGGTTTCGCCGTTACCCAAGTTGACAAAGCCTAACCCCCGGGGATATGAGACGCCTCCGCGCTGCCCAGGTGGCGGAATTGGTAGACGCGCTGGTTTCAGGTACCAGTGGCCGAAAGGCCTTGAAAGTTCGAGTCTTTTCCTGGGCACCAGTCGCGAAGCGGGATGCCGGTCCCGCCGGGGCTTTGTACTTTCCCGGCTGGCGATGTGATGGCGAACGAATATCCCCTTCCCATTCTTCACCGGAATGACTTGCCGGCCGATCTCGATCTCGGTCCGGTTATCGCAATCGACACGGAAACGATGGGGCTGAACCCCCACCGCGACCGGCTTTGTCTCGTGCAGCTTTGCAGCGGCGACGGCCAGGCGCATCTGGTTCAGATGGTCGACGGTTTTGACGCGCCGAACCTGAAGGCGTTGCTGACCGACCCGGCGCGGTTGAAGCTTTTCCATTTTGCCCGGTTCGATATCGCCTCGCTCCAGGCCTATCTGGGCGTCGTCACGGCCCCTGTTTACTGCACTAAGATCGCCTCAAGGCTGGTCCGGACCTTCACCGACCGGCATGGTCTCAAGGACTTGGTCCGCGATCTGCTGGGCGTGGAAATCAGCAAGCAGATGCAATCGTCCGATTGGGGTGCCGCCATCCTGTCGCCGGAACAGCTGCGTTATGCCGCCAGCGACGTCCTGTATCTGCACGCAATGCGTGCGCGGCTCGACGAGATGCTGGCGCGCGAACATCGTACCGAACTCGCGCAAGCCTGCTTCGACTTTCTTCCGGTTCGGGCTGCGCTCGATTTGGCCGGGTGGGATGAGATAGACATTTTCGCACATTAAGCGGAAAACTTAGCGCCCATGGCCGCGAACCCTCCCAGTGCTCCGAGCGAAGAGCCGCACGATCCTTCGGATCGGCTGCGCAACCTTTCCGCGCTGCAGCGGCAATCGGCCTATGCCCCGGCCTATACCAGGCTGGTTCGGCGGCTGCGGGTCCTGTTGCCGGTCGTCGGCGTGCTCACGGTCGCGATCGTCATCCTGTGGCCGCGCATCCGCGCCGAGTTCAACCACCCGACCGAAACGACCCAGGAAGATCGTCAGGCGCGCATGGTCAACGGGCGCTATGTCGGGTCGGATTCGCATGGCCGTCCCTATACGGTAACCTATGAATCGGCGCAGCAGCCCCCCGGCGGCGGGCCGATCGAGATGGTCAATCCCACCGCCGAACTGACCCTGCAGAACGGCCACTGGGTGGCGCTGAAGGCCGAGCACGGCCATTACGATCAGGCGGCGGGCCTGATTGACCTATCAGGCCATGTCGAGTTCTTCCATGACGAAGGCTATCGCTTCGTCACCGAGAGGGCGCATGTCGAGTTCAACAAGAATCTCGCCTGGGGCGAGCGGGCGATTACCGGGCACGGGCCGAAGGGTGAGGTTGCCGGACGCGGATTTCGCCTGATCAATAATGGCGAGGCCGTCGTGATCACCGGCCCGGCGAGGCTGTTGCTCCGGCCTGACGCGGCCCAAATGCCTGCACCGGGGGAAACGCGGTGACACGGAAATCGCGTTTAAGCCATCTGGCACTGATGATCCTGGCGGCCTTGGTCCTCCCGGCCGCCGCCCCCGTGCCCAAGGTGAAGGTGACCGCGCCGGCCCAGCCAGCACCCGCACAGCCAGCGCCGGCACAGCCCGGACCTGCACAGGCGGCCCCGCGCGACCAGGGGACACTCGAAGTCACGTCCAGCCGCGATCTGGAGTGGCTACAGCAGGATCGTGCCTATGTCGCGCGTGGTAATGCCGTGGCCAAGCGCGGGACGGTGACGTTGATGGGGGACACGCTCATCGCTTACTACCGGCCGATGGCCGGCGCGGCGGCGCAGCCCAAACCAGCGGCGTCAGGTTCGCAGACGGGATTCGATTCCGGCACGACGGAAATCTGGCGGGTCGTCGCCGAAGGCAACGTGCATATCATTTCCGAAGATCGCGACGCCTGGGGCGACCGCGCCGAATACGACAAGGACAAATCCGTCGTCGTCCTGACCGGAAAGGCGCTGAAAGCCACGACCCTGGAAGATACGGTCACCGCCCGCGACAGCCTGGAATATTGGCAGGACAAGGACATGGCAGTCGCCCGCGGTAACGCCCGCATCGTCAAGGTCAACGGCAACACCCTTGAAGGGGACCTGATCGGTGGCCATTTCGCCAAGGACGACCATGGCTCTACAATCCTTAAGACGATCGAGTCGAAGGGGAACGTCGTAGTAACCACCATATCCGATGTCGTGCATGGAGACGAAGGCGTCTACGATCTGGTAGCCAAACGCACGGTCCTGTTCGGCAATGTCCGGGCAACCCATGCGTCGAGCACGATCGAAGGGGCGAGCGCTGAGGTCAATATGGAAACCGGCATCAGCCAGGTCTTCCCGGGTCTTGGGCAGCGCGTTCATGGCCTGTTCGTCCATCAATCGAATCCGCCAGGCGGACAGCAGGCCACGACCAGCAGCGGGAAACATTGATGCCGGACATGCCTGAACCGCACGAGACGCAAGGCACAGGCCCCCGGCTTGTCGCCGCGAATTCCGGTCTGGTCGCGAGGCATCTTGGCAAGCAGTTCAAGCGGCGGCCCGTCCTGCGCGACGTCACCGTCTCCGTTCAGCGCGGCGAGGCAGTTGGGCTGCTGGGCCCCAACGGCGCCGGCAAGACCACATGCTTCTATATCATCACCGGGTTGATCAACGCCGACACCGGCACGATCGAGATGGACGGCACCGATATCACGCATCTGCCGATGTATCGCCGGTCACGCATGGGCATCGGCTATCTGCCGCAGGAAGCGTCGATCTTTCGCGGCCTGACCGTCGAGGAGAACATTCGCGCGGTGCTTGAGGTCATCGAGCCGGAACGCGACATGCGCGAGGCGATGCTGGACGATCTGCTTGCCGAATTCTCGATCTCCCATCTGCGGCGGACTCCCTCGTTGGCCTTGTCCGGCGGCGAGCGGCGGCGCGTCGAAATCGCCCGGGCGCTGGCCTCGCGGCCGCAATTCATGCTGCTGGACGAGCCCCTGGCTGGTATCGACCCGATCGCGATCGGGGAAATCCGGGAACTGATCTCGCATCTCCGCAAGCGCGGCATCGGCGTGCTGATCACCGACCATAACGTGCGTGAAACGCTTGATATTGTGGACAGGGCATACATCTTGCATGATGGATCAGTGCTGATGGATGGACGACCGTCCGAAATCGTGGCACACCAGGATGTGCGTCGAGTCTATCTCGGTGAGAGATTCAGTTTGTAGGGATAGAGGGCGGGATCGCTGATCGATCTGACGCAGACCGCTCTTTCTGATCTTACAGCTAAGCCGATTTGCGAAGTTGGCGCGCGATTGCTTTGCGCTGACCCCGGCATTCAATGACATCATTTGCCTCGAACTCAGAACCTCGCCGGCCGTACCAGATAGCCGGGATCCCGGCTATCTGGACGGCGCCTTAGCATCCCGGCGCCGGCGGCATGAGCCTCGTTCAAAGATTGGATTTGCGGCAGGCGCAGACGCTTGTCATGACGCCGCAATTGCAGCAGGCGATCAAGCTGCTGCAGCTTTCCAACCTAGAGATCGGAGAGTTCGTCGACCAGGAACTGCAGCAGAACCCCCTGCTCGAGGAAAGTGGTCACGATGATCAGGACCGCCCGGTAGACAGCACAGAAATCGGACAGGACCGGATCGCCGCCGCGGTGGCAGCTGACGATGGCCCGGCCTCGACCGACGATCAGGCCTCCCGCATCGATGCCGGGGCGCTCGGCGATGGGGCTCACGACACGGTCGACGGCGTCGAAATCGTGGGCGACCGTGACACCGCCCAGGATGGCGGCAACCCGCAAAGCTTCGCAGCGACGGGCGCGGGCGGCCGTTTCGACGGCGAAGCGTCGGACATCGCCGACCGCATGTCGAGAGACCCGACCTTGCGCGATCATCTATTGGAGCAGCTCAACACCGAATTCGACGATCCGAAGGAAAGGCTGATCGGCGCCGCCCTGATCGAAGCCGTGGAGCCGACCGGCTATCTGGCCGACGGCCCTTCGGCGACGGAATTTGTGGCCACGATACTGGCGATCGATGTGTCCGGTGTCGAAAGCGTGCTCAAGCGGATGCAGCAATTCGACCCGCCCGGTGTGATGGCGCGAAACCTGAGCGAGTGCCTGTCGATTCAGCTTCGCCAGCTAGACCGGTTCGATCCCGCGATGGAGATGCTGTGCCGCAATCTCGATCTGCTGGCAAATCGCCGCTTCGGTGACCTCTCCCGGCTATGTGGCGTCGATTCGGCCGACCTCTCTGACATGATCGCGGAACTGAGAAAACTGGATCCCAAGCCCGGTGAGCATTTCGAGAGCTCAAGCGCCGCGCAGACAATCATCCCCGACATTCTCATGCGCGCGTCACGCGACGGCGGCTGGTCCATCGAGCTCAATCCCGACACCCTGCCGCGCGTGCTGGTCAACCGGCGCTATTACGCCGAGGTCAGCCATGGCTGCAAGACGGCGGCCGACCGCGAATATCTGACGGAGCGGCTGAACGCCGCCAATTGGCTGATCCGGTCGCTCGATCAGCGCGCTCAGACCATCCTCAAAGTGGCGAGCGAGATTATCAATCAGCAGGAAGAATTCTTCCTGCACGGCGTCTCGCGCCTGCGCCCGCTGGTGCTGCGGAACATTGCCGAGATCATCGGCATGCACGAAAGCACGGTCAGCCGGGTCACGAGCAATAAATTTATCTCGACGCCGCGGGGCATGTTCGAGCTCAAATATTTCTTCTCGACAGCCATACCGCGTGCCGACGGTGGGGAATCGTTCGCCGCCGAAGCGATCCGGCACCGGCTTCGCGATCTGATCGACAGCGAAGATCCGGACGATATCCTGTCCGACGATACGCTGGTCGAACAGCTGCAGCAGGAGGGTATGGACATCGCGCGCCGAACGGTTGCCAAGTATCGGGAGCAGTTGGGTATTCCGTCCTCCGTACAGCGTCGCAGGCAGAAAAACTTCGCCGCGGCTGCGACCCGCTGACACGGGGAACGTTTTTGCCCTTCACGACCTGAATCTTGCCATGATTAGAGTGTGACATTGTGACAGTTTCGGGTAGGTAAAGTTCACTGCCTTTTTCCCCCGATAAGGAGATAAGAATGAAGTTGCTCTCGACGTTCGTTATTGCCGCCGCCATGATGACGGTTCCGGCTATAGCCGTGGCGAAAGATTGCGGCGCGCGCCCCGCCAAGCTGAGCCTGCCCGATGGCGCGACCGCCTCAGAAGAACAGATGAAGGCGACCGCCGCCAAGTTCCCTGCCTACGCCACGGCGGTGACCACCTATCGTCGTTGCCTGGCTGACGAAGTCAAAAACGCTGGCGACGAATACGAGTCGGTGAGCGCCGATTGGAAAAAGCAGGGCGACATATTCAAAGCACAGCCCGCCAAATAAGCTCCGCATCGGGCTGGGGCGGTTCGGCGTCTAGCCAAGCCTCTCCAGCTCGCCGATGAAGCCGCCGATGATTCCGAGGCCTTTTTGCCAAAAGGCAGGATCGGCGGCGTTCAGGCCGAATGGGGCCAGAAGCTCGTGATGGGTTTTGGTGCCGCCCGCGGCCAGCATATCCAGATACCGTTCAGCGAAGCCAGGATCGCCCTGCTGGTAGACCGCGTAGAGCGCATTCACCAGGCAGTCGCCGAAGGCATAGGCATAGACATAGAATGGCGTATGGATGAAATGCGGGATATAGGCCCAGAAATGGCGATATCCCTCATCGAAGCTTAGCGACGGCCCCAGGCTCTCGCGCTGCACGGCCAGCCAGATTTCACCCAGCTGCTCGGCTGTCAGTTCGCCCTCACGGCGGGCATCATGGACGCGTGTCTCGAAATCATAGAACGCCGTCTGCCGCACGACCGTGTTCAGCATGTCTTCCACCTTGCTGGCCAGCAGGAATCGCCGCTCCGCTTCGGTCTCGGTCCGCGCCAGCAGCGCCCGGAAGGTCAGCATCTCGCCAAACACGCTCGCTGTCTCGGCCAAGGTCAGCGGAGTGTTGGACATCAGATGGCCCTGCGGACCCGCCAGCACCTGATGAACCCCGTGGCCGAGCTCGTGGGCGAGGGTCATCACGTCCCGCGCCTTGCCGTGATAGTTCAGGAGCAGATAGGGATGCGCGGACGGAACGACAGGATGGGCGAACGCGCCCGACTGCTTGCCCGGCCGGACCGGCGCGTCGATCCATGGATTGTCGAAGAAACGCTGCCCCACCGATGCCAGGCGCGGTGAAAAGGCGCCATAGGCCTCGAGCACCAGCCCCTTTGCTTCTCCCCAGCTGAAATGCCGGTCCGGGTCGCCCGGCAGCGGCGCGTTCCGGTCGTAATACCGCAGAACCGGCACGTCCTTCGAATCGGCCCCATCTGATGCAGAGTTCAGCCAGCGCGCCTTAAGTCGATAATAGCGATGGGAAAGATCGCCGTAGGATGCCTTGACCGCGGTCGCCAGCGCGTCGACGACCTCGTCCTCGATCTGGTTCGACAGGTTGCGAGACGAGACGGGGCGATTATAGCTGCGCCATTTATCGTCGATCTGCTTGTCCTTGGCCAGAGTCGAGGTGATGAGCGCGAACGTGCGTATTTGCTTGTCGAACCCCGCCCCGATCGCTTCGCCGGCCGCTTTGCGCTTAGCTTGGTCCGGATCGGACAGCAGGTTCAGCGCATCGCTGACCGGCAGTTCTTCACCATTGATCGGAAAACGCATGGCGGCAATGGTCTGGTCGAACAGCCGGCACCAGGCCCCCGCCCCGGTCACATGCCGTTCGTGCAGCAGCCTCTCGGCCTCGTCCGATAAGATATGCGGCCGGAACAGCCGCGCGGTAGCTATCCAGGGCGCATAATGCGCCAGAGCCGGATCGCCCAGCTTCTGCTTCAGATCGAACTCCTCGATCCGGTTGAGTTCCAAGGTGAAGAAGATCAGGTCGGTTGTGATGCCGTTCACCCGCTCGGTGATGCCCTGATAAAATTTCCCAATCTCGGGGTCTTCGTTATCGCCGGCATAGACGAGCCCGGCATAGCTCATCGCCTTCGACAGACGCTCGTCGAGCTGCTCATAGGCGGAGATCGCCGCCGCAAGGTCTTTGCCGCTGAGACTGGCGATCTTGCCCTGATAGGTCTGGGCGAAGGATTTCGCGTCGGCCGCCGCGCGATCCAGTTCGGCGGCCAGTTCTGGCGAATCGGGGTCGGGATAGAGATCGGTCAGGTCCCAATTGGGCAGCCCCTCGGCCGATCCCGGCGACGCCGCTTCCGCCCGTTCGTAATTCGACCTGAAATGCGCCATTACCCAGCCTCCGCCATTATCGGCCCTCGGTGCCGCTCACAGCGATATAGGCATATCGCCCGCATTGCGACAGGTCGCGCGGGCTTATGTCGCGACGCCGCCTTTCGCCAAGGCCCGTGCGACCTCGATGAATTTGAGCGCGATGAAGGCCAGCAGGAAGGCCACACTGCCGGCATTGAGTGCGGACAGGCGCACCGCGCCATCGGACGACAATTCGATGATGGGATGGCCATACGCCGCCGCAGGCACGAATTCGAACAACAGAGTCAAGCCCAGCAGCGGCAGCATGAACCACTGCTCGCGTTCCCGATACAAGAGCGCCGCCAGGACGATGCAGGGATACAGGAAGAACCCCACGCCGGACTCCGGCCCGAACAGCTTGATGCACCACACCGTATTCGCCGTTCCGACCAGCGGCAATGCCAACCGCGCTGCGCGCGAGCTTGTTCGGCTGAGCCACGGAATGGCGTAGAAAAAGGGGCTGATCAGCACGGTCAGCAAAACCCACGGCAATGTGGCCCGCCCTGCCAGAAACAAAACGTAAATGGGATATAGCGGACCGTTCCAGGCCAGCATCAGGCTGATCATATTCACCGCCCGGGCCGCCGGATCGGGATGAGCGGCATAAGCTGCCTGGTGATAAATAAGCGCTTTTACCGAGCTGACCGGTGATGTCGGAAATTTCACGAAGAGTTCACAATCCTGTCGGTTTCGCCGCCCCGGATTATGCGCTGTGTGGTTGTGATAAGTCGACTATGGAAGACTGCTGCGCTCCGGAAGATTGCCGCGCGCACGCCGCCGATCGTATGGTCTCCGATCGCCGATAGCATTGGGCGGCGGGTTTGGGAATCGCAAGGAAATGGTGCCAAAACGCCGATACAATCGGCGTACGAAGCTTGCTGCTCTGCCTGCCTCGCCTCGCTCTGGGCCCTCTATCATTGGCCAGGACGTCAGCTATTCCTGGACTTCGCCCCAAAGCATCATCTTCATATCCAGGCGATGACGCGCGTGCCGGTCTCCGGCCTGGCGCTGGTTCGTATCATATCTTTTCACAGCGTCTAGAGTTGCGGCGAGCGCAGGATATTAATTAATATGAAGGCCTCAACCGACACGAACCTGTCCACTCCGACAGCGATGCAATCGGCCGCATCGGCACTATTTATCGGTTTGACAGCATTCGAGGCTGACATGAAAACGATCTTTTCGACGGCACAGGTGCACCCGCGCGACCGGTTCGATTGCTGGCATAGCGTGGCGTGCAAGGACTTGGTCCCACACGATTCAAAGCCGGAAAACCGAGAGACTTTTCAGGCCGAACTGCGGTCGAGCACCCTCGCCCGAATCGGTCTCATCCTATTCAAAAATTCACCGATGAAGGTTTCTCACACTGCTCGGCACATAGCCCTGGCCGGGAACGACAATCTTTTTATCTGCCGCCAATTTGGGGGGGAAACCAGATTGGAACAATATAATCGTCAGGTTGTACTTGAGACTGGCGATTTCCTCCTGCTCGACCCGCGAATTCCCTATGCCGGGACTTTTTCAGAAGGTTCGCAGTTGTTGGTTCTGAAGGTGCCGCGGGCGCTGATGGAAGCTCGTATCGGGCAGACACGCGAAGTGGCTGCCTATGGAATTAAGCCGCTAAGCGCTGAAACAAATTTGATTTCAACCCACATCGCACTGCTCTCCACAAAGGAAGAGCCACTCAGCACAGCAACCGAATGGGTTGTGGAACGTCAGGTGCTTGATTTGGTCGCCATAGCGCTGAACAAGCTGGCGAACGGCGGACGACCGCGGCTTTCTTCGGCCCGGTCTCTGGTTCGGATGACAATACGCGCGGCCGTCGAAGAATTGCTCACCGATCCTCTCGTCAACGCGGAAAAAGTCGCGGCAGCTGCCGGCATCAGTGTCCGCTACGCGAACTCAGTCCTTGCCGAAGAAGACACCTCGATCGCGCGGCTCATTCAATCGAAGCGATTGGAGCATTGCCGAGCCGCGCTGGAAGATCCATTGCAAGCTCATCGAAAAGTGAGCGATGTGGCCTATGGCTGGGGATTTTCCGATATGACCCATTTCGGCCGGAAATTCAGGGAGGCTTATGGGCTGCTTCCCAGCGAATATCGACATCATATCAATAACAAAGAGAATAGCGCCGAAGCGCAGATTTGAACCGCCAACTTACCGGTTACGAATCGACCTCACCGGTAGGTCTTGCCTCACAAGTGTGGAAAAGGACGGTGTTCGGCCACTACGGAAACTTTGGGGTTTGCGAGGGCCACCTCAAACGCAAAAGCCGGGATCGAGGCGATCACGGCAGGGTGCGGGTTTAAATATACAGACACACGCGCGGCCTTAGCCCAGGTTGCAGCCTGGACGTCACCCGACGGACCTTGGGCCGTCAGCGTAGGGTTAGATCGGAAACGAATATTTGATGATCAAATCGTCCAGTTCGACAATCCACTCCTTGATTTTTTCCCGCAGCAACGGCGCGTGCTGGTCAATCATCTTCGCGTCGATCGCCCTGAGTTGATGTTCAAGCTTCTCCTTCATCGCTTTCCAGTCTTCAACCAAATCATGTATCGTCATCGCTCCCACCTTCGTTGGCTTTCCGCTAAGCTTCATGTGGGGAAGCGACGACCGCACGGTAAGATAGCGCTGAGCTGCTGCCGGTTTCGTGGACACCGAGTTTAGGTGTTTTATGAAGCTGGAGGTATGCGATGGAACGACGGAAGTTTGGTCGAGAGTTCAAGATTGAAGCGGTAAGGCTGGTCAAGGAGCGCGGTGTTTCGGTTGCGCAGGCGGCGCGTGATCTGGACGTTCATGAGAACGTGCTGCGCAAGTGGGTGAAGGAGTTTGGCGCTGATCCGGCGCAGGCATTTCCCGGTCTGGGTCAGATGAAGCCCGAGCAGCTTGAGATCGAACGTTTGCGGCGTGAGGTCGCCAAGCTGAAAGCGGAGCGCGACATCCTAAAAAAGGCCGCGGCCTACTTCGCGAGGGAGTCGATATGAAGTTCGGCTTTATCGCGAAGCACCGGGGGATCTGGCCGGTGGCATGGCTGTGCGAAGCGCTGGGTGTGTCGCGGTCAGGCTTCCACGCCTGGCTTGGGCGTGGCCCGAGCGCACGTTGCGTGGCGGACGAAGCGATTATGCCGAAGATCAGGACAAGCTTCATCGCCAGTTCACGGACCTACGGCGCCCGGCGTGTCTGGCGCGATGTGCTGGCCGATGGCGCGTCCTGCGGTTTACACAGGATCGAGCGGCTACGGCGTGAGGTCGCCAAGCTGAAAGCGGAGCGCGACATCCTAAAAAAGGCCGCAGCCTACTTCGCGAGGGAGTC
>JAQGIF010000213.1 GCA_028291345.1 Rhodospirillales bacterium | reverse complement strand
TTGGACTCCAAGCTCGGTTAGCGTTGAATCCCGCTGGCCTTGCAGGCGCTGGGCATGATTGAACTCGGTTTGGCCATGACGGACGAGATAGATCAATTCTTCCACGCAGAGGTTGCCGGTGCTTGGGGTGTACGACTACCCTAAAGGCTGGCAAAGGGCACGTCTCATTCCGCTAGCCTGGCAATTCAGGAGGATCGATGGTCGCGTTGGAAGAATTCACGGGCAGAAACCCGACGGTTGGGGACAGGTACCAGTCGATCATCAACGGCAAGCATGTCGATGCCATTTCGGGCGAGCGGCTGGAGATGGTGTCGCCATCCGACGGGCAGGTTTTCGCCTCGATCCCGCGCTGTGGGGCGGCGGATATCGATCTCGCGCTGAAGGCGGCGCGGCGCGCTTTTGCCGAGGGGCCGTGGGGCACGATGGCGCCCGCTGATCGCGGCCGCATTCTGATGAAACTATCGGCCCTGATTGCCGCCGATCATGAGACCTTGGCGCAGATGGATGCGCGCGACGTCGGCAAGTCGATCAAGCAGGCGCGTGCCGACGTGACCGTGCTGTCGCGTTATTACGAATTTTATGCCGGGGCGGCGGACAAGACCGGCGGCGAGACGATCCCACTACCGGGTGGTTTCACAGCGATGACGTTCCGCGAACCGCACGGCATCATTGGTGCGATCCTGCCCTGGAACTCCCCGACCCAGATGCTGGGCCGCACCTCGGCCCCGGCGCTGGCGATGGGCAATGTGATGGTGGTCAAACCGGCGGAGGATGCCTGCCTGTCGGCGATCCGCATAGCCGAATTGGCGCTCGAGGCGGGTTTGCCGCCGGGCGTGCTCAATATCGTGACCGGGTTGGGGGAAGAGGCGGGGGCGGCCTTGGCCGCTCACCCAGACGTGAATTTCGTCACATTCACCGGTTCGCCCGAGGTCGGCACGATCATCCAGAAACTTGCCGCGGATAATCATGTCGCGGTGACGCTCGAACTGGGCGGCAAGTCTCCGCAGATTGTCTTCGCCGATGCTGACCTGGACGCTGCCCTGCCGATCATCGTCGGTGCGATCACGGTCAATTCCGGTCAGACCTGTGTGGCGGGAAGTCGCCTGCTGGTCGAGGAATCGGCCTGGGAGCGGGTGGTCTCGGCTTTCGCCGAGCGTTTCGGCCGGCTGGTCACCGGGCCGCATCAGGGCGATTACGATTTCGGCGCGCTGATCAACGGCAAGCAGCGCGACCGGGTGAAGCGCTTTATCGCCAGCGCTAAGGCAGACGGCGTGCCGGTGCTGGCCGAGGGCAAGATCGCGCCGGACGCGGCCCAGTCCGGTTATTACGTGCCCGCGGTCCTGTTCGGACCGGTACCGGTCGACCATGCCCTGGCGAAGCAGGAGGTGTTCGGGCCGTGCCTGTCGGTCATCCCCTTCAAGGATGAGGCCGATGCGATCCGCCTGGCCAATGATACCGAGTTCGGCTTGGCGGCGGGCGTATGGACCCGGGATATCGGCCGCGCTATGCGGCTGGCCCGTAAGGTCCGCTCCGGCCAGGTCTATATCAACGGCTATGGGGCGGGAGGCGGGGTCGAGCTGCCATTCGGCGGCTTCAAGAGCTCGGGCCATGGGCGCGAAAAGGGATTGGAAGCGTTGAAGGAATTCTCGGCGACTAAGACGATCATCATCAATCACGGCATCTAAAGGAAAGCCGCGCGACAAAAGCGGCATTGATCTGGGAGAGGGATTATGGCCGACTATATGGCCGATTACGTCGTCGTCGGCGCCGGCTCGGCGGGTTGCGTCGTGGCGGCGCGGCTCAGCGAGACAGGGGCCAAGGTATTGCTACTTGAGGCAGGGCCGAGGGATTGGCATCCGATGATCCATATCCCGGCCGGCATCCTCAAGCTGCTGCATAACCCGCTGGTGAACTGGAACTATACCGCCCAGCCGGAGGCGTCGACCGGCAACCGTGCGATTCATTGGCCGCGCGGCCGCGTGCTGGGCGGCTCCAGCTCGATCAACGGCATGTTCTATGTCCGCGGCAACCCCGCCGATTTCGATGGCTGGGCGCAGATGGGCTGCCGTGGCTGGACCTATGACGATGTGCTGCCGATGTTTCGCAGGTCTGAACATTATGTGGCGGGCGGCGACCCGCAATATCGCGGCACGGGCGGGCCGCTGCAGATCGAGGATTATCGCACCATCCTGCCGCTGACGCATCATTTCGTCGAAGCGGCGCAGCAGGCGGGCTTTCCGTTGACACGGGATTATAACGGCAAGATTCAGGAAGGTGTCGGCTATGCCCAGATGACCCGGCTGGGGCGGTTTCGCGGTTCGACAGCGCAAACCTTTCTCAAACAAGCCAAGGATCGGCCAAACCTCCAAATACTGACCGCTGCGCCCGCCACAAGGCTTCTATTCGAAGGGAAGCGCTGCATCGGCGTCGCCTTTCGCCGGGGTGGCAAGGACGAGCGCGCGCTGGTGGCGCGTGAGGTCATATTGGCAGGCGGTTCAATCAACTCGCCGCAATTGCTGCAGGTGTCCGGTGTGGGGCCGGCCGCACATCTGAAGGCTATCGGGGTCGAGGTGGTGCAGGATGCGCCCGGCGTGGGCAACAATCTGATCGATCATTACACGGCGCGGATCACCCATCGGGTAAAGGACCTGATCTCGATCAACCAGCTTTCACGCGGGGCGCGGCTGGCCGCCGAACTGGCGAAGTTCCTGGTCACTGGGAAAGGGGCGCTGACCTTCGGCGTCACCAGCGCGACGATCTTCTGCCGAAGCCGCGAGGGGCTGGCGAGCCCCGATCTCCAATTGCTGTTCACGCCCGCCAGTTATGATCAGAACCGCTTCGGGGAACTCGAGCGCCTATCCGGCATGACGGTCGCCGTCTGCCCCACCCGGCCCGACAGCCGGGGCAGCATCATGGCGAAATCCGCCGATCCGTTCGAATATCCGGCGATCACACCGGGCTATCTGACTGCCGAGAGCGATCTCCAG
>JAQGIF010000192.1 GCA_028291345.1 Rhodospirillales bacterium | reverse complement strand
CCGCCGCAGATAGAACTCGAGCAGCGGTCGGCCCGCTTCCAGCAGTGTCGCATAGAGGCTGAGCGGAAGGGCGTCGCGCTTGGGACCGGTCTGGGACGCAGGCCCCATTTCAGATGCAGGTCCCATTTCAGATGCAGGGTTGGACATTGTTCAGGAACTGATGCGCGGCGGCGGTCCAGGAAAAGGTCAGCGCGAAATCGCGGCATCGTTCCGGATCGATCTTGAGCGCGCGATTGATGGCGTGCCCCAGATCCTCATCCAGCGCACCGATATCGTTGTCGCCGATAACATCGAGCGGGCCTTGTACGGGATAGGCGGCAACCGGGACTCCGGATGCCAGCGCCTCCAGGATCACCAACCCGAACGTGTCGGTGCGGGACGGGAAAACGAACACGTCCGCTGCCGCGAAATAGGATGCCAATTCGTCTCCGTCGCGCGGCCCGACGAAGCGCACTTCGGGGTAGCGCTTCTTCAGAACCGCCAGCATGGGCCCGCCGCCGACGACATACTTGGTGCCGGGAATGTCGAGCGACAGGAATGCCTCGATATTCTTTTCGACCGCGACCCGGCCGACGCAGATCGAGATCGGCCGCGGTGCATCCAGGAAATCCTTGGTGCGGGGACGGAACAGCTCGGTATCGACGCCTCGCGTCCAGCGTTTCAGATTGGCGAAGCCGCGATCGGTCAGGAGGCGGGAAACCGTCGGAGTGGCGACCATCACGGCGGACGAGGCGCCATGAAATCTGCGCAGGACCGCATAGGACAAGGATTGCGGCACCGGCAGGCGCTCGGCCAGATATTCCGGAAAGCAGGTATGGTACGAGGTCGTGAAAGCATAGCCCTTGCTGCGGCAGATGGCCCGTCCCGCCCAGCCCAGCGGCCCCTCGGTCGCGATATGGATCGCCTGGGGCTGGAACTGGGCGATCAGCCGCTCCAGCTTGCGCCGCGGCTTGATCGCGATCCGGATTTCCTGATAGCCCGGCAACGCCATGGTTCGGAACTGGTCGGGGCCGATGAATGCGACGGTGTGACCCATCTTCTCGAGCTCGCGCCCGGTCGTACTCAACGTGCGCACCACGCCGTTGATCTGTGGATGCCAGGCATCGGTAATGAACAGAATTTTCACGAGTGCGCCGGAATCTTACGCCGCGGCCTTTTCTAGCGACTGTTCCAGACGGATGAGCGACCAGTCGAGTATCTCCAGCTCCCCATTTTCATGTTCCACCAGCGCGGTGCAGCTCTCGACCCAATCGCCGTCGTTGCAATAGGTGACGCCGTTGATGTCGCGCATCTGGGCGTGATGGATGTGGCCGCAGATGACGCCCTGGACATTATGCCGGCGCGCCTCGTCAGCCAGCACTGTTTCATAGGCGCCGATGAACTCGACCGCGTTCTTGACCTTGTGTTTCAGATAGGCTGACAGCGACCAATATGGAAAACCGAACTTGCGCCTGGCCATATTGAACCAAACATTGATCATGATCGCGAGCGAGTAGGCGTAGTCGCCAAGTTTCGCCAGCCATTTGGCGTAATTCACCACGGCGTCGAACTTGTCGCCATGGGTGATCAGGAACCGGCGCCCATCTTTCAGCGTATGAATGACGTCGTCCGAGACGCTCATGTTATTGCCGAAATCCATGCCGATATATTGCCGGAACCCTTCATCGTGGTTGCCGGGGATATAGGTGACCTTGGTGCCCTTACGCGCCTTGCGCAGCACTTTCTGGACAACGTCGTTATGGGCCTGAGGCCAATACCAGCTTTTGGTTAGCCGCCATCCGTCGATGATGTCGCCAACGAGGAAGAGATGTTCGGATTCGGTTTCGCGCAGGAATTCCAGCAGCAGTTCCGCCTGGCACCCCTTGGTGCCGAGATGGATATCCGATAACCAGATAGTCCTGTAACGGCGCGTACCCTCGGTCTCATCAAGCATCTGCTTCCTCCGGGTACCAACTGGCGCGGGTATACAGAAACGACTCGCGGATTGGCTATCTGAAAACACGGTCTGCGGCGATAAATCGCCGGAACATTGTCTTAGCGGCCGGCCACTGTCATGCTGTCGATGCGGATGGTGGGGGCATCGATGCCATAGCGGCGGACCAAATCGTTCGCCGGCGTCAGGCGCGGGAACATGTCCTTGAGATTGCCGGCGACGGTCATCTCGCTGACCGGATAGGTCAATTGCCCGTTTTCGATCCAGAACCCGGCCGCGCCCCGGCTGTAATCGCCGGTTACGCCGTTCAATCCATGGCCCATCATCTCAGTGACGTAAAGCCCGTTCTCGATTTCACCGATCAGTTCGGCCGGCGTCTGCCTGCCTGGCATCAAGGCGAGATTGCTGGGCGACGGCGAGGGCGGGCCGCCGGTGCCGCGCGCCGCATGGCCGGTGGTGGTGAGCCCGAGCTGCCGGGCGGAGCGCAGATCCAGGAACCAGGTGGTCAGCCGGCCATCCTCGATCACCGCGCGCCGTATCGGAGCGACGCCTTCGCCATCGAACGGGCGGGAGCGCAGGCCGCGCATCAGGAACGGATCGTCGACGACCTCGATACCGGCGGCGAAAAGCTGCGCTCCCATCTTGTCGCGCAGGAAGGAGGTGCCCCGCGCGACGGAGGGACCGGACAGAGCCCCGGCCAGCCCGCTGATGAAGCCGTTCGATACGCGGGGATCGAAGACGATGGGCAAAGTCGCTGTGGGTCCCTTGCGCGGGTTAAGCCGCCGCACGGCTTTCTCGCCGGCGGAGCGGCCGATCTCGGCCCCGCTCTTGAGATCGCCGGCATGGACGGCGGAGGTGAAGTCGTAATCCCGCTCCATCCCCGCGCCTTTGCCGGCAAGGACCGAGACCGAGAGGCTGTGGCTGGTGCGGGCGTAAGAAGCAGCGAAGCCGTTGGACGCCACCAACGCGATATCGCTGCGGCCCCAGCCGGCTTCGGCCCCTTCCGAGTTGGTGACCCCCTTCACTGCGACCGCCGCGGCCTCGGCCTCGGCGGCATTGGCGATCATCCGGTCGACCGAGGGCTCGACTGGGTCGGCCATATCGAGATCACCCCAATTGCGCGCCAGCTGCGACGGGTCGGCAAGGCCGCAATAGGGATCCTCCGGCACTGCCCTAGCCATGGCGACGGCGCGTTCGACCAGCTCGGCCAGGGCCTCCGGCGTGCGTTCGCTGGTCGACACCATCGCCTGGCGATGCCCGACGAAGACGCGCAGACCCAGATCGCGCGATTCCGACCGCTCCAGCCGCTCTGGCTTGTCGAGGCGGCGGGCGATGCTGAGCGACTGGCTGTCATAGGCCAGCGCGTCGGCGGCATCAGCGCCGCCCTTGATCGCGCGGCGGATTGTATCGTCGAGAAGCGAGAGCAGATCGGTTGTCATGCTTGATGCGATATCCTGAAGGGAACGACTGAGCTTTAGCAGAATTGGAGGTATGCCGTCATGCCTTGGAACGTGCATACCGATATATGACAGTGGTCATGATCTTGCGATTTTCGAGGTCGAGCGAGGTCGGGACGTCATAGCTGGCGATTTCGGTCAGTCCGCTCGCCGGCAGATAGGCGCGGCCGGGATCGGCGATCAGCACCTCCGCGCCCCGGGCGACCGCGTGGTCAAGCCAGGGCAGCACGCGATCTGCCATCGGTTTCTCATAGCAGACGTCGCCCGCCAGAATCAGGTCCCACGCCGCAGGCGGCGCGCCGAGCATGTCGGTATCGATGACGTCAACGCTGACATTATTCAGCGCCGTATTGAGCCCGATGGCGGCCGTCGCGAACGCATCGATCTCGCTCGCGGTGACGCGGCTGGCCCCGGACTTCACCGCTGCGATGGCGGCAATGCCGCAGCCGGCGGCGAAATCTAGGACGTTGCGTCCGTACGCCACCTCCGGCCGGTCCAGCAGCAGGCGGGCGAATGCCTGGCCGCCGGGCCAGGCGAAGGCCCAATAAGGAGGAGGCAGGCCCTGCTGCGCCAGAACCTCCTCCGTCGCGTGCCAGAGCGGCGTCACTTCCGAGGCGAGATGCAGCGTGAGTTCAGGAACCAGCGGGGCCCGGGTCGGCACCGTGTTTTCGCGCACGAACCGCGTGTAGCGGTCGGTCAATGGAAAATGCGCCCAAGCACGAAGGCGGCAACCACCAACAGCCCGGTCCAACGGCTGGCCTGGAACCGCCGTAGGCAATCGCGCGGATCCTCGACATCCCAGAACAGCACCAGCCAGGCCAGGTGAGCCGCGACCGGGATCAGCATATATTGGAAGACGGCGCCCAGTCCGGCGACATCTCCGGCCAGTTCGATCAAGGCCAGCATGGCGACTGCGAACCCAGCCAGCCACAGCTTGCTGAATCGGCCGAACCGCCGCGCGGTCGATTTAATACCGGCGATCTCGTCGTCGCGGGCGTCCTGGTGGGCATAGATCGTGTCGTAAACCATCGTCCAGCAGAAACCGGCGGCATAAAGCAAAATCGCGCCCCAGCCGATATGGCCGGTCACCGCGGTCCAACCCATGATCGCGCCCCAATTGAAAGTGAGGCCCAGGAAAGCCTGCGGCCACCAGGTCAGCCGCTTCATCAGTGGATAGACGCCGACCAGAACCAGCGACGCCACGCCCAGTAAGATCGTCAGCCGGTTGAGCTGAATCAGCACGCCCAGCCCCAGCGTCAGCAGGATCGCGAGAAACACCAGTGCCCGGAACAGCCCGATCTGGCCCGAGGGCAAGGGTCGCCCGCGCGTGCGCTCGACCTGGGCATCGATCTTGCGGTCGATAATGTCGTTCACCGTGCAGCCGGCGCCGCGCATCACGACGGCGCCGATAGTGAACAACACGGTCATGCCGATACCAGTCGCCGCGGTCGCGCTTGCCAGCGCGATTGCCCACCAGCAGGGCAGCAGCAGCAGCCAGATCCCGGTCGGCCGGTCCAGCCGCGCCAGCTTGAGATAGGGCCGGGTCCATTGCGGCAAGCGCCGGTCGATCCAGCTGTCGGCGGCGAGGTCCGTGTGGGGGGCGGTATCGGTCATGAGAAGGGGTTATAAGGCTTAGTTGGCGTGGAGGGCCAGCGGCGCGGCTTCGTAACGTGGGGCGGAAAAGCGTAGAGGCTGAGCAAGAATCCCTTTCCGCCGTTAGGTCGCGAATCCGGTTGCGGCGCACGCCTTGGTGCGGCCGCCCAGCGGGGCTGCACCGATCGTCGAAAATCCGCTGGCTTTGCGGCACAAGCCGCTGGGGCGGCCACGGGTGCCCTGACCGTGGCCAGCAGCGACATCGCCTAAAAAGCACCGCGTGGCCAGCCAAGCGACCAGCCTGTCGAGGCCGATGATGATCAGCACACGGGTATAACACAGTATCATCAGGCCGAGTTCGCCACGCAGCTTGTCGAAGCTGCGCATCAGGAAGTGGCGATAGCCCGCACGGCACTTGAGCGTGCCGACCGGCGCATGCGCTAGGTCAGCCGCCGATCCGCCTGCGCCACCTGTCATTTCGGCAGGGCGCCAATCATACGAAACGCGGGCCGCGTCGGGGTAGAGAATTCTTGCCCAGCCTCGCAGCGCCTTCCGCCATTCGCCATTGTCGCCGTCAGGAAGGCCGCACGTTGCGGGCGGCGGATTACGCTTCGCTCATCCGCCCTACGTCTCCCTGCGTCCAAACCGCATTCGCCGGAACGGTCCGTCTTTCAGCACGACCGGGGATAGCGGGACACAGGGTTGATTTTATTCTTCCTCTTCCAGCTCGCCGGCCACTCGCTCCACACCCGCCACTATTCGTGGCCAGCCGCCGCCCATTCCCTGATAGCCTTGCTCGTCTTCGGGCCGGAAACCGGAGTGCTCCATGCGCACTGCCGTGCCGCCGCCGGTGGGAGTCAGCGTCCAGGTGACGATGGTTTTGAGGC
>JAQGIF010000180.1 GCA_028291345.1 Rhodospirillales bacterium | reverse complement strand
GCCGGAGGCCAGCGGGAACAGCAGTTGGAACATCCCATGGCCGATCACCAGCCGCGCCAGGACCAGGCCGATGATGGGATAGATGACACACAGGAAAATGACATCGGTCCGGTACGCCGTGAAATCCCGGAAGCCCTTCGCCAAGGCGTCGCCGAGATCGGCCAGGGCGACCCGCCGGACGGTGGGAGCAGGCGACCGCATCGCCTCTTCGGGGCGATGGATGGCGTCTATTGTCGATTTTACCCCGGTAGCCACAAGGTTGAGGTGATCCGACCCCCATTCTACTGGATTTCGCACGGCCATGTCTTCCTCCCGAATTTCAGGTTCGACAGAAGCGCAGACACCTCAGGGTAGGAAGCCAACAGCTACCCGGCATGAGATGACCGCGATCTATCTCATCAACGAATTTTAGCAGCCTATATTCCCTTTTTTGGCCTCGGCCGTTAGTTGACCTGGGGCTATTCACCGACTTCCGGTTATAGGTCAATTCATGCATGTGGGGCTTGTTTCGCATTTTGGAATGGGGCATTGGGAATGGGGTCACCCGCCGGGCCCGAGGGCCGAGGGGGCGATTACGATCGGCGGCCAGCGGCGGCTGTCGCCGTCCGGAAATACCAGGGTCAGTTTCAGCAGGTGTGGCTGGCGGACGCCGTCCCATTCGGCGGCCCAGCCGGCGGGTTCGCCGGTGGTGGCGTCGGTTTCGCGCCAATAGGCGATGTCCAGCCTGTCCAGGCCCGGCATAAGCACCGTATCGATGCGCTTCTGCTGGAGTTCGAGCGAGATCTCATGGGGAAGAGAGGTCCAGCGCAGAATTAGCCGGTGCTGCCTGTCCACCAGCAGCTGCATGTCGGCCCGCCGGGTCGCCAGCCCGACCGCCAAGGGAAGTTGGCCGGTGAAGGCGAGGGCGCCGCGCTCGTCGCTTTCGTGCAGCGCGGCCTGGGTCACCAATTGGCGCAGCGCACGGTCCACGGCATCGAACTGGTCGTGCGCGGCGATGGTGTTTGCTTGATGGCGCCAGGCCTGAAAGCCGAACCTGCTGCCCTCGGTCAGCCCGACCATCAGGAGCCCGAGCACCACCAACGCGACCAACATTTCGAGCAGGGTGAAACCGGCTTGAGGGCGGTGCTCAACCATCCACCGCTCCCGACCGTACGCCCAGGCGCTGGCTGCGCAGAACGATCTCATGCTTGCGGCGGTCGACAGTCCAGGAGATTGCGACGTCGATGTCGTAGAGCGTCGCACGTCTGGTGGTAGGCGGGGCATCGCGCGCCGGCTCTGCGGTCGCGGAGGGGGTGACCTTGATGCGCCAGCGATAGGGGCCGCCATCCTCGCCCTGGGATTCGCCTTCCGCCAGCGGCGTCGCGCGGCCGAGCATCGCCATGCGGGACTTGGCGCGCGATACGGCCTCCTCGTAATAGCCCGCCGTTCGGGCCGCATTGCCGCCGCTGCCGGCGGCCTGGAACAGTAGGCCCAGCGCCAGGGCGGCTATGGCGAAGGCGATCAGCACCTCCAGCAGTGCGAAGCCGCCCTCTCTGTTTCGGTTACTCATTGCTCACCCGCACATTGCCGGTCAGCCAATCGATATCGATAGCGATTTTGCGCTGACCGTCGGCAAGGCCGATGCGGCCGCCGGTCGAACTGCCGTCGGGTTCGAAGCGGATGGCGGCAATGCTGTCATTGCGGGTTTCGCCCTTGATCGTCAGGACCGTGATGACGAAGCCGGGCGGCACCGATTTGGACAGCTGCCCGTCGATGCGCCAGCGATGCGCGGTGACGTCCAGCGCCAGATCGACCGGCCGGTTTTGGGCGATGGCCCGCGCTCGCGCCTCGCGCAACCCACCGGCCAGGTCGGCGGCTGCGCTTTTGGCCTGCAGGCCGGCGCTGCGCAGTGGGCCGTGGCCCGAGATCAGCGCAAGGGCCAGTCCCAGGATCGTGATGACGACCAGCAGTTCGATGAGGGTGAAGCCGGCGCTTCTCCCCCGCCTAAATGCCAGAATTTTAGCCGGCGAGGTCATTGAGGCTCAGCATGGCGGCCAGTAGCGAGCCGACGATGAAGGCGACGGCCGCGCCCATCACCACGGTGATGGCGGGGACCATCAGGGAGACCAGCCGTTGGACGGCCACGCGGGTCTGCTCCTCATGGATTTCGGCCGTTTTCAGCGCCATAGAGCCCAGCTGTGCGGTTTCCTCGCCCAGTCGCAGCAGATGGATCATGCGTGGCGGAAAGATGCCGCGCTCGCTCAAGGGATGGGCCATGCCGGCGCCGCTGCGCGCCCTGCCAATCGCCCAATCGACCGCTTCGGCGGCGGCGAGATTGCCCAGCGTCTCCTTGGCTATGCCTAGCGCCGTGATCAGCGGCACGCCGTTCATCAGTAAGGTCCCCAGGGTGCGGCTGAAACGGGCGGCCAGGGTCAGGCGCACCAGCCCGCCGGCGATCGGCAGTCGCAGTACAGCCCCGTCGGCCCAGCGGCGGACCCGTGCGTCCTTCAAGCTCCGGCGGATGCCGAGCCCCAGGAGCAGTAGGGCGATCAGTATCCAAGGGCCGGCTGATGCGGTGAAGTCGCCCAGCGCGATCAATATGCGGGTCGGGCGGGGCAGGGCCGCGCCGCTTTCTTGGAACAGCGGCACGAATTGTGGCAGCACCTTGGTCAGCAGCAGCGCGATCGAGCCGATGGCGGTGATGATCAGCAGCACCGGATAGATCATCGCCGACTGGACTGTGGCGGTCAGGCTTTGCTGGCGTTCCAGCAGGGTGGCCATCCGCTCGAACGTGTCCGTCAAGTTGCCGCCGGCCTCGCCAGCCTGGACCAAGCTGACATAGAGGCGCGGAAAGCTGTGAGGTTCAGCGGCCAGGGCCGAGGCGAGGGAGGAACCGCCGCGCACCTTCTCGCGGACCCGCCCAACGATGGTGACGATCCGGGCGCTGCCGGCGGTCTCGATCAGGAAGCGCAAAGCCGCGTCGAGATTTTGGCCCGCGCCTAGCATGGTTGCCAATTCGCGGGTCACGTTGGCGACATCCGTACGGCTCAGGCCACGCTGGCGGGTGAGGTCGAGCTTGATCAGGCGCGATGCCCAGCCGCCGCCGGTATCGGGCTCGGCCTTCAGCGGAATATAGCCCTGGCGCTGCAGCGATTCGATGACCCCTGCCTCGCTGACGGCTTCCATGGCTCCTTTATGAACGGTGCCGGCGGAATCGACCGCGACATAGCGGAAGGCGGTCACGCTCAGGCCTCGGTGCGTATCGACCGCACGACTTCCTCGATCGTGGTCTCACCATTGAGCGCGGCGATCAGTCCGGCGTCGAATAGCGGCACCATACCGGCGGCGACGGCTTCGCGCTCGATCTCGATATGGTCGGCGCGCGAGAAGATCAGATGGCCGATGTCGTCGTTGGGGGTGAGGAACTCGGCGATCGCCAGCCGGCCGCGATAGCCGGTGCCCCGGCAATTCGGGCAGCCGACCGGGTGCCACAGCGTGAATGGTCCGGGGCCGAACCGCGGCAGCTCGAATCGCTCGATCATCTCGATCGGGGCGGGCGCGGCGCGGCGGCATTCAAGGCACAGGCGGCGGACCAGCCGCTGGGCCAGCACCCCGCGCAGGACGGCGGTGACCAGATAATCCTCCAGCCCCATGTCGCGCAGTCGGGTGATGGTGGCTGCGGCCGAGTTGGTGTGGATGGTCGACAGCACCAGATGGCCGGTGAGGGCCGCCTGCACGGCGATCTGGGCGGTCTCAAGGTCACGGATTTCGCCGACCATGATGACGTCGGGGTCCTGGCGCAGAATGGAGCGCAGCAGGTTGGCGAAGGACAGATCGATCTGCGGTTTGACCTGGATCTGGTTGATACCGGTCAGCTGATATTCGATCGGGTCCTCGATCGTGACGATCTTGCGCACGGTCGAGTTGAGCCGGAGCAGTCCGGTATAGAGGGTGGTGGTCTTACCGCTGCCGGTCGGTCCGGTGACCAGCACGATGCCGTTCGGCAGCTCCAGCGCCACGCTCAACTGGTCAATCACCGATCGCTGGATGCCCAGCTTGACGAAGTCGAACTCGACCGCGTGGCGGTCCAGCACGCGCAGGACGACCGTCTCGCCAAACAGCGACGGCACGATCGAGACGCGGAAATCGACCTCCTGCCCGCGGACCGCCATCTGCAGCCTCCCATCCTGGGGCAGGCGGCGCTCGGCGATGTCGAGCCGCGACATGATCTTGATGCGGGAGATGATCGCAGCGGTTAGGCGCGAGGGCGGCGATTCCGCCTCGTGCAATATGCCGTCATAGCGATAGCGCAGGCGCAGCCGGTCGGCGAAGGGTTCGAAATGAATGTCCGACGCCTGGGTCTCGACCGCGCGGCCGATAATCTGGTTGACCAGGCGGATGACGGGAGCCTCGCTGGCCAGGTCCTTCAGCCGCTCGGCATCATCTTCGAGCGGCTGTTCGTCCTGCGCGCCGGCTGTCGTGGCCTGGTCCGCCGCGTCGGATTGCGGGTAGAGCCGGTCGAGCGCCGCCTCGATCTCGATCGGGACGGCGACCTCGATGGCGACCGGAAGGCCGACGGCGGTGCCGATGGCGGCGGGCGTGAAGCCGTCGAATGGATCCGCGACGGCGAGCGCCAGCCGGCCACCCTCGACCGCCAGGGGAACGGCGCGGGCTTTCTGCAGGAACTTGGCTTTTAGCCGGTCGGCGAAGAGCGGTGCGTCGGGGAAGCGTGCGCGCGTCGCAAGCGGGATGCCCAGCAGGGCCGCCTGCGCCTCGGCTAGGCCGCGTTCCTTCACCAGCCCGAGTTGGACCAGCACCCCGTCGAGCCGGTTGCCGCTTTCCGCCGCGACGCGACGCGCCCGCTCCAGCGCATTGCCGTCGAGCAGGCCCTGCCGCAGCAGCCGGTCAACCACTGCCGCGGCCATGGCATCGGGCCCCCTCGCCATCGCCAAGTCGACCGCGTCGGGCGCGACATCCAGATCAAGGTTAGCCACCATGGACACAAAACCACCCCTTCGGCACCGCGAGAAACCAGAGTACAGTTCTTTGAAGACGCGGCAAAGCAAGCTATTCCACGGCCGGCTTACACGCCCGCTTGCCCGCTCATCCGACCGGAGCGGAAACAGGAAGCGCCCTTTGCCAGATTGGCTTGCCCCCGTAATCCTCTCCCCTTTTGTCGGCAGCTTCCTGGGCGTGCTGATACGGCGTCTGCCCGCCGGAGAGGATGTCGTTGCGGGGCGCTCGCACTGCGAGTCCTGCGGCCGCGCCCTGGGCCCGGTCGAGCTGGTTCCGCTGCTGAACTATCTGATCTTGCGGGGGAAATGCCGCCATTGCGGTGGCCGGATCGGGCTGTTCCATCCGGCGATCGAGCTCGCGGCCTTGGCCGTCGCCGTGTGGGCGGCCTGTGTCGATGACGGGGCTCGGCTTTGGGCGGATTGCGTGCTGGGATGGACCCTGTTGGCATTGGGCTGGATTGATGCGCGGCATATGGTGCTGCCGGATGTGCTGACCTTGCCGCTGATCCTGGCCGGCCTCGGTTTCGCGCTGATCGCCGAACCGGATCGCATCCTCGACCATGCGGCGGGCGCCGCCGTCGGCTGGCTGATCTTCTGGGCGGTAGCGCGGCTTTACCGGGCGTTACGCAGACGCGAGGGCCTGGGCGAGGGCGACGCCAAACTGCTAGCGGCGGCGGGCGCCTGGGTCACCTGGTCGGGCCTAGGGGCCGTCATGCTGCTCGCCGCCGTGACCGGGCTGCTGATTGCACTCGCCGGGCGTCTTCGCGGCGGCAGTCTCGCGGCGGCGACCGCCATCCCCTTTGGCCCGCCCCTCGCCTTCGCGATCTGGGTGGTCTGGCTCTACGCGCCGCTGATACAATAGCGCAACGTGCCGTCCGCGCCGATTACGATGCTTCAGGAACAATCCATTCGGGCCTGACGTCGTAGAAGCACATCCGCCTATTATGTTATCCATATTTAGGTGAGGTGCATTGTACGGGGCTGAGCTTGGCCGGAACCAATTCCGATGGTCTGAGATGAGAACTATCGTCGGTCGGATGTTGAGGACGCTGATCCGGGCGACCCAGTGGCTTTGGTATGGGACGATCGACCAGATTCAATGGCTCCGCGGCCTTTTGCGCCTGCGGCCGCATTACATCGAACAGCAATGGCCGGGCATCCAAGACGGTGCGATCGAAGGCAAGGTCTGCGTCTTCGCCCATTTCGACCGCAAGGGCATCATCCACGAATATGTCCTATTTTACCTGCGATCTCTGAGGATGGCCGGCTTCAAGATCATCTTCGTGAGCAACGCGGCCACGCTCGACCCCGCCGGCCTGGCCGAGGTCCGCGATCTCGCGCATCTGGTGTTGCGCCGGAGCAATGTCGGCTATGATTTCGGCGGCTATAAGGACGCGATATCGATGATTCCCGACGCGGCGAAGCTGGATTTTCTGCTTCTCGCCAATGACAGCGTCTACGGACCGTTCTCGCCGATCGCCGACATGCTGGCGGGAATCGATCCGGCCCGTGCGCAATTCTGGGGCCTGACCGATTCCTGGGAAGGCGCCTATCATCTGCAGAGTTATTTTTTGCTGTTCGGCCGCGAGGCGCTCGGCCACGAGGCGTTCGCGAAGTTCTGGCGCCGCGTGCGCTATATCAACTCCAAGTCGTATGTGATCCGACGTTATGAACTCGGTCTATCCCGGCAACTGATGAAGGGCGGCCTGCGCGGCCTGGCGCTGTTCAGCGCCCGGGACGCGTCGCGCATCGTCATCGAGGAAGTCGGCGCCGGTGCGCTCCGCAACCCGGCTCTCGATGGGGTCAGCAAAACCTATCTCAAGCGCATGCATGGCGCCGTCGAGCGCGGGGGCACGCTCAACATCTCGCATTTCTTTTGGGACCGGCTGATCCTGAAAATGGGCTGCCCCTTCCTGAAACGGGAACTGCTCGAGAAAAACCCGGTGGCTGTGCCCTATGTCAGCCGCTGGCAGGAGGTGATCGGCGGGGTAAGCGACTACGACACCGATTTGATCATGCGGCATCTCGAGGTCACGCTCAGGGACCGCGCCACCTAAGGGGTCGCAATAAAATCTGGCGCTGGCCGAATAACGTAACGTATGGTCGCGGTATCGTAAAATTAGAGGAAAATGCTGCTGGCGGCCCATCAGGAACGCGGGAACATTCCCGACGGCGGGCCGATTGCGTCTCGTGGCATTTTCGGCGCTTGGGTTGCGTTTGTCGGATGATCATTGGAATAAAGCGTTTGAAGAGATTGTCTGCATCGCATGCTCCCGCCCGCGTTTCGCCGCTGGCCCGTGTCTCGTCAGTGGAAAGGCATAAATGCTGAGAAGATTGTGGGGGCTTTCCGTCAAGGCGGTTCAGCGCCTCGAAATGGCTGTGGCCTCGCTTATCGCGCTTGGCCGCCGGCGCGGGAGCTACATCGTCGATCGGCGGGTCGGTGCCGATAACGGAGAGCCGATCGACGGCGCGGCCATAGGGGCTCCACTGACCGGAAATGTCTGCGTTTTCGCCCATTTCGATCGCAGGGGCGAAGTTCACGATTATGTGCTGCACTACCTCAAATGCCTGCGGGATGCCGGTTTCAAGATTGTCTTCGTCAGCAACGCGACTAATTTGCAACCCTTGGCCATCGCCGATGTCTCAGCAGTGGCCCAACTGATGCTGCTGCGCAAAAACGCCGGCGGATATTTCGGCGCTTACAAGGACGCGATCACCGCGATCGGCGGCCTCGGCGATATCGATCTGCTGCTCCTGGCCAACGACAGCCTGTATGGTCCGTTCTGGGGCTTGTCCGATATTTTTCGCCGCATGGCCGCGCTTCGCGGGCAGTTCTGGGCGCTGACCGATAACTGGCAAAGGGCCTATCATCTCGATAGCGATTTCATGCTCTTCGGCCGCGAGGCCATCGCCCACCCTGCGTTCGGCCGGTTCTGGCGGGGCGTACGGTACGTGAATTCACGGAACTATGAGTTCCGGCAGTATGAGGTCGGGCTCTCGCAGGTGCTGTTTCGCGCCGGGTTGCGGGGCGGCGTACTGTGCAGCTATCGCGACCTGTCGCGCGTCGTCATCGACGCGGTGCGTAACGGCGCTCTCAACAGCGAGAAGCTGGACGAGTGCCAGGAGCATCTGCGTGACGCATACGAGCTCGTGCAAAAAGGAAAGCCCTTCGATATCTCGGCCTATCTTTGGGACTATCTCGTCGCCCAGATGAGCTATCCGTTCATCAAGCGAGAGCTTTTTCAGAGAAACCGGGTCATCGCCCCTTATATTTCGCACTGGCATAGCATTGTAGCGCGGGAGAGCGATTACGATCCCGACCTCATCGTGCGGCACCTCGAGGCGACGCTGAAGAACCGCTTCACCTGACCGTCGCCGGCCGTGCCGCCGGATGATCCTTCAGCAACGCATCGACCTTGCCGCGTATGTCCTTCGGGACGATGCCACCCGCCGCCAAAATATCCTGCGCCACCCGCCGGGCTTCGAGGGCCTTTCTCGCCGTGACCAGCGCCAGAAGCCGGTGGTATTTGAGGTTCCAGATTTCCTCTGCCGGCGCGTGGGTTGCCCCCCGGTCGGCTGCCCGTGCGAAAAGCTCGGCGGCAAATGCCGGTTCCTTGGCATGCAGCAGGGCGAGCGTACCGCGATGCCCGAGTATGTTCCAGCCTTCGTTGTTCGCAATCGCCGGTTCGATCATGCCGGCTTGCGGCAAGTGACCGAGATCGACGAGGCGCGTGAAGAGCCCGTCCAGCGGGACCGATTGCGCCTTCAATGCCTGCGCCAGACGCACGGCGGCATCGGGATTGGCCGACGCGAGGGCCAGCATGTCGGCCGATTGGGCGCGGAGTCCGAGGGCGCCACCTGCCCTGGCGGCCTCGGCAAGGTCGATGTGCGCCTTGGCCTCGCGGCCGTGAACCAGATGCTCCCACCCGTTCACCATCGCGGCAAGAGCCGGGGCGGAAGATAATCCGGCGCCGCGGGAGGCGTGGTCGAACCGTCCAAGATCGATCAGCCTGAAGGTCACGGTCTCGACAAACGCCTCGGACCGGTTGGGAAGCGACTGAAGCCGTTTGATCGCCAGCTCCGGATCGCTGTGACACAGCGCCAGAATCGCCAGTTCCCGAGCGTCGCGATCGATCATCCCGGTCTCGCCGTCATCGATGCCGACGACCTGGTAGGCCTCGCGGAAGGCCGACGCGGTCAGCGCGGCCGCGTCGAACCAGGCGGCTGCGTCGCCCGGATTCGGCGAGGCGTTGATGACGATCATGCCTCGGAAAAAGAACAATCCCGGCAGGCAGAACGGCGCGGCGAAAATCCCGCTCCGTGCAGCGTCCCGGATGGCGCTGTCGAGACCGGTCGCCGCCAGGGGGGCGAGTTCGAAACCGAAGCGGGAGCGGCAGTCCTGGACAATCGTGTCGTACAGCGCCTTGGCGGCGTCATAGTTGCCGGTATTCACCAGGTCTTTGAACAGACGATAGCGCATGCCGGTGCGCAGATCGTCCGGCCGTCCCGGCTGTTCCAGCACATTGGAGAGATAGGTGCGGTAAAGCCCTCGGTCCAATCGGGATGATGCATCGATCTGAAGCGGCCGGTCTGAGGCATAGAGAACGAGCCCATGTTCCCGCGGCACGATCTGCGTAAACGCGAAGCCAGCGGCGAGCGCGATCGCCTGCAGGCTGGCGGCATTGAACAGGATCAGATGATGGCCCGGACTGAGAATCGGCATCAGGATCGACCCGGGGACATCGGGATGGACGGAGTCGCCGTCCGGCGTCGTCAGGATCAGAACGCCGCCCGGCGCCAGATGCGCCCGGCAGATCTCCAGAAAGGCGTGCGGCGCCGAGACATGCTCGATGACCTCCGACCCATAGACCAGGTCGAACGGTCCACCCAGCTCGGTATCGGTGTCGGCATAGATCGGCCTGATATCGATATTGAGCGCCTTATGCCCGGCGCGCGCCAACGGCGACGGATCGACCCCGACCGTGCGCCAGCCGAACAGCACGCGGCCCGCATCCAGCGAAAAGCCGTAGCCGCAGCCGATCTCAAGGCAATTCCTGATGCCGGCGGCGGGAAGACGCGCAATCGGTTCGATCAGGTCGTCGAGGGACGCCCCCTGTTCGACATAAAAGCGGGTCGACCAGGAATAACCGTCCGACTCCTCATAGTGGAAAATGCCGAGATCGGTCCAATAGCGGGTCCGGCAGGATGGGCAGACGACGAGCCGAAGCGGGACTGATTGCTTTTCAGCAATCAGGTTCGCAGTTTCCAGGACCAGCATCTTGGGTCCGTTCGCACCGCAAGCTGGGCAGGGCGGCGCGTTTTCGAGCGGCCCGTCCAGCCAGGTGATTTGGCCAAGTTGCTGCTGCATATGGACTTTCAGAGCAAACGATATGAATGTCGTTGATCGCCCGAAGAGGTATCGAGGATCGTTCGGGTCTGTGCTAGCCTAATTGGCGAAGGAGACGCAATCATGACGATACGGATCACCCCTCATCTGCTCGGCGGGTTTGTGGCCCTAGCTGCGCTATGTGCGCTTCCCGCCGCCGCGCAGGACGGTCCGGGCGCCGTGACATCGACCACGGCCGGCGGCGAGCCGCTCAGCCAGGCACTGGCGGCGCTGTCGACATCGAACGGCTTCGAAGTCCGCGGACTCGACAAGGTCGGCGACGAAACCGTGCAGGCGCCGAAATTCGGGACGCCGGTCCAGGCGCTTCGGCGCATGCTCGACGGGTATGCCTACACGCTGGAATTGGCCCCGGCTGAGGCCGCGGGGAACACCCCCGGCAAGCTCCTTCGCGTCAGCATCATCGGCCATAGCGGCGATGGCGCCGGCGATACGACGCAAGCGCCAACGCTCGCTCCGGCGGACGTGGTCGCCGATTACGGCGCCGGCCCTGCCACCGCCGACGCCGATGCGCCGGGTGGCGCTGTCCATCCGGTGGCCCATATGCTGCAGACCATCGCCCGCACCTCGATGCCGCTTTCGGTGAACTCGGGCGTGTCGGCCGCTTCGGGCCAGCCTTTGGCCGGGGCGGCCGGCCCGACCTCGGTGGCGCCGGGGTCAGCCCCCGGTGGCGCTGGCGGCGACGCGGCATCGAATGCGACCGATATGGCGGCGCTGACCCGCCTCGCCAGCGGCAATCTGTCCGCGCTGGTCCAGAGCCTGAAGGCGGCATGTCCGGCGGGCGGCAAATGCTAAAGCCGCTGGCGCGCGACTCCCGGCTGTAAGGTCGGGCGTCCCTCCAATTCAGGCGCCCCAGGTGGCGAACATTCCGATCGCGGCGGCGGCCATCACGATGGTCGCCAGCCAGCCCATGAACTTCAGACGCCACGACAGACAGAACTGGCCCATCACCGCTGATCTCGCCGCCATCAGCATGATGGCGATCATTACCGGCACGGCGACGACACCGTTGATGACGGCGCTCCAGAAGAGGGCCTTGATCGGGTCCAGCGGCGTGAAATTCAGCAGGCCGCCGACGACCGTTGCGCCGGCGATGGTTCCGTAGAACGCCTTGGCGCGCAGGGGCTGGCGCGCCAGCCCGACCGGCCAGTCGAACACCTCGCCGACGGCATAGGCGGCGGAACCGGCAAGCACCGGCAAAGCGAGCATTCCTGTTCCGATGATGCCAAGAGCAAAGACCGCGAAGGCGAACTTGCCGGCGATCGGCCGCAACGCCTCGGCGGCTTGGCTTGAAGTCTGGATATCGGTGATGCCGTGGGCATGCAATGTCGCGGCGGTGCTGATGACGATGAACAACGCCACAAGATTTGAGATCCCCATGCCGATATAGGTGTCGAGGCTGATGCGCTCCAACTCCATCGGTGCCTGCTCCGGCGCGTCCTTCAGCGGCTTGGAAACCGGGTTTTCCTTTTCTTCCTCGACCTCGACATTGGCCTGCCAAAAGAAAAGATAGGGGCTTATCGTGGTGCCCAGGATCGCCACGACCATGGTGATATATTTGGGATTGGGCGTGATATGCGGCACCAGACCGGCCAGGACGTCCCGCCAGGAAACGTCGACAATAAAGACGGTCGCGACATAGGCGAACAGTGACAGAGAAAGCCATTTCAGCATCGAGACATACCGCGAATAGCGCGCAAAGACTTCGAGTAGCACCGAGATCGCTCCGAAAAGGACGACATAGAATAGGAGCGGCCCGCCGATCAGCAGGTTCAGTGCCGCGCCCATTGCGCCTAAATCGGCCCCAAGGTTGATGGTGTTAGCGAGCAGCAGCAGGCCGACCAGCCCGTAGAGCAGGGACCTGGGGTAGCAGGCGCGAAGGTTGCCGGCGATCCCCTTGCCGGTGACCCGTCCAATCTCGGCGCTGATCAACTGGATCGCCGCCATCAGCGGATACGTGAACAGCAAGGTCCATCCCATCGCATAGCCAAATTGCGCCCCGGCCTGCGAATAGGTGGCTATGCCGCTGGGATCGTCGTCAGACGCGCCGGTGATCAATCCCGGCCCCATGATCTGCAGCAGCTTGGGGCGTTCGGGCTGCTTGATTTCAGATGCGCGGACTGGGTCGTCGACGGTTCGAAGATCTGTCACGCTCGCTCCGGGTGCAAGGCTGGCGGGGCGACGAGTTGCACCGCCAAAGTGTACAACGCGAGCAACCCGCGATAGTGGAAAATAGTTCAACGAGATCGCCCTCTAAGGCGCGCGCTTCGCCGCATTAAGGCAGATCGTCTCGAATTGCCTGGCGATGGTGGCCCAGGAGTAGCGCGCCTCCAGTAATGCGCGGCCGGCTTCCGCCATGACGGTGCGGCGGGGCGTGTCGCTCAGCAGGGCTAGGATGGCATCGGCGAATTCGACGCCGGTCTCGGCGGCGAGGAAATGCTCGTTCGGCGACAGGCCGAGACCCTCGACGCCCAACGGTGTCGAGACGACCGGCAGGCCGCTGGCCATCGCCTCGAACGCCTTCAGCCGCGTGCCGCTACCTACCCGCAGCGGGATCAGCGATACGTCGCCGGCATGCAGATGAGGGCGTATGTCGGCGACCGAGCCGGTGAAGCGCCAATTCATGCCGGATGCCGCCGCTTCGGCCACCAAAGCCGGCGGCGGGTTGCGGCCGGCGATCAGCATCTCCGCCTTGGCCCGAACTGCATGGACGCGCGGCCAGACCGAGCGGAGCAGAAATTCGATGCCGTCGATGTTCGACCGACTGTCCATCGCCCCGGCGAACACTGCGACCCCGGCCTCGGACCTTGGCGCCTGATATTGATAGAATTCCAGATCGACGCCGGTTTCGATGCGCGGGACTTTACCGAGGTTGTAGCGCTTGGACAGCACCACGGCGTCGCGGTCCGACACCGCGACCACGCAATTGAAGCGGCGCAATGTGGTGCGCTCGAATGCGTCCATCTTGCGGGCCTCGCGTTGCCAGACGAACCTGCGCCAACCAGTTGCGACAGCCGCGTGGCGCTCCAGGATCTCAGCTTCCACATTATGGGTGAACATGACGCTGGCCGGCCCTAGCCGGTCCGGCAGCAGGACCGCACTATGCGGGAAATCCGCGACCACCACGTCGGGCCCGGCGGCAAGTTCCTGGGCGACGATGGCACGTCCGGCGGCGGAACGGTCAGACGCCGTCGAGGCAGGTAAGGGGCCGAGGACACCCAGCATCTGCGCAAGTTTCCCGGCCTTCTTCTCCGGCCAGGACACGAAGCGATCGGCGGCCGAGGCGATGTCGTCCGCGAAATCGGCGGCATTGGCAGGCGCGGGGGAGACCAAGGTGATGTCGAACGGCCCCCACTTCATTGCGCGCAGCATGCCGACAGTGCGGATCTTGCCGCCTTCATTGAGGGGAAACAGAAAGCGCGGGCTGATGAACAGGAGCCGCAAACGACTCACCATGCGCGGCTCACCATTGGCGGCTCACCAGCAGAAACCGCGATAATCGATGCCTGGATGGTTGCGCAGCGCCGCGATGCCGGCCAGGTCGAAAACTGCGTGCCCATCCAAAGCCGCGATCATGGCGGTGCGGTCGGCTCTGTTCACATGGCCGATGACGGCGAGCTTGGCGCCCGCCAGCGCCGCCTCCGGCGTGTCGACCATCAGCTCCTCCAGATGGGGGATTTCCTGTTTGATATAGGCGCGGTTGCTGCCCATCAGATTGGCGACATTGACCGAGCGGTCATAGATCTTCAGCGGGAAGCCCTTGCCCAGCAGCCGCTCGGCCAGGATCACGAAGGGGCTTTCGCGCAGATCGTCCGTGCCCGGCTTGAAGGCGAGGCCGAACAAGGCGACTGGCTGGCGTCCACGGCTCAATATTTCGCGATGGGCACGGTCGATGACCGAAACATTGCTGGGCAGCACGCTGGACATGAAAGGCGTCGGAATGCCCTTCTGGCTGGCCAAGCTCAGGAAACCGCGCACATCTTTGGGCAGGCAGGAACCGCCGAAGGCGAAGCCGGGCCGCAGATAGGCGCTGGAGATGTTGAGGTCGCGATCCTCGCAGAACAGCTTGAACGCCACCGGCGCATCGACGCCATACGCGGCGAGCACGCCGCCGGCCTCGTTGGCGAAGGCAATCTTGATCGCGTGATAGGCGTTCGAGAGATACTTCACTCCCTCCGCCACCTGATAGGGCACGACATGCACCGGTGACGGGATCGCGCTGTAAAGTTCGCGCAATATCGCCGCGTCGTCGCCCTCAGGCGCGCCGATCAGGGTGAAGGGCGGCTTGTGGAAGTCGCGTACGGCGGTGCTTTCGCGCAGGAATTCGGGGTTGCTGTAATAATGCAGCCCGTCGCCGAGCGTGCGGCCGGACCCGGCTTTCAGCGCCGGGATGACCCGGTCGACCGCCGTGCCCGGCGGCACGGTCGAGCGCATGACCACGGTATGCGGTCCGGATTTGGTTTTGATGGCGGCGGCGATCTGGCCGGTCACCGCATCGATCGAGCGGTAATCCAGGCTGCCATCGGGCGCGCTTGGCGTGCCGACCGCGACCAGCGAAATATCGGTCTCGGCGATAGCTTGGGCGACGTCGTCGGTGGCGGTCAGTCGGCCGTCCCGGGCGGCTTCGGCAATCAGTTCGCCGATTTCGGCTTCGACGATCGGCGATGCCCCGCGATTTAGCATGGCGACCTTGTCGGTCGAGACGTCGACGCCGACTACGCGATGCCCCCCACCGGCGAGGCAACCCATTGATACGGTTCCAACATATCCTAAACCAAAGACTGAAATCCGCATCATTCCACCGCGTTCCGGTTGTGGTATCGAACCTACAGCACGGCCCGGCTTTGTCGAGAGCGAGCGGAGGGAGACGACAGGTCAAAAGGTCGGGGCGCCATGGCAGATATTGCCATGACGCCCCCGGATTGCACCGCCGTCAAACGGACGACCGGCGGTCATGGCCGTATCAGTACTCGTCGCGCATTCTGCCGCCGATCGCCGCCGCGGTGCTGGCGATAAACGCGCCGACGAGCATCGCCAATGCGCTGACAATCGCCAGTTGCGCTGCACGTTTGCGAGCGATGTCAGCCGCCTGCTTGGCCTTGGTGGCGGCATCGTTCAGTTTCACAATCACGCCATCGATCCGTTGTTCGGCCTCGGGCTGGGTCAGCCCCGTGCGGGTAGCGACCATCTGGGCCAGATAGGTTCTATCCTCGGAGGAAAGGGTCACCTGACCGCCGTGCATGCTGGTCGCCAGAATGCGGACGGCTTCGGCGCGATAGTCCGATCTGTCGCTCTGGGGTGCGGTCGTCGAGCGGAACAGCGAATCGACGAAATATTCCATAATGCCATTTTCAGCTCGGCTTGCCGCCCCTTGCGTCCCGGCCTGGGCCGCGCCGCCCGCCGCTGCCGCCGATGTGACATCGACCGTGCCACGGACCACTCCGCCAATGCCCGTCGCGGCCACGGACGCGAAAATCAACGCGCCGGCGACGCTCGCCGCCGACCAGGCGAGGAAGCCATGTGCGGTATCGCGGAAAAACATCTCATCCGTGTGGAGGCGGACCCAACGCGATCGCAACCGGCCGGCCAGGAATCCGCCGACACCGGACGATAACCATTGCACAATGACAAGCCACACGACCGCCGATACGCCGACGGTTGCCGCCGAGGCCCCCGCGCCGTACCAGGGCGACACCATCGAGAAGCCTATGCCCGTGCCGAGTACGAGAAGGATGATGGTCGTCGCCACCGCAGCCACCGCGCCCGCGATTATTGCCCCCCAAGAAACCGCGCTCGCCGGGGGGGCACCTTCATAGGTATCATCCGCCAGTACGCCGGACGATAAGGCAGGGTCAGTAATATCTGCTGCTATCGTCACGATCGCCTCCTAATGCCAAAAGAGCGCGAGCAGGATAATGATCGGAAGCGGTATACCCAGCAGCCAAAGCAAAATTCCACGACCCATGATTTCCTCCCCTTTGATACTTGACCGACTAAGTCGGATACTTACTCCTGGTTCGGGAACGCGCGATTTGGGGCTTTGTTCCGATACCGCCCTGTCGCTTATTTCCGCGCTGGATAGTGGACATCGACGTTGTTCGTCGCCGGAACATATGGGACAGATGGCCACCGCGCCCCGTGGAGGAGGCGCGTCACAAGAATGCTTGGGGAGAAGGTCATGGGCGCGTCCTGGCTTGGGCCGGTAAGGCAGATCAGCTACACCACCGACAATGTCGACCGGCTGGTGGAGTTCTGGGAGACCCAGGTCGGCGTCGGGCCCTGGAGCATCTTTCGCGGCCTGACCCTTTCTATGGATTATGAGGGCAGACAGATCGCGATGCCGGTCAATGTCGGGCTGACGGTGCATGGCGGTATCCTGATCGAACTGATGCAGGTGCTGGGCAATGGCCCGTCGCCGTTTCACGACACGCTGAATCGCCCGCTCATCGGCCTGCAAAGGCTGGCCTCCGTCAGCACCGACATCGAGGCCGACACCAAGGCCGCGCTGGAGCGCGGCATGGAGCAGTACGCCTCCGGCAAAGACGCGACCGGCCAGCGCTATGTGTATTTCCGCTCATCCGCCGCGCCGGGCGTAATCCTGGAATTGCTGGAGAATATTCCGTCTTTCGGCGACTTCGTCAGCACGCTGGAGGCGCGGACGCGTGCCTATGCGAAGGTCGCGACCCCTCCGGTCCCGCAGGCAACGGCGATCCGCGCGGGGACGATGACCGCGGCCATGATCCATGGCTTCGGCGGACCCGAGCAGTTCAGGATCGAGGCGGTGGCCGAACCAGTACCCGGCCCGGGCGAGATCCGCGTGCGGGTTGCCGGTGCGGCGGTCAATCCGGTCGATGTGAAGGCGCGGCGTGGTTATCTCAATGATTGGCTACCGATGACTTTCCCGGCGCGCCTGGGCGGCGACGTCGCCGGCACGGTCGATGCGGTGGGACCGGGCGTGACGGGGTTCGCGGTTGGTGACCGGGTAATGGGCATGGTCAACCCCATGGCCGACGGCGCCTATGGCGAGAAGGTCGCGTTTCATGAGTCGCGCTTCGCGAAGGTGCCCGAGGGGATGGATATGATCGATGCCGCGGCTTTGCCGACCGGCGTGCTGACCGGGCTGCAGCTGATTGAGAAGGCCATCGTGCCGCGCGCCGGGCAAAAGGGGCTGGTGACAGGGGCGGGCGGATCGACCGGCCGTGCGGCGGTGCTGGCGGCGCTCGAGGCCGGAGCGATCGTCTATGCAGGCGTACGCGGCACTGCCCGCGACGCGGTTGCCGACTTGCCGGTGGCCGGCGTGATCGATCTGTCGGACGAGGCGGCGCTCAGGGCGGCGGGGCCGTTCGACTTTTTGGCCGACACGATCGGTCCCGAGGCCGAGAGGCTGTTCGGCCATGTTGCGCCTTACGGCACCGTCGCCTCGATCGCGGTTCCGGCGCCCAACCCGCCGGCGGATGCGACGCAGCGGTTTTCTTCGCTCATCGTGACCTTCGATCGCGCACGGCTGGAGCGCTTCGCCCGTGACGCGGTGGCCGGGAAGCACAGCATGCCCGTCGCCCACCGGATGCCGCTGTCGAAAGTGGCGGTCGCGCATGGGCTGATGGAGCAGGGCGGGGTCGGCGGCAAGATCGTGCTGATTCCTTGATAGGTGAAAAGCGATGACTGAAATCTCCGTACCCACACCGGAAATCCTGGCCGAACCCCACGTGACGTGCTGGGACGAGGCGGCCGATGTCGTCATCGTCGGCTACGGCGGGGCCGGGGCCTCCGCCGCCATCGAGGCGCGCCGGATGGGCGTCGATGTCCTAATCGTTGAGCGCGCAAGCGGGGGTGGCGGTGCAACCGGCATAGCCGGCGGCCATGTCTATCTGGGCGGCGGCACGCCGGTGCAGATCGCCTGTGGGTTCGAGGACACGGCCGAGGAAATGTATAAATATCTGGAAGCCCTGACCCCCGATCCGCACCCGGCGAAGCTGCGGCTCTATTGCGAGGAGAGCGTCGTCCATTTCCACTGGCTGGAGGCGGCCGGCGTGCCTTTCGAGCGCAGCTATTATCCCGGCAAGGCGGCGATGCAACCCGGCTCCGAATGCTTAATCTGGAGCGGTAATGAGAAGGTCTGGCCGTTCCGCGACAAGGCCAAGCCGGCGCCGCGCGGCCATAAGGTGGCTCTGGCCAGCGGCGATGCCGGATCGCTGCTGATGCAAAGGCTGATCGCCACCGCGACCGGCATCGGCGTGCGCACATTATGCGACGGGCAGGTCGTGGCGCTGATCGCCGAGGACGACGGCACGATCATCGGTGTCAGGGTCCGCCGCTTCGATGAGATGCTGAATATCCGCGCCCGCGCCGGCGTCGTGCTGGCAGCCGGCGGCTATATCATGAACGACAAGATGTTCGAGAATGAACTGGCCTGGATGCCGCGCGACCTGATCAAGCACGGCACTCCCTATGACGACGGTTCGGGCATCATGCTCGGCGTGTCGGCCGGCGGGCAGGCGATGCGGCTCGACCGCGCCTTCCTGACCTCGCCCTTCTATCCGCCGGAAAACATGATCAAGGGCATCTTGGTCAACGCCCAGGGCAAGCGTTTCGTCGCGGAGGATTGCTATCACGGCCGCACCGCCGGCTTTACGGTGGAGCAGCCCGGCGGCATCGCCTATCTGATCCTCGATTCCGAGACGTTCGGCTATCCGCCCTATGAGTTCTTCGAACAAAGGCTGGTCGACGGCTGGGAGACGGTGGCCGAAATGGAGGCGGGCCTCGGCCTGCCCGCCGGTTCGCTGGTCGCGACAATGGAACGCTACAACTCCGACATGCGGATGGGCGAGGACAGAGAATTCCACAAATATGGCGATTGGCTGAAACCGCTCGATGCCCCGCCTTATGCCGCCTTCGACCTGTCGCTGAACCGCGCGAAATATGCCGGCTTCTCGCTGGGCGGTCTCAAGACTTCCGAGAATGCCGAGGTGTTGGATGCCGCCGACGCCCCGATACCCGGTCTTTACGCTGCGGGCGCCTGCGCCTGGAATATCGCCCAGGACGCGCGGGGCTATTCGAGCGGGACGTGTATCGGGGAGGCGACGTTCTTTGGGCGTAGGGCCGGGCGGTTCGCGGCGGGGAGCGTCAATGTTAGTTAGCCGGAGTTGTGCCGTCGGCACGGCTCAGGAGCTCGTCGATTCCGCGCTCGCGGGATGGCGGTCTTAGCGCCCATCCAACGCAAAGAAAGCGGTCCAGCCTGCATGGTGGATAGTTTGCGGACTCACCACCTTCCTGGGAGCCTTTCGGTTCACGGGGATGCAGAGTCTCGTCGAACTCGCCTTTCCATAGCAGCCTGTCGAAGTCGCTCATGGGAACGAAGCCGATGCCGACAAAGGCAAGCGCCCGGCCTTGTCGGTGGGAAATTCTTCGCTAGGTCGGCCGTACGCTGAACCAGCTGCCTGGCTTCGAAGTCCCCTTTGGCCTTGAGCTCAGCCTGTTCTTCAAAGACGAAATCCGCGATGCGACCTGCCGAGGTCTCAAAGCGCCCGACCACGGCGACTGCTCCGGGGCCTAGATGTTCAGGGCTGGAGGGTCTTTCTGACAATCCCATTCTATGTTCTCCATAAAGACAATTATACGGAACATAAAATGTACATACGTCAAAGCGGTTTAGCAGGGTCGACGGGGTGTGGGGTCCCGGCGAGGCCTGGTGTTTGCGTCGCCGATTCCGGCACTTTGAAAGGGATAGTGCCTCCGGACCTAGGACGACTTTTGCTTTACCACGAATGACCCGGAAAATGGCCAAATGACCATGGCCGGTCCGGGAGATTGTCGCGTCACATTGGTAACGGGCAGAGCGTTAGACGCTCCCCAAGTCGCATAGCAGGAAACCGGAACGAGAGCGAAGGTGCATGGCAGCCCTCAGGCTCACCCCTCTCTGATCAATCAACGCCTAGGAGATCACCGCAAAAAACGGAGACGTTCCCATGCTCAAAACCATCGTACTCACTGTAGCTGGTTTAATCGTAAGCACACAGGCACACGCCGGAAACGACAGAGGACAGTCACGGGAAGACAAAGAGTGCGGGATTCCACAAAGCACCGTCAGCAGCATCCAAGCCCAGCTCGCCGAGGTGGTTAGTCTGAAAAATGGCGGGATCTTTGCGCCGAACCGCATGTGGTCCGCCGTGGTCGATCGCCAGGGCAGGCTGTGCTCCGTCATCGTTGTCGGCGATGCGTGGCCGGGCAGCCGCGCGATCGCGATCGCCAAGGCGAACACCGCCAATGGTTTCTCTAACGATGCACTATCCCTGTCCACGGCCAACCTCTATGCAGGGACTCAGCCGGGCGGGCCACTCTATGGGTTGAACAACTCGAATCCCTTTAACCCCTTTTTCCTGAGTCAAGGATCAGGCATCGGCGACGTGCCGGGCGGGGTTATCACTTTCGGCGGCGGGGTGCCGCTTTACAGCGGCGGCAAGGTTATCGGCGGCTTGGGTGTCAGCGGAGACTCTGCTTGCGCCGATCACGTGATCGCCTACCGCATGCGGCGAAACGTCAAATTGGACGGCATACCAGCCGGTGTTGGCTTCAACGCGACGGATAACATCGACTATGCCGCACCAAACCAGCAGCCGGCCGGGTTCCAGCATCCCCACTGTTTTGCGTCCGATATTGATCCCGGCCAAATCTGAGTAGCCGTCCGCGAGCAGACTCAGGTCGCGGAGATGGCTGCCATATATCCGCGCAACTGAAGCGCGTTGTGCATTCTGCGCCCATAAGAACGTAGGTAGCGCGAGCGGCACAAAAATACTCCCCCATCACCCCACACCGCCCAGCCGGTGCGGATGCATCGGCTTATGCGCAAAGGGTTTCTCCGGCGCCGGCCAGCGCAGCAAGGTTCTTATCGTGCGGCCGAGAATCCAATCTTTGTCGGTGGCCGACAGCGTCGGGGAATGACGGAGGGTGAAGAGGGATTCGGCCCAGTTTTGGCGGTGGCGGCTTACCGTATAGTCGCTGGCCCACAGGACGCGCTCGGGGCCGAAGGCGTCGAGCGCGCGGGCGAGTTTGGGTTCGAGGTCGGGGAAGGGGTAGGGCTCGGTCGACAGGAATGCCGGGGCGTGGGCCCATTTGAGCGCGACGTTCTTGTATTCGGCCATGGCGATGGTGTCATCGAGCGAGGCGCCGCCTCGGGGCGCGTCGAAGGCCACGCCGCAATGGTCGATCACGAATTGCAGGTCGGGGAATTTCCTCGCATAGGGCGCCAGATGCGGCACCCGCGCCGGGCAGGTTACAAAGATCGGCAGATTGTGCGCGTTGGCAGCGGCGAACAGCCGGTCGAAACCACCGGCCTCGAACGCCACACTTTCTTCTGGGCTGAAGGCGACGGTGCGCAGCGCCCGCAGGTTGGGCGAGGCGGCGAGCGTCTCGATCCAGCCTTCCAAGCCCGGATCGAACGAGTTGATCCGCATCAGATAGGCGAACCGGTCAGGATAAGCGAGCGCGGCGGCCTCGGCATTTGGCCCGACTGGACGAAACGCTCCGCCGGCCAAGCTATAGCCGGGGAGCAGCCCGCCAGCCTCATCGGGCCGCAGATATTCGTCGATCAGCACGGCCTGGATGCCGATCGCATCCATGACGGCGAGCGTCGTTTCGGTTCCCATTACATTGGAATGAACCTGACCGTCGACGATATCCATCATGGCTGTGTTCCTTTGGTGCGTGTGGCTTTGAGCATCTGCCGTTCAAGTTGAGCCGCTTCGGCATTCGCCGCCACCCAACCCTCCTCCATCGAGGGGGAGGGCTCCAATTCATGTCCCTCCCCCCCCGATGGGGACGCGGGGTGGGGTGGTGGCCGGGACAAGCGCAGTTCCACGTGACTAGGTCTGCGATTCCGGCACTTCGATCACGATCCCGCCCAGTTCCTCGGTCAGCCTGATCTGGCAGGTGAGGCGGCTGTTAGGGCGGACGTCGATGCATCCGGAGAGCATTTCGCGTTCCTGCGCCGATGGGGCGGCCAGTTTGCCGGCCCAATCCTCGGCGATATAGCCGTGGCAGGTAGCGCAGGCCATCGCGCCGCCGCACTCGCCGACGATGCCGGGTACCAGATGGTGGGTGGCGCAGCGCATAATGCTCTCGCCGGGCTCGCCGGTGACGGCGTGGGTCTGGCCGGCGGGGTCGATGAAGGTTACGCGCATTGGGCTGGTCCTGGTTATATTTTTGTCATTGCGAGGAGCGTAGCGACGCGGCAATCCAGAACAACTCGCACAGCTCCGTGCGTGGGGCTCTGGACTGCTTCGCTGCGCTCACAATGGCGGAATGTGATGTCAGGCCCCGCCATAAGGCTGCACCCGCAACTCCCTTGGTCCTCGCAGCACCCCGCCGACATATTCCACCCGTGTGTCCGGCTTAAGCCGGATGTCCGGGTAGCGTTCGAATACGACGCGCAGCGCGGTTTCCAGTTCGCGCCGGGCTAGGTGCATACCCAGGCAGAAATGGACGCCGCGGCCGAAGCTGATGAGTTCGCGGTTGTCGCGGGAGGGGTCGAACTTGCGCGGATTGGGGAAGACCTTCGGGTCGTTATTGGCGGCGGTGATGCCGAACAGCACCCAGTCGCCCTTTTTGATAGGCGCGCCGCCCAGTCTGACGTCGCCGGTCGCCATGCGCGGCAGCATCGCCGTTGGAGCTTCCCAGCGCAGGCCTTCGGTGGCGATGGCGGCACGGTCCTTGTCGCTACGCATCGCCTGGGCGCGGATATCGGGGTCGGCCAGGACGCAGGCGAACAGGCTGCCGGCGTTCTTATAGGTCGTGTCCGATCCGGCGGGGAACAGCAGGCGGAACAGCGAGAGGATCTGCTCGTCGTCCAGCTTCTGGCCTTCGAACTCG
>JAQGIF010000171.1 GCA_028291345.1 Rhodospirillales bacterium | reverse complement strand
ACATACCTGACATTCCTATATCAAGGCGCGGATTGGGGGTTGGCGTAGCACTGTCTACGGTCCGGAAACTAGTCGTTCCTCTGCCGCCAGTCTTGGCTGTGAGCGAACTGCCTTTTGAACGTTTGAGAGCGCTGAGCAAGCGGCCGAAGCCGCACCGATACGACCCTGTGGTCTTAGCCCAAGCCGATACCTAATACTTGTCACCGAAAACCCCCTTTTGTTTTTGTCGTGCTGGCAGTTCCATGGATCGGCGGCAATGACCTTCGCCGGCCAGGAACCCAAGATTCCAGAGAACTACACCAGGAAATAGGCCGGGTAGGGCGCTCGCCATAATGCCGAGCTGACATTGGACAATCTATTGTGTCCGCGCATGCACTTTTGACTTATGCATTCGCCGTCTCGTCGGGGCGGTGCATTTCGGGTTATGTTGCTCGACAAGATCTCCAACAGACGGAGCCGACGTCCATGCCCGATATTGCCGCCGCGCCTTCCCCAGAGCGAATCATGGGGCTGCTGAACGGATTTCAGGGATCCGCCATGTTGAAGGCGGGGATCGATCTTGGCCTTTTTACCGAGATCGCCGCAGGGGCCGGTTCTACGGCAGCACTGGCCGCCCGTTGCCAGGCGAGCGAGCACGGTGTCGAGGCCCTCTGCGATAGCCTGACGGTGATGGGACTTTTGGAGAAATCCAGCAGCGTCTACCGCCTGGGCCCGGACGCCGCCGCGTTTTTGGATAAGAAATCGCCCGCCTATATGGGCGGCATGGCAGGCTTCCTGATGGCGCCGGAGATGATGCAGAGCTGGTCCGACGTCGCAGCGGTGGTCCGCCGCGGCGGACCGGTGGGACTTGCCAACGTTGCGCCTGAGGCGCCGATTTGGATCGAATTCGCCAAAGGTATGGGATCGTTCGCCAGCTTCACCGCCAAGATGATGGCCGACTTGATCGTAAAGGGCGGGGAACCGGCCAAGGTATTGGACATAGCGGCAGGCCACGGCCTTTTCGGGATCGAGATCGCGAAAGCGGCACCGGGCGCGCGCATCGTGGCGCAAGATTGGCCGCAAGTATTGGAGGTCGCGCGGGACAACGCCACAGCAGCCGGGATTGCCGATCGCTGGACCACATTGCCGGGCAGCGCATTCGAGGTGCCGTTCGGAACCGGCTACGACGTAGTGCTACTGACCAATTTCCTGCACCATTTCGATGTCGAAACCTGCGAGAACGTGCTGCGCAAGAGCTTCGACGCGTTGGGTGCGGGCGGCCGTGTGGTGACGCTGGAATTCGTACCCAACGATGACGGCATCTCGCCGCCGCTCGCCGCCATGTTCAGCATGGTGATGCTGGTGTCGACGCCGAAGGGCAAGGCTTACCGCTACAGCGAGTTGGACGCGATGCACCGGGCTGCCGGTTTCTCGAATTGCGAGTTGGTGGAACTGCCGCCTACGCCGCAACGGCTGGTGGTGGCGCGCAAGCCATAAAGGCAGCCGCAGAGTAATTAGGCTTTCCTGATTCGGGGCTGGAAAGCGGCGTTGGACCATCCAACTGCCGCCGCGTGAGGATATCGAGTTCGTAAGCTTCGGCCTGCGCAAGCAGCTATTTGCCACTTCGGTCTCGGCGGGTTTGTGCCCCGTATTAGCAGCACCGGCACCGCAAGCAGGGACAACACCACGGTATAGAGCCCGAGATCGGTGTGAAGATATCCCAGCGGTGGCGACAATGCCGGTGCCGATAGAGCCCGTGGCGCCAACAGCCGTAACCAACAGCACGAGCGGAAGGAGCGCGCGGCGCCAGGATCCCTGCGCCGGTCGTGCCGCCGAAATAGCGCATCAGCCCAACCCAGCCCCAGCCAACGCAAAGGCCAACAAGTTCCGAAGACGAAGGCGGCGGCGAATTCGATCAGACTGCTCGTTGCGACGATCAGCAATGCACAACCAGCGGCCTGGAACAGCAGCCCAGCGACGAAAAATGCGTTTGGCGACTTGGTCTCACACATATGGCCTGCGGCACCCTTCAGCACCGTGCTGGTGAAGCTCAGCGCGCCCATGCCCAGGCGGCGTTGACGGGCGAGGAGCCTCGCTTCACCAGATGGATGACGACGATGCTGTTGATCCTAGTCAATAGCTACAGGCAGGCCGCTATGAGTCTAGGCCTAAAGAACAAGAGTGTCGTGAGCGGTGCAGGTAAGAGCAGGTTCAACCGCCCACGGCTACAAAGGCGCTAAGGTAGCGGCGGCCGTAAATGATCAATAGTTGCGACCGCTTCAACCAGGTGAAGTCTAAGGCCGTTGAGACTGACAGACTTGCCGGGAAGCGACGATATATTGCGACAGTTTACCTCGACATTTACATCGGAATTTACCTCGACGTTTGCCGGTACTTGGCCACGCGGGCTGGACGCTGGCCGCGTTGCTTCAAGTTCCTCGCGACCTCTAGGTCGAGTTTTAGGGTACAGCAGCGGATTCTCTCAGCTTCCAAAAATCACCGAGCTCGCTTGCAAGCTAATCCTTAAAAAAACATTTTGACCATTTACATCACATTTGTTCAGTGAGTAGGGTATTGAGCGTGCTTGCTAAAAAAGGCGATGCGCATGCGCGGGCAGATCATGCGTCCATTCTTATGGAAATGTAGTTCGGCAAGAAAATAAGGGATGGAAAGATGACGGGGAATAGCGGCATGACGACAGGGAAATTGACTGGAAAGGTAGCGATTATCACTGGGGCTGCCCAAGGTACCGGGGAGGGGATAGCACGCCGGTTTGTCGCCGAGGGGGCAAAGGTTGTCATCACCGATATACTCGTCGATGCAGGCAGGGCATTGGCCACTGAACTTGGCCCGAATGCGCAATTTGCCGAACTGAACGTGGCCGACGAGGCCCATTGGGCGCGCACGATCGATCTGGTGGAGAAGACCTTTGGCGGGCCGAACATACTGATCAACAATGCGGCGGTCCTCGTGCTGGCCCCGCTCGAAGACACGACGCTGGCGGAATATGAGCGCGCAATTCGCGTCAATCAGATCGGCCCGTTTCTGGGAATTCGCGCCGTCACGCCAATCATGAAGCGGCTGGGCGGAGGCTCAATCGTCAATATCGGGTCGACCGACGGCGTGTTCCCCGGCGACCAAGGATTGATCGCCTACGCCGCGACCAAGTGGGCTTTGCGCGGCATGACTAAGGTGGCGGCGGTGGAACTCGGGCGTCACGGCATCCGCGTTAACACTGTCAATCCGGATGCCGGAAATCCATTCATTGGACGACCGTTCTTTCCTGAGGGCATGAGCGACGAACACCTGCTCGAACTGGGTGATAAGATGGCCTACCGGATCCTTAGGCGCTTGAATGCGCAGCGTAAAAGAATCGACGAAATCGTGCCCATGGTGCTGCTGCTCGCGTCGGACGACGGCTCTGCCTGCACGGGCGGGGATTACCCGGTCGATGGCGGCTACAGTGCGGGCATGGCGGGATTAGCCGGCCTTCTGGATCTCCCGGTTTAGAAACAGAAACCCACCTCCGCCGGCGCCGCTTCACTTTCTTATTGATGGGGCCATGAATGGAACGCACCGCAGCTAATCTTCACGGAAAGCGTGCCTTGATCACCGGCAGCAGCTCCGGAATCGGTGAAGCGATCGCGAGGCGGCTGGCTCAGGACGGCGCTTCCGTCATTATTCACGGCAGGAACCGGGAACGGGCGGAACAGGTGGCCGCGGACATACGCGCCGGGGACAGCGACGCACATGTGGTCATCGGGGAGCTTTCAAGGGACGACAGCGCCGCGGAAATCGTCGGCGACATCACGGCCAAAGGGTGGGATGTCGATATCCTGGTGAACAATGCCGGAGGGGAGTCGGCGGGCGGGGGAAATGCCGCCTGGCTGGACACGACGCCGGACGACTGGGTTGCGACATACCAGTCCAACGTTGTGTCGGCAGTGCGCATGATCCGCGCATTTGTTCCGGCGATGAAAACCCGGGGTTGGGGACGGATTATCCAGATCGCTAGCGTCGTCGGCCATGACCCGATCATGGTTATCCCGGATTATTCGGCAGGCAAGGCCGCTATGCTCAACATGACCGTCGGTCTGTCGAAGGTGCTCGCTCGCACGGGGGTGACAGTCAACTCGATCAGCCCCGGACTCATCGTCACGCCGTCCGTGGCGGAATGGCTGCGTGGTTTGGCCAAGGAGAATGGGTGGGGCGAGGATTGGAGCCAGATTGAGGCGCAGGTGATGGCCGGCTTTATGCCGAACCGTATCGGCCGCATCGGCCTTCCTGAAGACGTCGCGCGCGCCGCTTCGTATCTTGCCAGTCCGGAGGCGGACCTTATTACCGGCTCGGACATGCTGGTGAGCGGCGGCCAATAAGCGCGGGATCAAGCCTCAAGTCTATTCAAAATTCACAGCAAGGTGAGTTCCCCATGAAATTCTCGATCATTTATGAAGCGCAAATGGTGGATACCTCACGGGAAAATGAGGCGCGAAATTTCCATGAAATGATCGAGCAGAGCATTCTGGCGGAACAGCTTGGATTCGATTGCATATGGGCGGTCGAGCATACGTCGCTGACGCAATATGCTCATATGTCCGCGCCCGAGACGTTTCTGGCGTATCTCGCCGCCAAAACCACCCGCATCCATGTTGGGCACGGCGTGGTCTGTCTCCCGTTCAACATGAACCATCCGATCAAGGTGGCTGAGCGGATCGCTACGCTCGATATATTGTCGAGGGGGCGCCTGGAATTCGGCGTGGGCAAGGGCGGGACACCGCAAGAGGCGGGGGCTTTCGGTAATCGGCTTGAGGACCTGCAGCCGCAGATCGACGAGTCCATGTATATGATTCCGAAGATGTGGCTGGACGGCGATTTCGAGCACAAAAGCGACTTGATTACGATTCCGCCGCGGCCGATCTGGCCCAAGCCGTACCAGACCCCGCATCCGAAGATGTATCTCGCCTGTACCCGAGCCGAAACACTCGTCACTGCCGGCAGCCGTGGCATGGGCGCCTTGGTATTGGGCATGAGCGGACCTGACGAAATTGCCCGCAAGAACGAGATCTATCGCAAATGCTTCGCCGAGCGCAACCCAGCCAACCAGGTTGGATTTCGCCCCAACGAGCATTTCGCGGCGCTGTGTCCGGCCGTGATATTGGCGGATGGAGCCAAGGCGCGCCGGATGGGCTTGCGTGGCCAAAAATTCTTCGCTGACTCCCTGACCTATTGGTACGCCGGAGGCCCAAAGCCGGATGTAGCCGACTTGATCGCGACGGAGCAATCGAAGGAAATCGACAAGTCCAGGGCGCAATTCACTGAAATGCTGATTGAGAAAAACCTTCCCATCAATATCGACACGTTGGGCAATTATCACATCGAGGACGACGCCTACGGCACCGTCGATAGTGCGATCCGCTATGTCGAGCGGCTCAAAGCAGCTGGCGCCGACGAAATTCTGTTCTTACTGCAGATGGGCACGATACCGCATGAAGCGATTATCGAAACGATCACGAATATCGGGAATTATCTAATTCCCTATTTTAATTCTGGCCAGCAAACGGTCAAAAGTTACTAGTATCCGAATGTCGGTTTTTTTTGGTTTCCGTGTAAAGTTATTCCGGAAATAAGCAAAGTTTATCGGGAAGCCTTAAATGATATTACCCTTGGAAAATCATTGCGCGATCGTTACCGGCGGCGGTTCCGGTATAGGCAAAGCAATCTGCCTGCAGGTCGCGGAGCAGGGAGGTGCGGTTGCCGTGCTGGATATTAACGAGGCCGGTGCGCAAGCAGTTGCAGCGGCGATCAGTGCGGCCGGTGGCAGGGCGATCGCGATCGGCTGCGATGTGGCCGCTACCGACAAAATCCAGGGGATTGTCTTGCAAGTGGTGGCCGAACTCGGCGCGCCGACAATGCTGTTCAACGTCGCCGCGCTTATGAAAAACGCCCATATTGAAGATACCGATATCGCGCTGTTCAACCGTATCCTCGCGGTCAACCTGACCGGCGCCTTTGCGATGTCGCAGGCCGTCCTGCCGCATCTGATCGCAAATGGCGGATCGATTCTGAATATCTCGTCAATGGCGGGGCATCTGGGGCTTCCCTACCTGGCCGCGTATTGCGCGTCCAAGGGTGGGATGGTCGCGATGACGAAATCCATGGCTAAGGAGTTGTCGAATCGTGGCGTTCGGGTGAACGTATTAGCGCCGGGCGGCGTCGATACCCCGATGCTGTATGCGCCCTATCCAGATGTAACGGCCCCGGAGGTTATGCGTCTAATCCCGTTATCTCCGATCGGTGTCACCCCGCCGGAAGCGATTGCCCGCGTGGCGATTTTCGTCGCCTCGCCGGCTTCAGGAAACCTCTCGGGGGCGCTCATTCCAATCGACGGCGCCTCAACCTGACAGCGCGATTTTAACAAGGGAGCGAACAAATGGCCAAGATCGCGATCGGACTTTATGGGTTGCAGGGGCTGTTCGGAGGGGATTTCGCTTCAGTGATCGATGCTGTCCGCTTGGCCGACAGCAAAGGCGTCGACCAAGTCAGCATCACCGACCATGTCATTATGAGCGAGAACCTCCATAACTATCCATACGGCCCGTTTCCGGCCCCGCTCGATTTTCCCTGGTATGAGCCGCTGATTGCGCTCTCAGCCATCGCGAGCGTAACGAATCGCATCAACCTCTCAACTAGTATCTTGATCGCGCCTTTGCGGCCGGCGGTCCTGTTGGCCAAGCAGTTGGCTACTCTGGATACGATATCGCATGGGCGCGTCACCATCGGCCTGGGTCTGGGCTGGCAGAAGGAAGAGTATGACGCATCGGGCGTTCCATGGGAGGGACGTTACGCCCGGATGGACGAGCAGGTGAAGGTTTGCAAGCAACTATGGAGCGAGGCGCCGGCGACGTTCCACGGCGAAACCGTAAATTATGACCGCATGTATTCCCTGCCGTTTCCGGAGCAAAAGCGCGGGATCCCGGTCTGGTTCGGGCTTGCGCCGACACCAAAGAATGTGGAGCGCATCGCGGAATTCGGCGACGGATGGGTTCCTATGGACAGCGACCCTGCCAGGGTCAAGGAGGTTGTTGTCAGGCTGAGAGCAGCGTTCGATGCGCGCGGTCGCGATCCCGCCGGGCTCGACGTGCGTGTTCTGCTGCTGCCGAGTTACAAACCCGACGGGACAGCGGATTTCAAGGCGATGATGGCGAAGGTGCCACCGCTGCTCGATGCTGGCGCTACAGTCTTCGAAATCTTGCCCAGCATGTTTTGCCGCGATCCAAGCGACCTCGACGCATTCTATGAGCGCGCGCTAACGATCAAGGAGTAACGCGGAGTTTTTGTCAGCGGCAAACCTGTCGAAAGGGCGCCAGTCCTCGTCGCTACTACCGCCGCTTTCGCACATGAGAGTTCGACGCGGCGAGTTGCGATTCCAAGGCGCGCTCCCCGGCAGCGTTGACAAGCCCCCGAACCATAAGCTGCAGGGCGGCTTCCATCCTTTCCGGGTCATACTCGCTTTTCTCGGTGTCGATCATTTGATCGAGATAGAGGCTCTGAACCTCGTGGATCACCAGCGAGGTGAGATGCGGGTCGATATCGGTGTGAAACACGCCCTGGGTGATGCCGCGTTGAATCACGTCCGCGAACCGTCCCTGCCAATCGCGAACCGTCCGTGGAAGGCTATGAAGGCGCTCCTGTATTTCGCGGTCGCGTTTCGCCATTAGCACCCGAAGCATTGGCGAGTGGCTGGCAAACTCGAACGAGCCGCGAAACATACCGATCAATTCGAGCACCGGCTGATTGTGAAAGCGGGATGCCTGATGTTCGGCGAAACCGACCCACGCCGTCAGCGTCTGTTCGATAACCGCGTCGTACAGTCCGTCTTTGTGCCCGAAGAAACTGAAAACAAGCCCCTTGGAGACCCCGGCGTCCGCCGCGATCATGTCGACGGATGCTTTACGAAATCCGTTTCGGGAAAAACAACGGTTCGCGGCCGCCAATACGCGCCGGCGCCGTTCCATCGATTTCAGTTGGCGCCGGCCCTCCGCGGGAGTCGAGGGAGTTGAGTCTTCGTTATTTCTCATCGACCTACAAATTCATTAAAATCTGATAGACTCTATGAGGCGTAACTAGCTCGACGAGCCTCACTTTTTTGAACCCACTCTTGTCTCAGAATCGAGTCTCGATTTCCAGCCTCGGCGACGATATGCCGTCCCGAGCGACCGCCGCTAACGGCGGCGATATTGGAAAACCGTCTAGGCAGCATGCTTTCAAGACGCAACCGCTGGCACGTCCGTCGTTTGCTTCATTGCATGCTTTGCCGCCAGGTAGCCGAAAGTCATCGCCGGCGCGAGCGTTGCGCCCGCTCCTGGATAGGAGTGCCCCATAACGCTCGCGGTGACGTTTCCAGTCGCATAGAAGCCCGGGATCGGAACGTGCCGCTGGTCGAGAACCTGAGCATTTTCATCGGTCACGACGCCGCCGTTCGTCCCGATGTCGCCGGGATAAACAGGAACGGCATAAAAGGGTGGTTGATCGAGAGGGGCGAGGTTGGGATTCGGCGTCACCTTGGGGTCACCGTAATAACGGTCATAGGGACTGTCGCCCCGCCCAAACAGGGAATCCTTGCCATCAACTGCGTCGGCGTTGAAGCGGCTTATGGTGTCGTTGAGGACGTCCGCCGGGAGGCCGATTCGGGTCGCGAGCTCGCTCCAGCTATCGGCGCGGATTAGGATCTGCCTGGCGCCCTTTTGCTGAATCCAGTCGGGCGTGCGTGGAATGATCGGGCCGATCGGATAACGATCCCGGTAGCGGCGGTCGAACAGAAAATATGACGGGATGGTACCTTCGCCCGGCCGGTCGGACTCGAACATTCGGACCGCCGCGACGTCGTAGGCGGATGCCTCGTTCATGAAACGGCGTCCGCCCTGGTTGACGATGATGCAGCCGGGCAGCGCGCGTTCGAATGTCAACAATCGCGCCTGGTCTTCATCGGGCAGCTTCAGCATCGGGCCCCACCAAGCCGAATCCAAATTCGCGGTTTGTGCGCCTACCTTTTCGGCGGCGGCGAGACCGTCGCCCGTATTGCTTTCGATCGACCCGCTCCAGTCGGGATTCCAGGACTGGCCCAAATGGGTGCGACGCATCTCAGCGTTATGTTCGAATCCGCCGCTGGCAAGAATGACCGCATTGCGGACATCGATCCGCACACGCTGTCCGTCACGCATCACGATCGCACCGATGATGCGCCCGTCTCCGGGACGCTGGACCAATTCGACTAGCGGCGTATTCAGCCAGACCGCGCCTTTATGATCGTCGAGTGAAAGCCTAAGGCGACCGAGCAGGGCGTTGCCCGCCGCGAGGAAGCGATTGCGACGCGATTTGAGGCGTTGCCCGATATCCAGGTAGTAACGCGCGAGAACGCGGAGCAACACACGCCACCAGCCGGGCGGTCTGTGAAGCAGCGGATGAACGTCATCCATCGTGAAGGCCAGCCGGTTGAACAGCAGAACCGCTGGCGCCGAGGGGCGCATCTGCTCAAGCGCGGCCCCGAGAAGTCTGCCGTCAAGAGGCACTGGATCGTGCGTGCGGTAACCGAGCCTCGCGCCCGCGACCTCGGGTCGATAATCCGCATAAGGGATCGATCGACAGCGCACGTAACTGTTCGTTTCGAGCCATTCAAGCATTTCCCGGCTGCTGCGCACGAACGCCCATATGGTGGCATCGGGAATGACCTTGTCAGTTAGCTGACGGATATAAGAAAACGCATCGGCTTGGGAATCTTCGGCCCCGGCCGCTTCGGCAAGATGGCTGACAGGAATCCAGATAAAGCCGCCGGAGGTCGCGGAGGCGCCGCCCCACAAGTCACTTTTCTCGATAACCACTACGCGCGCACCGCCGGCGGCGGCCGTCACCGCCGCGGTCATTCCACCCGCGCCGGACCCGACAACCAATATATCGGTTTCGTAATCAGCCATCGGCGGGCGTGCTGAGAAACCAGTGGGAAGCTTCGGGGTAGATATATTCGCGGATCGTCTGGATTCTGCATTGGCTCATCGTGAAGACAAACTGCCGCCATTCGGCCTGCACGATATCGCCGCTGCCACCGTCGGTTCGCGCTTCAGCCTCCACCACGACCCGCTCGCCTTGTGTTGTGATCCCATCGGGAAGCGGGGCAATCAGTGATAACGCTGCCTGGCCTCGGGCGTCGGCGATCAGGGCGAACGCGGTGTTCTTATCCAGTATGCGTTCGCCCGCGCCGCTGGTCCGCAACGCCCAGCTCAGATCTTCAGCCGCAAGCGCAGCCGCGGCGGCCGCATTTCCCGAGGAAAGGTAGTCCAGGAAGTCTCGAACGACCTTTATATTGCTCTCGCCATGAACCGACGCGACATGTTCGCTGTCATCGTAAATCCGGTACTCAGAAATCTTGCCAGCGTCATCGAACACCCACAGTTGATGATAGTGGTTGTGGTAGATCGTTCCGTCGCGGCGCACCGAATAGGACTGAGCTTCACCCGCGACCCGGCTGCCCTGCGCCGTCGTCGCCAGTATCTTCAGTTCAAGGTCGACGAACCGCTCTGGCTCCGGCACGAATGCGGGGTTGCCGACGACGGCGAGATACAGATCCCTGTTCCGCAGGGTGCCGCGTGCCGGATCGGACGATGGTGTTTGCCACGTGAAATCGTCTGCAAGTAAAGCCGCGAGACGCGGCGTAGCGGCCGGGTCTTTCGACGCGGCGACGACCGCGGCCATATGCTCGTGCGCGACGGCGACGTGCCTTTGCTCAGTGGCCGTCAAATCCCTGCCCACTTTCCTCGCCTCACTTTGAGATATGCAGGTACCATTGGCTGCCTCCCACACCGATACTGCTCGCTTAAGCGACCAAACCCGAAAAGCGGCGGGCAATCCAGTGATACGATGTTGACTATATTATCAATGTTTGGTCAAGAAGGCTTTTTTGGATGCAGTCCGACTGTTCTGACTATTATGACTCAGCGGTATGTGAAGAGATTCGCGACCGACGATGAGCTGATCGGAATTGGTCGTGACAAAATCGCGTAGGAAGCGCGTGGAGTAGGTCGAGGACGAATTGGTTCCTATCGGAATATGGGGTCAGATATATAAGTAAGATCAAACCATTAGTGGAATATTTAGCCACTCGCACCACTGCAGATATCGGAATTGACGGAGTGACCGCCGGACGATCTGAAAAGCATCACGGTCGATCAATATGCCTGGGTCGGCGAGATTCACCGCGGCGTGCCGTGCGTTGCCTCCTGCGTAAGTGTCTTGACTTTCATTAGTCCCCATTTGATGATCATTTTGACCAAATACGACATATTAGTTCATTTGGTAACTAAAGAGAAAATTTTCGGGGAGGAGTCGCGATCATGGATCATTGTGCCAGGACATCGACTAATGCCACCCGCATCGGGTCGGCGGCGCTTTGGAAATTACGCAACCGCGGAGGGCATGTATCGGCGGTGACGGCGCTCCTCGCCAGCGTCGCGATCACCGCACTTGCCGGAGGCGGAACGGCAGTGGCGCAAACCGCGGAGGCTTCGGCTGAAAGCGGACTGGAAGAAATCGTCGTAACGGCCCGGCGAAGCGCCGAACGCGCCCAGGCGGTGCCGCTCTCGATAACCGTATTCACCCAGAGCGATATTGATCAAAAACGCATCTTACGTCTCGCCGACTTGGCGCGTAACGTGCCGTCGCTCACGGATACGTCTTTCGGCTCCGACGGCAACGAGCCCTATTCCGGCCAAATCCGGCTACGCGGTCTCCAAGGGACAGTGGCCTATTTCGCCGACGTGCCATTAGGAACTGTCGACTATAACTCGGCCGATGGCGTCACGCATGGAACGTCGCAGGGCTTTTATTTCGATCTGGACAACCTTGAGGTTCTCAAAGGGCCACAGGGCACTCTCTTCGGCAAGAATTCGATCGGCGGTCTCATCTCGATCGAACCGAAAAGACCGACGAATGAATTCGAAGGGTATGTCCAGGCAACGTTTGGAAACTATAGCGATCGGGAGTTTGAAGGCGCCATCAATGTTCCCGTCATTCAAGATAAGCTTTTGGTTAGAGTCGCCGGTCAATCGCAACAACGTGACGGATATACGAAAGATTTTTTTACGAGCAAGGATTATGACAATCATAACAATTACTCTTGGCGTGTCAGTGTGACGTTCAGACCGACGGACGATTTTGAGAACTATTTTATCTATGATGGATATTGGCAGGATACGAACGGATCTTCCAAAATTCTGTCCTTCATCAATCCGGCTCAGCCGTTCGGCAGCGTTCCTCTAGGGCCCGGCCTGAATATCCCGTTGACCCTGGGGAATGGCCCTGGCGTCGCGGGATTGTCTAACCCGGCAACGGCCGCTGCCACCGCGGCAGCCGGAATCGCGGCTGGGGCGTTCTCATTCTTTCCAAATTTGCGGTCGGTTTTCGCGCAACAGCAGGCTGCCGGAGTCAGGACGGTTATCGGACGATCGACCCCCGGCATCGGCAAGGACTATTTCTATGGGTTCACAGACCAGGCGACCTGGGACATCGCCGAGGGCTTGACACTCAAGAACATCGCCGCGGCACGAATCTTCAAACAACTGACATCGGCTGAGAATTCCGGGACGTTTCTTCCGATCCTCAGCATCGGTGACCCGATCAATAATCAGGGCTGGAATGACAACTCCGTGCAATATACCGAGGAAATTCAGCTTCAGGGCAAGTCGCTGGACGATAAGCTGCAATGGGTTCTTGGCGGTTTTCTGGAGTTCGATCATCCGCTGGGCCAAACCACCGAGATCAATACGGCCCTTGGTGGCTCGAGCTACGATCATTTCTATCTTTCCAGCCGCAGCCAGGCGTTATTCGCCCACGGGATCTATGACCTTTCCGACTATGTGTCGGGTCTCAGATTCACCGCGGGCTATCGCTACACCTGGGATTTCGCATCCGTGCAGGAACGCGGCACCAACGGCCCCAATATCATACGAGGGGCCGACGGGGCGCCGACAAACTGCGCGACGATCAATTTCGACCGCAACTGTTCCGCCGGTTCGAACGCCCATTTCAGCTCTTATGGCTGGAATCTCAGCCTCGACGAACAGTTGGACCCTAATACGTTGATCTATGTTCGGTCGGGCAACGCCTATCGTCCCGGTACGACGAACCCGCAGGTTCCGGTCCAGTTCGAAAGCCTCAAGCCTGAGCATGTGACCGACGTCGAAATCGGTGTCAAAAGCGACTGGACGCTTTTCGGCGTTCGCGGCCGAACCAATGCCGATATTTTCCATACCGACTACAAGGCGATCCGCGTCGAGAAGACCGTCACGGTGGTCGATGCGGGCGGCGCTATCCATTCGGTGTCGCTGGAGCAGAATGCCGCGAGTGCAGAACTTGAGGGAGGGGAGTTCGAAGCGACGATTATTCCGGTGACCGGGCTCGAGATATCGCCGCACGCCTCCTACCTTTATTCCCACTACAACGAATATCCTGTAGCGCTCGGAGCGACCACTGCCAACCCGCCGTTTCTTTACTTGCCGAAATGGCAGTACAGCATAAACGGCATTTATCATCTGCCGCTTGACGAATCAGTCGGGGATGTTGCCGTATCAGCGACGTATTATTTCATAAGTCACGAATATACAACCAATGTTCCTGGGGAGATATTTCCGATCAGGCCGTCATTCGATCAGCTTGATATCAGTGTCGACTGGACCAATATTTTTGGCTACCCCCTCGATGCAAGATTCTTCATGACAAACGCGCTGGATAACACGCATGTCGAGGCGGCATTTCCGCTTTATTCACAGCTCGGCTACACGGCGCTTACCTATAACGAGCCGCGCATGTTCGGCTTCTCGCTGAAATACCGCTTCGCCGCCAATAGCGCGCCGGCTGAAACGACCGCAACCACCTATGCCGCGCCGCCGGTTCAAGCTCCGACTGCGGCTCCAAAGAGCTATCTCGTGTTCTTCGACTTCAACAAGTCCGACCTGACTCCCCAAGCGGGTGAGATCGTTGACCAGGCGGCGAAGAACGCCGGCAAGGTTACACAGCTTGAGGTGACCGGTCACACCGATACGGTAGGTTCGGACGCATACAACATGCGCCTGTCTCGTCGCCGCGCGGAATCGGTGGCGGCGCGGTTGGAAAAGGACGGCATTCCTGCCAGCGAGATCGCGATCGTCGCCAAGGGTAAACGAGATCTTCTCGTTCCGACGGCCGACGGGGTTCGGGAGCCGCAGAACCGGCGGGTCCAGATCGTCTATTCGGGAGGACCTACTTCATAATACGGATGTTGGCCGCCGGTCGTCATATCCATTTACAAGCGGAAACCGCCGCCGACGGGCGCCCAATATTCATCGCACTATGGGCGCTTTCGGTGGGGAAGCGCCTAGACTGGTCTGGGTTGCGACAGGGCGGATTGTATGACCAAGACCATTAAGTCGACTATTTGCCGGGCATGCCACGCTCAGTGCCCCTTGCTTGTCGAGTTCGAGGGCGCCATGCCGTCCAAGGTCTATGGCGACAAGGACGATCCTCTCTATTTTGGCTATACATGTATCAAAGGGCGTGAATTTCCAGCGATGCATCTTGCCCCCGAGCGTCTCCTAGCCTCGCAAAAACGCCGACCTGATGGCGCTCATGATGCGATCGCTAGTGACCTTGCAATCTCGGAGATCGCGGATCGTGTCAGCCACATCGTTGCCCAACACGGGCCTCGTTCGGTCGCCATGTATATCGGCACAAACGGTGCGTGCGACGTAAGAACGGCGCAGGTCGGGATGGCGTGGATGGCGGCCTTGGGTTCGCGCATGATCTTCACCAGCATCACGATCGATCAACCGGGCAAGATGACCGCGCCGGCGCTTCACGGCACCTGGCTCGCCGGGGCGCCCACGCTCGCGCACGCCGATGTCTGGATGCTGATCGGCACCAACCCGATCATTTCGATGAATGGCGGCCTGCAGGTTAACCCGGCGCGGGCGCTCAAGAAGGCGAAGGAACGCGGTTTCAAGCTAATCGTCGCTGATCCGCGCCGAACCGAATGTGCCCGGGAGGCGGATGTCTATCTCCAATGCAAGCCGGGGCAGGACGTCCCGCTGCTCGCGGGCCTAATCCGGGTAATTATCGAGGAAGAACTCTACGACAAAGCTTTCGTCGCGCGTGAGACAGCCAATTTCCAACGGCTGATAGAGGCGGTCGCGCCCTACACCGCTGAATTTGTTGCTGCGCATACCGGCATTTCGTCCGCGGATTTGGAGAGTGCCGCGCGCCTTTACGCGTCTGGGCGGCGGGGCGGAGTTAATCTGGGTACCGGGCCGAATATGGCTGGTCGCGCCAATTTGGTCGAATATCTCGGAAAATCGCTGATGACCATTTGCGGGCACTGGCTTCAGGAAGGTGACGAAATTGGCAATCCCGGGGTTCTCATCAACCGGGGGCCGGCGATTGCTGGCACGCCGGGGCCAGTGCCCGCCTGGGGTTTCGGCATGCCATTGCGGGTGAAAGACCTCGGAGAAACGGCGGCCGGGCTGCCAACCGCGGCGCTTCCCGACGAAATCCTGACCGAAGGTGAGGGGAAGATACGTGCGTTGTTCGTGCTGGGGGGCAATCCTATGCTCGCCTGGCCCGACCAGATCAAAACCCACGCGGCGATGAAGGCCCTTGATCTCTTGGTGTGCATCGATCCGGTCATGACCGCCACCGGAGAGCTGTCGCATTATGTTATCGCACCGACCCTGCCACTCGAAACCGGTCAGCCCACGATCGTGCAGGAAATGGTGCAAGGCGCCGGATCGGGCTGGGGCTATCCTGTTCCATATGGCCGTTGGGCCGATCCCATCATGCCCGTTCCAGCCGGTGCCGACCTGATCGATGACTGGCATTTGTTTTACCGAATAGCCCAGGCGCAGAAGCTGCAGCTGAATATCCTGCCGGCCTCATACCTCAACCCCATGTTGGGGCGGGACTATGCCGTGTCACCCGACATGAGCCGCGTCCCCAGCGACGATGAGATTTGGCGCATCATGCTGAATGGATCGCCGGTATCGCTGTCGGAACTGCGCGCCAAGGCGTCGGACCGCGGCGTTATCTTCGATCGCCCGATAATGCGGGTCGAAGCCCGACCCGAGGATTGGACGGGACGTCTGGAACTCGGCGATCTGACGATGATGGCTGAACTGGCCTTGGTGGCGGCCGAGCCGGCGGAGCCGAGCCCCGGGGATTTTGCCTTCCGGCTGGTGTCGCGGCGGCTGAACGATATGCATAATTCGTCCTGGCATTTCAGCCCAAAGCAGCGCCGTCGCTGGGGTTACAATCCTGCCTTCATCCACCCCGACGATGCGATGCGCCTTTCCGTAAAAACGGGCGACCTTGTGGAAATCCGATCGCGCCGCGCCGCGATTACCGGGGTTATAGAAGTCACGAATGATCTTCGCCCCGGAGTCGTTTCGATGGCTCATGGATTTGGCAAAAATCCCGGTGAGCACGAGGATCCGCGTTCGAACGGTGCCAGCACGGGGCGCCTGATTTCGGCGGACGTTGATTATGATCCTTATACGGGGATTCCGCGGATGAGCGCGATCCCTGTCAATATTCGCCGAATAGAAGGTGATGGGGCAGGGAAGGGCTGAAATCCATGGAAAGCGGGTCTTTCGATCGTCGAGCTGTATGGGAGCCTGAAAAACGTCCGGATTGGGTCGCCCGCTTCATTGCGCTAGGCGATCTCCTTGATATCAAGAGCATCGTGCCGCTGGATGAAGAATCGCTACTCGACCACGCGACACGCAATACCGGCCTTTCCGATTTCGGCGATGACAATTGGCAGCCACATTTTCGAATGTTGATCCGATTGATTGAGGAGGAGGCCAAGCTTCACTTCATTGGCCGCATTCTCACACGCTCGGATATGCTCATGTATCTCCAGGCGCGGCTTGAAATTGTGGACGCCTGCAAGAAACATCCCGAGATTGAGGCGGAGACCATTAACGAGCCCGTTTTCATCATCGGTTTTGGCCGGTCGGGAACAACCATTCTGCAGGACGTCATGTCCTATGATCCGCAGTTCCGATCAGTCCGGAAATGGGAGGCTTTGTTTCCCGCCCCGCCACCCGTCGCCGAGACCTATGACAGCGACCCGAGAATCGCGAAAGCCCAGGGGATAGCCGAATTCGTCTACGCGATCTCCCCCGAATGGAAGAAAATGCACGGCTGGGATGGAAACCAGGCGGTGGAGGACATCGAATTCACGTACCCGGCCTTCCTTTCCGAAGTCTGGCCATTAGGGTTCCAGATTCCATCCTGGGAAAAATATTTCGCCGAACAGGATGTCAGTCATCATTTCGCCTGGCACAGAAAGACGCTGAAATATCTCCAATGGAAATACAAAAAGCCGCATTGGCTTTTAAAAAACCCGACGCATTTGCCGCGTCTTCCGCAGTTGCTCGAGTTTTATCCGGACGCCAAGTTCATCTTCACCCATCGTGATCCGATTACGTCGGGCGATTCGATCGTCAGCGTCCAAGGGGCGATCTATTACTGGCGCACCAACGACCCTTGGGGCGGCAATGTGATCGCCGAATGGGTTCTGGCCGATAATCGCGCCGAGATGTGGGACAAGGTGATCCAATGGATCGAAAATGGCACCATCAAGACAGGCGCCTATACCAACTTGCGCTATCATGAATTCATGCAGTCGCCGATGGAAGCCATCGAGCGCGCTTACCGTGAACTCGGTCTTGACGTGAATCCGGCCGCCTTCGAGCGCATGCGGGCCTATCTGGCCAGCAAACCGCAGGGCGTTCACGGTAAGCACCAGTACAAGAACGCGGCCGAAGATGAAGCCGTGGCCTCCGATGAACGCCGGAGATACAAGCGCTATCAGGAGTATTTCAAGGTCCCGAACGAATATTGACCGTTCGGCGCGAACGCATACGGCCTATTTCTAAAAACCCTGAATTACGGAGCGCAGGCTTATGGAATCACCAATGATGTTTGCACTGCAAGACGACTTGGAGACAAAGGCGCTCCGCCTGCTATCGCATCCGGCCATTCTACGGGCGCGGCGGGATGGCGAAGAGCGGCTGATTGCGTCCCTTCCGAACGCAACACCGGAATCGCATGCGATCTTCAAGACGGCGATGGATGAACTGACCTATTTCGGGATTATGAACGGGCTAAATGACGACCCCGCATATCCGCGCGTCACGGTAGTGCAGCGTCCGGCGAGACATGTGGGTGGCCAGCAAACGCCGGCGCCGAAGGGCTTGGACGAGAACCCGGATACCGTCTATCGGATCGTGCCGATGGACGGCGCATCCACCTATATATTGAGTGGCCAAGTCGTGGGGCATCGTCCGCAGGTGGTTGAATTTTCGCTACTCGGCGACGACTGGTTCACTGTCGGCAACGTGTCAGGGGAAACGCTGGAAGTAGCGTCCGACGGAAGATTCACGATTACTGTCGCGCCTGAACCGGCTGACGGCCGCACCAACTATATCCAGACACGGGCGGGGGCAAGCTTCATGGTTGTCCGCGACACCATCGCCGATTGGAAGCATCAACGCGCAACCCGGCTGGCGGTGGCGCGAACCGGCGGCCCGTCGTCGCAACCGCGCTCGGAAGCCGAGGAAATCCGATCGGTAGTCGCCAAGATCAATCGATTTTTCTTCGAGACCATCCGGTTGCACGAGTTGGCATTCAGGCAGCCGGCGAACGTCTTTCCACAGCCGCTAATCCGATCCGAATATGGAATGCTGGTCACACAAGCCTATTCCATCGGCCATTTCGCGCTAGAAGAGGGCGAGGCACTTGTTTTGAGCCTTCAACCGGGCGGTGCGGGGTACCTCACCGTCCCTGTTACGACCATCTGGGGAACCACCCGCGATCCGGTTCATCGTATGTCAAGCCTGAATTCCCTTCAGGCCGAACCCAATCCGGACGGCAGCTTTACGTTCGTCGTTTCGGTGGCCGACCATGGGTTCCGAAACTGGATCGATCCTGAGGGCGTGCCCGAGGGTCTTATCTTCCTGCGTTGGGCGGCGATCGAGGGCGAAAGGGCAGGCGGGACAGTCCCGGCTGTTGAAGCCAAGGTTCTTGCGATCGACGATCTGTTCGCCAACCTGCCTACCCGACCCGCCAGAATCGACCAGGAATGGCGTCGCCGGCAACTTGACCAGCGGGCGCGGGACTATGACAGGCGGTGGCTGGATCAGTGATGCGGATACCAGCAGGAGCACCACCTTCCTGTGTCGGGGTCTTCCGACCAGCGGGTGGTGAGCGCACATCCCGCCGACCCGCACGGACGACGATGTCGTCAAAAGCGTTCGACGTCAGAGCCTGGCCGGTTTCAGCCGGAGCATTGTCGACGCGACGGTTACGACGGTAAGCGTGACGCCGACAGCGATGAAGGCGCTATGGATACCCAAAGCGGCATGGAGCGGCGTCATCACCAGCGGATTGAAGAAGTCACCCACGAACATGCAGGCATAGGCCAGGCCGATCGCCTGCCCGCGCGATTCCGGCGCCGCCGTTTCACTGATGAAGGTGAAGAAATAGGGGCCGAGTGCCCCAACGGCAGCGCCGGTCAAACCGCAGCCGATCGCGACCGTCATTGGCCCGTGGGAAAGGCCGATGGTGGTGATGCCGGCGCTCATCGCTGCCAGACAGAGCATAAGGATAGACGAGGGCGCCAGCCGGGTACGTATCCATCCATAGCTCCAACCGCTGATCATGTTGGTCGCGAGGGACGCTGATATGACCCGGGACTGCACGCCCGAGCCGGTGATGCCGTCCTCAGTCAGGAGGAACGAAGTTTGCGCGTTTGTCATCCAGGCGACCGTCCAGAGCGCGACGATCGCCAGATACAGCCACCATAGCGGCTTCAGGTCCGCACGCCGGCTGCCGGTGCGGGCTATGCCGGCGAGGGGCGCAGAATCGATCGATAAGGCGGCGGCGACAAGAAAGATGAAACCTATTCCGTAGATCGCAAACGGCGTCCGCCAATTGCCCATTTCTGCGATTAAGCCGGACAACAGCAGGAACACGAGGCCGAACGCCGATGAAAAGCCGGAATGGAGTCCCAGCATGCGGGCGCGCTGCGCGCCCTCCCAGCGTTCGCCGATAAGCGCCGTCGCGCCCGTCGCGATGCCGCCCCCAGCCAGGCCGAGCGCCAGCCGCGAGGCCAGCAATGTCGTTCGGTCGGAGATGACGAGGCCCGCTAGGCCCAATGCGCTGAATAACCCCAGCGCGGCGAGGAGGACGTTGCGCGAGCCGAAGTACCGGCTGAAGACGCCGGCTATCGGCGGTCCGAAGATCAGCCCGATGCTCGGCAGCGTCATCATCATCTGGGCGGCGAATATGCCGGCCGACCCGCCGCCGAAATACTCGGAGATGCCCGGCAAGACCGGAACCACCGCCTGAAATATGATGGCCAGGCACTGGCCGCAGGTCAGGAGGACGACCAGCCCAAGGAAGTTCCTCATCGTCCGTTCAACCGCCTCTGAGATCCGGCATCGGGCGATCAGCCAGGGCCTCGGCTATTTTCCAGGTCGGGTATTCGGAGGGAAGAGCGCTTACCTTATCGAGAGCCACGAGTTCGTCGCTCGACAGGAGGATGTCGGCGGCAGCGATATTGTCCTCCAGCTGTGTCAGCGTTCGGGCACCGAACACGATACTCGTGACGGCGGGCTGATGGAGAAGCCAGGCAAGGGCGATGCGCGCTACGGAAACACCATGCGCCTGGGCGATCGGCTGCATGGCGTCGACGATATCGAAGACGCGCTCCTGCTCGAAGGGCATCCAGATGCCGCCGGAAAACCGCGTGCCGCCAGGTAGGTCGCCGCCGCGCTTGTATTTGCCGGTCAGCACACCGCCCAGCAGTGCGCCCCACATGGTCAGGCCGACATTCTGGTGTAGCAACATCGGCACCAATTCGCGTTCGATCTCGCGCGTGCCGATCGAGTAGTAGGCCTCGACGACTTCGAACCGGGCCAGACGTTCCCGGTCCGAAATGCCCAGCGCCAGCATCACCTGCCAGGCGGCAAAGTTCGAGCAGCCGAGATAGCGGACCTTTCCCGCCTTCACCAAGTCGTCCAACGCCCGCATGGTTTCCTCCATGGGGGTCAGCTGGTCCCATTGATGGAGCATGAACACGTCGACATAGTCGGTGCCGAGGCGTTTCAGGCTGGCATCGAGGGCCGAATGGAGATGCGCTCGCGACGAGCCCACCCCATTGACGCCACTCCCCATGCGCATGCCGGCCTTGGTGAGCACCACCATATCCGTGCGGTTCGCGCCGACGTCCTTCAGTGCCTGGCCCAGCCGCTCCTCCGCTTCCCCGGCGGCGTAGATGTCGGCGGTGTCGAAGAAATTGATCCCCGCCTCGACGGCGCGGCCGACCATCGCAGTCGCAGCTTGCTGGTCCAGGCCGCCCAGCGGCTCCCAATAGGGATTGCCGACCCCGCCGAACGTGTTCGTACCCAGGCACATTTCGGAGACAAGCAAGCCCGTCCGCCCCAGCAATCGGTGTTTCATAGTATCCCCATCACATCCTTGATCAGCATCGGATTGATGTATTCCTTCCAGTAGCTGATCTTGTCGCCGGTAAACCGGACGATCCCCAAATACTTGTTGGCATATGGCTTGCCGGTCGGATGATAGACCGTGTCGGATTCGTATTCGGCGATCAGCATGTTCGTGTCCACCATGTCGTAGAACTGGGTGACGCGGTGACGGTACGGGTCGAAATCGGCCATGCCGCGCTCGGTCGCCAAGCGGAAGGCGTGAACGCCGACCATCGTGTGAGGAAAGTCGGGAACCGGCAAATAGGGCCATTCGAACACCGCATCGGCGATGAAATAGGTTTCGAACAGGTCGAATTCCTTCCGGCCGAACGCACTCACCATCTCGTCGAAAAGCCGCCGTTTGAGCTGGGTCCTTTCCTCATCATCCGCCATTCTTCCGATCCCCTATAGCGCCTGCGCGACTTCCGCCGCGGAACTCATCGCGCCGTCGATATAGCCGACGCCGTCGCAGTCGCCGGCTGTATGGACGCTGAAGCCCGCGCTCCTCAGAGAGTCAGCCAGGTCGAGATTGCCATGCGCGCCCTTGGCAACGATCACATGGTCGGCCGTAATACTGCGCACCTGATCGTGCGGATTGACGTATGTCACGACCCCTTCGCCGATCCGGATATCCCGCGCCAGCGGCAGCAGCGCCACGCCCAGTTCTCTTGCCTCGTGCAGCACACGCCAGCGGCGGACGATCTGGATGCCGGCGCCGAACTTGGCGACTTCGTCGACCACGCTCACGGTCCGCCCGCGATGGGCGAGGAACTCCGCCAGTTCCAGCGCCACAAGCTCCGAACCGATGATGACGATGCGCTTGCCCAACGGCATCCAGCTTTTGCTCGCCCAGCGGATCAGGGCGAGATCCTTGGTTACGCCGCTCATAGCGGCGGCTGCGAGCGCCCATCGCGTCTGCCGATCCACCTTGTTCGCCAGCGAATCCAGATCCTGCCCCAGCACCAGCTTGCGCATCTCGTCGCCACTGAACACGTTCGGCCGGTCTGAACCCGGAATGTCCGGCATCGTGCGCACGGCGCCGGTCGCCACGACGACCTCGTCCGGCTTAAGCGAGCACATCAGTTCGGGTGTTGCGAGGGTCCGCAATTTGACCGTGACGTTCGACTGGGCGAGCTGGCGCTTCAGCCAATCAACGATTCCCTGGTTCGGCTCGTAGGCGATGGATGCGAATTGCGCCGTCCCGCCGAGCCGGTCCGATTGCTCGACCAGCATGACCGAATGGCCCTTGAGCGACAGACGGCGCGCCGCCTCCATGCCGGCCGGGCCGCCGCCAATGACGACGATCCGTTTCTTCGTTTCCGCAGGGCGGATTTCCCGCTCGCGCTCGAAGCCTGCCTCGGGATTGACCGCGCAGCGGACATGGCGGCCGAAATAGATCTGGCTGATGCAGGTGTAACAATAGATGCATGGGCGAATGTCGTCCTCCCGGCCGTCCGCCAGTTTCCGGGCCAGATCCGGATCGGCAAGCAGCTTGCGTCCCAGGGCGAGGAAATCGAAACGGCCCTCGGCGATGTAACGATCGGCCTGATCCAGTTCGATCCGGCCGGCGGTGATCACTGGGATGCCGACCGCGCGTTTAATCGCCGTGGCATTGGGCACGAACTTGCCAGGAATGTGGGTTGCGTGCGCGACGGAATGGCCGATGCCGTTCGCCATGTCGGAATAGGCGCTGACATTGATGGCATCCAGTCCGGCCACCTCGGCCAGCTGCGCCGTTCTGCAGGAATCGCCGATCGTGATGCCCTGGTCAACCAGGAACTCCTCCGAATCGATTCGCGCCCAAACCGGGAAATCGGCGCCTACGGCGGCACGGATGCCCTTTACGATATCGACCAGGAATCGGGCGCGATTCTCGACCGATCCGCCATATTCGTCGGTGCGTCGGTTGGAATAGGGGGACAGGAAGGACGAGATGATATAGCCGTGGCCGGCATGGATCTCGACCGCGTCTACCCCGGCGCGCTTCGCCCGCTCCGCCGCCGCGGCGTACATCTGCACCAGCCGTTCGATCTCCTGCGCGGTCAGGACCTGATGCTTGATCGCGCCCATCTTCGCGTGGGGGGCGGTAAAAATGTGGAACTCGTCTTCCAGGAACGCGTCCATCATGTCGCCGGACTTACCGGCCGGCGGAATGGACGGCGTGGCGAGCGGGCGCCCGTCCAACATGTCGTTCATCGCCACCAGCCCGGCATGGTGCAGCTGGACGCACAGTTTCGCGCCATGCGCATGGACCGAATCCGCCAGCGCGCGGATGCCGGGAATGTGGCGGTCGTCGGAGATTGCTTCCTGCCGCCAGTTGCTCGAGCCCTCTCGGTAGCCGATTGAGACCGACCCCATGGTGATCAGCGCTGCGCCCCCCTTGGCTCGTTCGGTGTAATAGGTCCGGATACGCTCGCCCGTGATCCCGTCCTCGTCCGCCAAGTTCGACCCCATCGGGGTCATGAAGATGCGGTTGCGAAGCTGGAGCGAGCCGATGCGCCCCGGCGACAGCAGATGCTTGAACCGGGCCATCCTATTTGTCGGCGCGCGCTTCGCGCGGGTCGCCGCCCCAGCCCTCGAAATGCTGCGCCAGGATCACCGAAACGCCGCCGGTCTGGTCGGCATGGGACATGTTGTTCCGCCCCATCTGATAGCTGCGCGGTTCCTCGAAGATCAGCAGGTCGCGGATGTCGGCCGGAATGTTGGCGATATGGGCGTCAAGGTCGGTCTTGTAGAGGAAGCCGATGCACAGCGTGCCTTCGCCATGGGTTTTCAGCACATGGACATGCGACGATCCCAGCGAATCCCGTTTGACGAAGATGCCGGAGGCGATCTGCATCAGCCCGATGGCGTGCATTTCCCCCGCCGTCACGTAGTGGCGCATCGCGAACTGGCGCGCCGAATCTGTCTCGATGGAGGTATAGGTCCCCTCGATGCCCATGATCGCGTCCCAGACCGGTGCGATAGCGGCGATGTCGTTGACCGATATGTCAAGCACATAGGGCAGCGGCATCATGGCCTGCGCGACTGGCTCGGGGCGTTTCGCGGTGAACAGTATATCGATGCCGCTGGCATGCCTTGCGGCTAGACGAGCATCGCCGGTCGCCCGATCCGCCTCGACCGAGAGGCCCAGTGTCTTCAAGGCCGCCGCCCGTCCGGCGACATCGGGCACCAGGAGGGTGAGTTCGGTATCGCCGGCGAAGACATCGAGCCCGGCCTCGATCAGGTCCATGGTGACGAAGGAACGTGATGCGAACCGGGCGCGCTTGCGCTTGTCGTTCGTGAAGTCGGTGACCGCGGGCTTGACGTTCAGAAGACCCGACCACTTGCGGACCGTGCGCGCCCAATCGTCGACCGCCAGCGTAAGCGCCACGGGCTCCGAATATCCAACACCAAGCGGCATGACTTCCCCTTTTTTCTTCTATCCGCCGTACAGCGATGAAAACGGCCGGATTGGGTCTTTGCCGTCCCATGTTTCATGGGACGACTGGATCCGGCGAAACAGATCCAAGGTGCCCGGCATCATGTCGTACAGTTCGATGAAGCAGCCGAGCGGCTTTACCGTGTCGACATACATGAAGCGTTCTTCGCCGGAGCCCATCCGTCCGAACGCGGGCGGACAGCCAGCGCGTTCGAACCGGGACAGCGTGGCGTCGAAGTCGGACGTTTTCAGCATGAAATGATGGAAGCCCGGTCCGCGCGCATCGAGGTGCTCACGATAGATCGATGGGCTGTCGTCGTTCTGGCGGATGATCTCGATCAGCATCGATCCGCGATAGCCGAGCGCCGTCGTCCAGCGAACGGAGGTCGGCTGGCCGCGATAGGTCATGCCGTCGAGCGCGTTGTCGACGACGTAGAACGGGCCGGTGCGCATCGTATCGACCCAATAGCCGAGGCTCGCCTCCAGGTCCCGCACCACATAGCCGTGCTGGATCACCGTCTCGTCCGCGAAATTCAAGCCCGTCCTCCCGCTTCTTGGTTGGCGACAGAGTGTTAAGATGGCGGGAACTGCGCAACGCTAAAAGCTATTGGGGAGCGCGATAAAAGGCGCAGGGTCTGGATGCGATCCCGTGAGGGTCATCCGGCGCGCGCTCCGGCAGCCTCCGGATCGCTACCGAGACCTGGCTGGTATCCGTTTGAGACACCGGTATCCATTCTCTTACCCTCTTATCAGGGAATGATTGCATAGCGGTGTCATCCATGGATACGCTCCCGGATAAGAAGGTCTGCCTGGCCGTGCCGGGACAGGCCACGGCAATCGTATGGGAGGCGGAAGATGGGGAATTCGATCGGGGGGCCGAAAGAGGCTTCCTTGGACGATCATGCGACTCTGGTGCCCAGGGCGAATAGCGAGACCGGGGCGTTCAAGGAAACATTGAAGCGACTGCTGCGCGTGCAGGGCATTCCATACCGAAAGGTGGCGGAGGCTTTGGGCGTCAGCACGGTGACGGTGAAGCGGTATTTCAACACCGATCGGTTGACGGTGGGGCGCATGGAGGAAATCTGCGCGCTGCTCGACATCAGCCTCACCGAATTGGCCGAGGCGGTCAAAGCCGATGACCAAGGCCGCCAGCGCGGGCTGACGCAATATCAGGAGGATGCACTCGCGCGCGACCGCTTGCTGGCGACAGTGCGGTTCCTGCTTTCCAATGGCTGGACCGCGCAGGAGATACAGGCGGAATACGATCTCGACGAAGCCACGCTGGTCGGTTGCCTGATCGCGCTCGAGCGCCTGCAGCTTATCGACCTCCTGCCCGGTAACAAGGTGCGGTTGCTGACCGCGCGCGACCCGGACTGGCGCAAGGGAGGGCCGATGCGGCGGATCATCGATGAGATGATTAAGCGCGATTTCATGACCCTGAACTTCGCCGAGCCCGACGCGCCCGCGGCCTACCAGTCGGCCGAATTGTCCAAGTCCTCGATCGCACAGGTCGAGGAACTCGTTCGCCATTTCGTCAGGACGGTGCGCACGCTCCGCGATGCCGACCGGCATTTGCCGCGCGAACACAAGGAATGGACGGCGGTCGTGGTGGCCATGAAGCGGATCAACTGGACGGTCGAACTAGAGGACGGCCGCATGCTGATTCCCAAATCGGCCCGGCGGCGATCGATTGCAGGCGCGGTAAGCGGCGCCGGGGCCGATGGAGTAAGAGCGCCAGCGGCCGTAATGCAGGAACCGGCGCGGCCTCGTGTGAACTAAGGCTCACGGACGGCGGGATGGGGGCTGGTATAGACTTCGATCCTGACGCCGTCGGGATCGTTGCAGTAGATGACGTCGGTCTCGACCTGGCCCTGCGCGTTCTCGATTCGCGTTCGCGTGTGATCGTGAACCGCGCCGCCATAGGCCCGGATGGTTGCGATGACCGCGTCGACGTCGCCGACGCGCAGATTCATATGCGTGAAGCCGAGTAGGTTTATCGGCCTGCGCTGGCCCGTGCCGGTATGAGGGGGGGACCGGAAATGCAGCAACTCGATATAGAAGCCGTCGCGCGCCAGGAACCGGGTCTCCAGCGCGATCTCGGCGTCGAGTTCCAGAAGCTTGCGGTACTCGTTGCCGACCAGGTAGGCCTGCACCTCCTTGAAGCCGAGACCCTGGCAATAGAAGCGGAGCGACCGCTCGAGGTCAGATACGCAAATCCCGATATGCGACAGTGTGATCGAAGTATCGGTCATCGGCATCCTCCCTTGCGCCGCGCCTCATGCTTCGCTGGCCCGCGGGCATAGCCATTACCCTGAAGCGACGGTTTGCGGCAACTGCGCGCGCGCCGGTTGCACTGGGCGAGACCGTCAGTATCCAGGAGGGACCTCGGTCGTGCCGGAAGATACTTAACGTGCGAATTCTCATAGGCTCGGCCCATAAACCAGAATGGACCGGAACATGGTGAAGGTGGCGATCGGCCTGTTCGACCTGCACAAATGGTTCGGCGGCGATATCGCTGCCGTCGGGCAGGCGGTCAGGCTGGCTGAGGATAAGGGCATCGATCAGGTCTTCATCGGGGACCATCTTGCGATGGGCGCGGTTCGCGACGCCTATCCTTTTGGCGAGTTCACGCCCCCGCTCGATTATCCCTGGTACGAACCGATCACGATCATGGCAGCGGTTGCGGGCGCGACCTCGCGCATTCGCCTGTCGACCAGCATCCTGATCTCACCGCTGCGCCCGGCGATCCTTCTCGCGAAGCAGCTGGCTACGCTGGATGCGCTGTCGCGGGGCCGGGTCGATGCCGGGCTCGGCGTCGGCTGGCAGAGGTTGGAATATGATGCGGTCGGCGTGCCGTTCGACAATCGCGGCGCCATTCTGGAAGAACAAATCCGTGCCTGCCGCGCATTGTGGCGCTCCGCGCCCGCCTCTTTCCACGGTACGCATGTGGCATTTGAAGGGGTCTATTCCTATCCGCGCCCGGTCCAGAGCGGCGGCATTCCGATTTGGCTCGGTTGCGCGCCGACCCGTCGTTGGATCGCGCGGCTCGCCGAATGGTGCGAGGGCTGGATCCCGCTCGGCCTGTCGCCGGCTGAGATCGGCTGCGCGGTGAGCGAAATACGGGCGGCAATGGTGGCGCGCGGGCGCGATCCGTCGACGCTCGCGATCCGGACGATGCTGCCGCCGGTGCGGGGCGCGGACGGGCTTGGCGACCTCGACGCCACGCTGGCCCAGGCGCCGGCCCTGTGCACGGCGGGTGCAACCCACCTCGAAATCTATCCCACGATGTATTGCAGGGACGAGGGCGGGTTCGAAGCCTTCCTGGATCGCCTTGCAGCCTGGAAGGACACTGCATGAGCCCCAAGCCGTTGCAAATACGCTCGATCGATATCGAGATCGACGCGCCAGATACTGTCGCCTGGGATGTGCTGGTCGACTTCGCGAATTACGCCCGGTGGAACAGCTTCACACCGAAGATCGACACGGACCTGCCGCTGGGCGATCCGCTGGGAACGCAACTTAAGCTATGGGTCCCTTCGATGAAGGGGACTGAGCCGGTCGACGTCGTCACTCACTACTTTAGGATCTTCGACCGGCCCCGGCATCTCGCCTGGGAGCATCCGCCGGAGGCGGCGTCACCCCACCTGACCCGGCGGGACCAACATCTCGAAGCGCTCTCGCCGAACCGTTGCCGCTACTACAGCACCGACACATTCTTGGGCGACACGGCAGAGGCTCTATATTCCCGGCACGGCGTGTGGGTGCAACGGGGCCTGGATACCGTCGCGATCGAACTCAAGGAGGAGGCCGAGCGCATTGCGCATTCGACCGGTGGATAATGGCCTAGGGATTTGAGCCCGTTAGTCTCTCGTTTGGATACCGCTCTATTCCCGAATGTATCGCCTGTGCGCCCTATGGTAGCGCCGGTTCAGGAACCGACCCAACATCCTCCTGGATTACTATGACCCAAGCATCCGGCACCGACTGGCCGATCATTCATTTTGATTATACCGGCTATACCGTGCTGGTGACCGGGGGGACGAGCGGCATCGGCGCCGGCATCGCCGCGGCCTATCGGAAGTCGGGCGCGGAGGTAATCATTACCGGCACGCACGACGATCCCGCGTCTTACGGGATCGATCTCGGCGGATACCGCTATCTGCCGCTGCGCCTTCCCGACGATCGGCGCATCGAGGCGATCGCGGATTCGCTGCCGGCGCTCGACATCCTCATCAATAATGCCGGTGGCATCCTCACCAATGCCAATCAGGACGAATATGACCCGGATATTTTCGAGCAAGCGCTTCGGCTCAACCTGACAAGTGGCTACAGGATGGCCACGGCATGCCGGGATCTGTTGTCGGGCAGCAAGCTTCCGGGCGGCGCCAGCGTTATCGGAATTGCCTCGATGACATCGTTCTTCGGCTGGGACGGGATCGCCGGCTATGGCGCGGCCAAGGCCGCGTTGGTGCAGACAACCAAGACGCTTGGTATCGCGTGGGTCAACCAGAATATCCGGGTAAACGCGGTGGCGCCGGGAATGACCGCCAGCCGTGCCAATGCGCGTATGCTCGATGATCCCGCGGCTATGGCGCCCTATTTCGCGCAGATACCAATGCGCCGGGTGGGAACGCCACGCGACATAGCCGGTGCCGTGCTGTTTCTGACCAGTCCGGCCGCCGCCTACATTACCGGGCAGACCCTTCCGATCGACGGAGGCTGGTCGATTTCTCGATGGGCAACGGTTCCGGACAGCAAAGCAACGCCGTGAAGTCGCGGCCTCCGAGGGGAGGGTAGGGGATGTACGACTACGTCATCGTGGGAGCCGGGTCCGCCGGGTGCGTTCTGGCCGACCGGCTGTCGGCCGATCCCGCCGTGCGGGTCCTTTTGCTGGAGGCCGGCGGCCGCGATCGTACCCCCCTTATCCATGTCCCGGCGGGCAATCTCATCATGCTCCGAAGGGGGCTTTATTGCTGGAAGTACATCACGACGCCGCAGGTGCATCTCAACAACCGCCAACTCTACGATCCGCGCGGAAAGGTGCTGGGCGGGACCAGCTCCATCAATGGCCTGATCTACGATCGCGGTTCTCCCAGCGAGTATGACCGGTGGGCAGCCGAAGGGAACGTGGGCTGGTCCTATCGTGAAGTGCTGCCCTATTTCAAGCGTTCGGAATCCTACGAATTCGGCGCGAACCCGTATCATGGCGGCGACGGGCCGCTGCGGATCACGCGTTCACCGATGACCCACCCCATGTCGGCCGCCTGGTGCGAAGCCGGCCAGCAGGCGGGCTATTCGTTTAACGAGGACATTAATGGCGCCCAGCGGGACGGCTTCGGGCCGACACAGATGACGGTGTCGAAGGGCCGACGCATGAGCACGGCCTATGCCTTTCTGCGTCCGGCGCGGGGCCGGCCGAACCTGACGGTCATCACCGATGCGCATGCGACGCGCATCCTGTTCAAGGGCATGCGGGCAACGGGTGTCGAATATCTCAGGGACGGGCGCACCGAGCAGGTCATGGCGGAGCGCGAGGTGATCGTGTCGTCCGGTGTCTACAACACCCCGCAACTGCTGATGCTGTCGGGCCTTGGCGATCCTTCTCACCTGCGCGAGCACGGCATCAAACCGGTGCTCGACCTTAAAGGCGTCGGGCTCAACCTGCACGACCACATGCCTTTCTCGATCCAGGTGACGTCAAAGGTGCCGATTACGCTCTACGGCTATTTCAACAACCCGTTCAATGGGCTGCGCGCCGGCCTTGAATACATCTTTCTGCGCAAGGGCCCGCTCGCCGTGCCGCCGGTCGAGGTCGTCGCCATCGTCAATTCGGAACTGGCACAACACAAGGACCCGGACCTGAAGCTGATCATGGTGCTGGCGATCTATATGGGCAATGGCCAGAAGATCGTCGGCAAGCATGGCTTCATGGTGCGCGGCGCGCTGCTGCGGCCGGACAGCAGGGGCGAGGTTCGCCTGCGGTCGGCCAATCCGATGGACCTGCCCCTGGTTAACCCGAACTACTACGCCACCGAAAGCGATCGCCGAAGGGTCCGCTCCGGATTCCGCTTGGCCCGGGAGGTCGTCGCCCAGGCCGCCTTCGACAAGTATCGCGACGTCGAGATCACGCCCGGTCCCGACGTCAACACCGACGATGAGTTCGACGCCTTCGTCCGCGCGACCACGCCGGTCGACATGCATGCGGTCGGAAGCTGCCGGATGGGGCAGGACGAGCTGGCCGTTGTCGACGAGACGCTGAAGGTGCACGGCATCGAGGGGCTGAGGGTAGTCGATGCCTCGATCATGCCGTACATCTCCTCCGGGAACACGAACGCGGCAACGATCATGATCGGCGAGAAAGCCTCGGACATGATCCTGGGCAAAGCACCGTTGCCGCCGTCGAACGTCCATCCGCTCGGCGCGGTTTGAACCCCATGGCCGACGAGCTGGAGGGCCGCGTGGTTCTGATCACCGGCGCGGGAAGCGGGATCGGCCGGTCCATCGCCGGCAAGTTCGCCGAGCGTGGCGCATATCTGCTGTTGGCCGATATCAAAAGCGATAGCGGCGAGGCCGTCGCGAACACACTGCGCGGCGCGGGGGCCACGGCCCATTTCGTCCAGGCCGACGTCGCGGTCGCCTCAGACTGCGAACGGATGGTCGGCGAGGTGCGGGCGCGGTTCGGCCGCCTGGACGTGGCGATCAACAATGCCGGGATCGGTGACGGCCCGGTGGTCGAGGCAACCGACAACTACCCGCTCGAACGCTGGGACCGGATCATCGCCGTCAACCTGTCCGGCGTTTTTCACTGTCTGCGTTATGAGCTCCCGCTGATGCTCGAATCCGGTGGCGGCGCTATCGTGAACATGGCCTCGATCTCTGGCCTGGTTAGTTTCCCGGGCACGCCCGCCTATACCGCCGCCAAGCATGGGGTCATCGGGCTGACCAAGGTTATCTGCAACGAATATGCCGCCCGCGGCATTCGCTGTAACGCCATCGCGCCCGGGATCATCGACACACCGCTCACCGCCGACACCCTGGCGATCCCAGCCTGGGAAAGCCAGCTGAGGGGCACGATTCCCACCGGCCGGATTGGGTTGCCGGATGACGTGGCGGATGTCGCTCTTTGGCTTTGCACATCGGCCGCGCGGTACATCAACGGGCATGTCCTAGCCGTGGATGGCGGCATTCTGGTCCGCTGAGGCTTCGGTGGGCCCCCGCCACGTGCCCGACGGGGTCCGTCCCTGATACCGGCAATCATCCACGGTCTTTACTGGGGCTCTTTCCTTGCGAATGCAAAATCTAACCAATAAAATTCTGAGTAGAATGAATAATAGAGGCTAAAAGCCCAGGGAACGTCTAATTCAACAGGAGTGAATCCTGCTTTTCATGCGGGCTTCATCGGGGAGTGGTCATGCCATACGGGGTTGGTGGAGTTGTCGAGCCGGTAGGATTGACGATTGCTGTGGACGATTGGGCGAAATCTACCCGCCGGTGGGAGGCAATTTTGAATGAAAAGGCGCCGATCACCGACCTCACGCCCGACGGGCGGAAGCGGAAGCGCTTTTTCAGCAACGGCATCGTCTACATGGATCTGATAGAGGCGGAGCACGAGGTCCGGGCCGGCGATTCCGAGTTGGTTCTGCGTACCGACGATGTCGGTGCGCGGGTCGACGCCATCCGCGCGCTTGGCGTCCCGATCGAAGTGGATCCCGCGACTGGCGACGCCCGCCTGTCGGCCAAATATGCCAGCGGCACGGATATCGTCTTTACGACAAAGCGACCGAACATTGTCGGCTCCGAGAAATTCTGGAAGCTGAACCCGCTGCCCTATGTGTTCGACTATTCGGTCAAGAGCCTGTCGGAATCGGTGCCGATCTGGCAGGCCATTCTCGGCCTGAAGGGTATCAACACGCCCGAAGAAACGGATTCCGCGCGCCAATTCAAGATGCATCATTTCCTGGTGGACGGTGAAACACACGCCATCGGTCTGATGCAACTGCGCGACGATGCCGGTTTCATCAAGCGGGATTCGCAAGGGGCGTGCCATGAATACATCATGAATACCCATGGCGAGGGCCTGCTTTGCGTCGGCTTCCTTTATAAGGGGCTCAGCGACCTCAACGAGCATATCAGTCGCCTGAGCGACGAGGGGCGGGAGCAATTGATATGCGAGGCTCCGCGTTCGTACCTGATGGGTGAAAATAATATCTCCCATCCGGCGACGACGGGTGGAATTGAAGTTATCGTTGCAAGACATTACGAGGGTTGGACGGGCGATCTCAACGCGTTCAACGACAATCCATAAGGGTGGCATTTGGGGATGAGGAGCGAGATTCACCGGCGTCGCCTTGCGGCCGATCCGAGATATCCATGACTGGCTCGCCCATCCCTTTGGCTTCCGCCGATCTGCCGTGGATCGATCTCGAAGGACCCGACTATCTGAGCGATCCGGGCGCGGTATTCGCCGAAGCCCGCGTCCGCTCGCCGATCGTCAAGACAGTGCGCGGCTACGAAGTCATTACCTATGACGTCATCAAGCAGATGGTGCTGGACCCGAAGCTGGACAGCACCGGCACCGAGTTCTACCGGGAGGCCGGCGGGTCGGACCTGATCGTCGAATATGCACTCAACGGAATGCTGCCGTTGATCCAGAATCCCCGTCACGACCGCATCCGCAAGGTGCTTCAGCGCGGCTTCACCCTGCCGCGAATCAACGGGCTGCGACCGGTGATGCAAACGGTCGCGAACAGGCTGATCGATCGCTGCTCAGGGCAGGAAACCTGCGACCTCGTGGCCGATTTCTCCCACCGCTACCCGTTGGAGGTTCTGTGCACCCTGATCGGCGTGCCTGAGGCCGACATGGACCAGTTCGGCGCCTGGACAGTCGAGCTCGGCCGACTGGCCCAGTTCCCGCTTGTCCCCCATGTGCCGACGATCGATGCGGCGCTGACCGGCCTTTACGCCCATTGCCGTGAACTGGTGAAGGAGCGTCGCGCCCGGCCACAGGACGATTTTGTATCGGCTATGATCGCCGCCGAGGTCGAAGGGGAACAGCTCAGTGAGGCTGAACTGCTGGGAGCCTTGGTCAATTTCCTGTTCGCGGGCCACGATACGACGCGGTACCAGTTCGGCTGGGTGATCCAGCTTCTGATGGAGAACCGCGCGGAGTGGGGTAGGCTCCTCGACGATCCCGCATTGGCGTCTGGAGCGGTTGAGGAGGCGCTGCGGCTGCAGCCGTCGCTTCATGTATTCCTGCGGCGTGTGATGCAGGAGGCAACCTATGGCGGCGTCGTGCTGCCCGTCGGCACGTCTCTGATCCTGAATTCGTTCGCATCCAATCGCGATCCCGCAATGTTTCCCGATCCGGAACGGTTCGACATCGGGCGCGCCAACGCGAACCGTCATCTGACCTTCAGCTACGGTACGCATCTCTGCCTGGGGCAAGCGCTGGCGCGGGCCGAAATGGCTGAGGCGCTCCAGGTGTTTGTCCGGCGGTTCCCCCAGATGACCGTGGCCGGTGAGGCCGAGATCTCCGGCGGCCTTTCCTTCATGCGCGGCGCTGAAACTCTTCCCATTTCGCTGACCGGCTAGAACCCGTCTTACCTGTTGGCAATTTCAATCCGCTAGGAGATCGCATCATGATTCTCGCCGGCAAGACGATCATCGTCGGCGGCGTCGGTCGCGGCATGAGCAGCAAGCTCAGCCGCCAAGGCGCCGCGGTGGGCGCCAATATGGTGCTGGCAGGCTGTGAAGAGCCTGTGATCGAGGAAATTGCTGCCGAAATCTGCAAGCTCGGCCACACCGCGATTCCTGTTCTTGCCGACTTGGCGCGGCCGGAGGATTGCGCTCGCGTCGTGGATGCCGCCCTCAGCCGGTTCGGGCGTGTGGATGGGATCGTCAACAGCGCCTACAAGGCCAGTTTCGTGCCGTTTGCCGAGGCCGACCTGGCCGATTGGCGTGCGATCTTCGACGTCACCTTGTTCGCCCCCCTGAATTTGACCAAAGCGGTGCTGCCGGCCTTCGAGGCGGCCGGCAAGGGCGTGGTGGTAAATATCAGCAGCATGGTCACCCGCCGGCCGCTGAAGGGGCAGGGTGCTTATGCCGCCGCCAAGGCCGCACTCCAGGCGACGACGCGGCAGCTGGCGCTTGAACTCGGCCCCAAGAATATCCGCGTGAACAATGTCGTGATGGGGCATATGTGGGGATACCCCGTGCAAAGCTATTTCAAAACCCTCTCGGCCGAGACCGGCGTGCTGATCGAGGACCTCAAGGCGCACACGGCGGCGAATATTCCGCTCGGCCATATTCCGACCGACGAGGCCTGCGCCGATGCGATCATCATGCTGCTTTCCGACTATGCCGGGGAGGTCAGCGGCGCGACGCTCGATATCAACGGTGGCGAATACATGGCCCAGTAAGCACGCCGACGGACAAAGGCTGATCCCAAACGGTCTGCAAGATACCGGCGGGCTCACCGCAGGACCCCCACTCAATGCCCGGCTGATCACGCCGAAAACCTATGTTAACCAATATTCAAATAAAACACACCGACCCTCCGCGTTCGTCTGGAGCGGTCCAGTAAATACGGCAGCACTGCTGGGAGACCACAAAACATCGGCTGTGCCTTTTTGGGGAAGAAAAAATGACTTCGATAAGGGAGACCTCGTGTGCCGGAATTCCGGCCGGGCTAGAAAATCAAACGTTTCATTTGCAATGGAGGCCGCGCGCTCGGGTGGCTGGTTTTGCAATCGCGTCGCTTCTCGCCGGTTCGTCATTGCCGGCGCTGGCGCAGACCAGGTCGGCATCGGGGCCAGTTCTGGAAGAGATCGTGGTCACGGCGCAAAAGGTCGAGCAGAAACTGCAAAACGTCCCCGTCGCCGTGACCGCGTTTACGCCGGCTCAGATAACCGACCAGCATATCGACACAATCCAGGATCTTGCCTTCCTGGTCCCAAATTTCTACTCGATCGAGGAATCGGGTTCGGGTAACGCCGCGGTCTATACGCTGCGCGGCATCACCACTCCGCAATTTTCGTTTCAACTCGACTCTGGGATCGGCGTCTATCTTGACGGTGTCTATATTGGACGCGACCTCGGTACTCAGTTCGAGGCCGCCGACATTCAACGTATCGAAGTGCTGCGCGGCCCGCAGGGTACACTATTCGGCCGCAACACCACCGGCGGCGCGATCAACTACATCTCCGCCACGCCGTCGGGCGAGTGGGGCGGCAAACAAGACTTCACCTTTGGCAACCAAGGTAGATTTCGTACAAAGACACGAGTGGAGTTTCCTGAATTCGACGGCATCAGCGTCCTCGTTTCATACGCTCACGATCAGACCGACGGTTACGTGAAGAACCTGGCCGGCGGTACCGTCATCCATTACGGCGCGGCAACCCAGGGGCGGTTCGGCGACGTCGCGGCCGCGGATGAGTTCGGCGGCGACCGCGCCGACGCCTTCTACGCCGCCGTGCGATACCGGGGCGACAACCTGCTCCTCGACTACAAGTTCGACTATACGGACGACACCTCTGTTCAGCAGGCGACGCAGGTTCTGGGCTTTTCGCCAGGGCCAGGCGGCGACTTCGCAAAGCTCCTGTTTTCGCTGCAGCCAGCGCTCGGCGGCGGCAACACAGTATCCCTTACGCGGCTGGGCGCCGTATCGGAACCCTTGCAGGGTCCGACGGACGCGCAGATCTGGGGCAACAGTCTCACTGCGAGTTATGACATCAACGATTGGCTGACGGTCAAGAACATCCTGGCCTACCGGGAGTTTCATCAGACCAATGTCGGCAGCCAATTCGACGGCAACACGCTGCGCACACCTCCAGGATTCGGCTTGGGACCGGGCGGAAGCCTATTCACCTTGCAGGGTACCCTTGCGCAGCGGGACCAGCATCAAGTCTCGGAAGAATTGCAGTTCATCGGCAGGATGGAGTCGTTCGACTGGCAGGCAGGCTTCTTTTACTTCGACGAGCAGGGCACGCAATATAATCCTTATTTCATATTGCGCTCGCTGCCCAATAACACCCTGCCGCCGCTCAATCGGTTCACGGATTTCAACGACAACGCCTATATCGACAATGCATCGTACGCACTGTTCGCACAGGGGACTTGGCACGCAACCGACTCGCTGAATCTGACGGCGGGCGTCCGGCAAACCTGGGACGAACGCTACGACCGCGAATACGACCTTGCCGGTCCACCTGTTCAGGTCTTCAATCCCAGCTTCACGGACGCTGATTGGCAGGTCCTGGCGGAATACCACTGGACCCCAGACATCATGAGCTATGCCAAGGTCGGGACCGGGCACCTCACCGGCGGCACCTACCATGGGACGCCCTTCAGCCCCGAGCATCTGCGCGCTTATGAGATCGGCGTCAAAAGTGAATTTTTCGATCACCGCGTTCGATTCAACGCCGACGTCTTCTACTCCGACTACCGAAACCGGCAGATCGAGTATTACAACGGAGTGGTCCACTTCCTGAATGCCGGTCACGAGATTATAAGGGGCGCCGAGGCCGAGCTCGACGTGATCCCGATCGAACGCGCCCGCGTCTTTGCCAATTTCGGCTTCAATCACGGCAGCACCAACCAGCAGACGATCTCGATCTCGGGCACCCAGGTTCAGGTCGGCGGTCTGGTTAAAGGGCTGTTCGACCCCGAATACACCTTCTCTGGCGGCGTTCAATATGACTTCGCGGATTTCTCATGGGGCGGCCACATTCAGGCTGAGATCGACGCACAATATCGCAGCAAGGTCTTTACGCAGATCTCCAGCAATGAGGTCGTCGGCGGAATCTCCAGTGCGCTCGAGTCCGTTGTCAATCCTGCCGGATTCTGGATGTTGAACGCGCGGGTGGGGCTGGTCGACGTGCCGCTCGGCAACACGACCGGCAAAATCGCACTCTGGGGCAAGAATCTGACCGATGTGCAGGAAGTGGAATATGGCGTCGATGCCGGATTTACGATCGACGGCCACTTCATGCAGCCGCGAACCTTCGGCGTCGATCTCTCGATCGACTTCGGTGGGCCGGCCTCCACGCAGGAAGCGGCGCCCGCCGCTTATGTGCCGCCGCCGATCGTGGCTCCGGCTCCCGCGCCGAAGAACTATCTGGTGTTTTTCGACTTCAACAAGTCAGATTTGACGCCCCAGGCCGTGACGATCGTGAACCAGGCCGCCGCCAATGCTGGGCCGGCCAAGGCCACGCAGCTGACGGTGACCGGTCATACCGACACGGTTGGTTCGGACGCCTATAATATGCGTCTCAGCCGCCGCCGTGCGGAATCGGTCGCGGCCCAGCTGGAGAAAGACGGCATTCCGGCCTCGGAAATCCAGATCGTCGCCAAGGGCAAGCGCGACCCGCTGGTGCCCACCGCCGACGGGGTGAAGGAACCGCAGAACCGGCGTGTCCAGATCGTCTATGACGGCGGGCCAATTTCGTAATGCCGCCGAAGCCACAGGAGATGGACAACGAAAGGCTCCAACGCCTGGAAGACAAGCAGGCACTCCAGGACCTGCTCATATCCTATGCGCGATCCTGCGATGCCCGGGATTGGACAAGCTACCGGACGGTGTTCACGGCGGATGCGCTGATCGACTACACAGGCGCCATGGGACGTCGCGGCAGACGTGATGAGATCGCTGAATGGCTCGGCGAAATTATGGGTGTGCCGTCTCTCGAGTACACGCAGCATCTGCTGGCCAATTTCCAGGTCGAACTGGACGGCGATCACGCCGCCGGCCGGGTCGACTACCTGAATCCCGACATATTCTCCCGGGATGGTATCCGCGACCTGCTGGTCAATGGCGGTCAGTATGTGTTCGAGGCCGTGCGACAGGGCCCGGCTTGGCGGCTTAGCGCTTTGACCGCCCGGATCCTGTGGTCGGCAAAAGGCGAGATCTTGAGCCCGCCCTCGGCCTGATTATGCCGGAGCTAGCAGCAGTAAGCAGAATATCTGATCCTATATGATCATCGAATTTCATAAATGAGTATTCGATGATGGATGTAGGGATTACCCGGCCGGCCGGCCGCATGCCCAGGAAACAAGCGCGCTGATTGGCGGCTGGACCGGGAGAATCCGGACTTTAGTCATGGACGAAGGTCCGGTTGGTGATGAGGCGCCGGCGGCGCGGGTCGTGGTCATGGGTCGATTGCCGGTATTCTGGGACACCGATCAACCCGGCCTACACCGCCCCGACGCATTCGGAGATCGAGCTGGTGCGCTCGGCAGCACCGAGTTCGGCGAG
>JAQGIF010000140.1 GCA_028291345.1 Rhodospirillales bacterium | reverse complement strand
TTCATTTAGGTGAGAAACCGGGTTCCGGGAATTTGCTTCCTCAAAATTTATGTCTCGGCGAAGCTACCCAGTGTTGGGGCGTGCAACCCTTGGGTGACCCCGATGCGCGCCGCTTTCTTGGCGCAGGGAGTACCTGAGCGGTTCGTTGAAAGACTCGCCACCCTGTCGGAAGGTAGACATGCGGCTTGACGCACGCAACAGCAAGCGCGCGCGTTGCCGCGAAATGTCCAAAGATGTCCGGCAATGTCGAGGACGCGCAGGCCAAACCAGACCGCGCTCGAGTTGCTGCAGCGGCTTGATCAAGCCTTGGCTCAAGCCATCAGCCAGGGCATCTTTAAGAACGAGATCAGCGATGGGCGGTTCGTGCTCTCGCGACCAAAACACGCAGACGCCCCTAAGTCGTCGCCCAATCCCCCAAGCTCTCCGGAGGCCCGTTGGCCGAGAAATGCGGGTGTAGTCCGCAATGACACGATCACACGCCGGCAGGCGCCGGCGAATATTCGTGATGCAGTGGATTCAGGCAGCGGGATCAACCAGTCCAGGCATTCCCGGCGGATCGTCCCAATCACCCGTTCACAAATGGCGTTCATCTTTGGAGTGTGCGGCGCTGACGTTAATACCCTGATCCCGAGCGCTCGGATCGACTCGTCGAGGTGGCTTGCGAAGATGCTGTCGCGACCGTGAATCAGGAATTCGTATCTATCTTCGTACCCGACAGTCTCGCGCAGTTGTTGCGGCGCCCAGAGAAGGGCCGGCTGAAGCCGGCGTCCAGCTCGGATGGCGGTCGTAAACTAACAATGACAGCAAGCGCTGGCGGCGAATGTTTATTGGGAAACGTTCATCTTATGTCCGAACGTCAGGAATTGGCCGTAACGAGCCGCTCATTGCGATGCCGGAAGACCAAGGCGCGCTGGTGGCTGGCGCGCCAGAATGTGAGGCGGGAGCGGTTGGAGGCCATCCTCAGCGATCGAGACGCTCCTTGATGCGAGCAGAAGCGCGGACGAGACGCAGCGCAGCAAGCGCCCGCGCTCTATCGCGTGCGCACTGCCGGTTGGAGGCGGCCTCGCGTGGTTTGACCTTGGCCAGTATGGACGCGCAGCATGTTCAGGTACTCGTTTGCGCTGTCTTGGAGGCTTGGGCTATATTGGGGTCGATCTCGGTCAGACGGGCCCGATCACCGGCCATCGGGCCCCGAAGTGGCGCTGTCGGCTGCGGATTCAACCGCTCTCGCGCGCGATCAACGGATGGCGGTGACGATCCATGCGCGCGAGTCGAACCACACGCCCGGTCCCCTGTCGTGCGCGGCAAGAGCCTCGCGCAGTCTCTCCAGCGCGCTCTCGGCGGAAGGCGCATCGAGTCGCTGCAGCATGTCCTGGGTGTACGAGAATCCTCTGACCCAGTCCAAGGCAGCGGCGACGTCTTCACCGTAGTACACGGGCTCGTGCACGTCGGTGAACGTTGTCTCGGCGAATCCGGCCGCGCTGAGGATCCGCTCGACCGTGGTCGGGTCGGCAAGCGAGAAAGGGTCGGGCCCTCCCGGAAAGACTATCGGCGCCGAATCGCGCCCCGCGAGGCCCTGCTGAATCGAAACTGACCACTCGTTCGCTTCGTGGTCTTGCCAAACCATCATTACCAAGCGTCCCTCGGACCGCAGGGCCCGGCGGATGTTGCTGAAGGCGGCGGTGGGATCGGCGAAAAACATCGTGCCGAACCTGCTGATCACGACATCGAAGTGCTCCGACGGGAAATGGTGGACCTGCACGTCCGCTTGTTCGAACCTCACATTGCGCAGTCCCTCCGCATCGGTGAGCACCTGGGCCCGCGCGATCATCCCTGCAGAAATGTCGACTCCCACTGCGCTCCCGGCCGCCGCAATGCGCGCCGCGTCACGCGTCGTCTGTCCGGCTCCGCACCCGATGTCGAGGACGCGGTCGTGGCGACTGATGTCGCAGGCCAGGCGCAGGACCTCGTTGTGCAATCGCAGCTCGGCGTCGTAATCCATGGGGTCAGACATGCCCGCCCTCCAAGCCGTTCGCCCAGACTACGTCATCTTGCATGATCGCCAGCACCGCTTCCATATCTCGGGCGCTGAAACGGTCGTAAAGGGTGTACAAGAATTTCTGTATCGGTGGGCATCGCGCGCTCCTTCAAGGCGCACCAAGGCAACCCAAGCCACTGGTTATCACTTGGCCCACCCATCGGCGTTTTGTCTGGAAGCTGATGGTTCTCGTCCGCTTTGGGTCCGATAGCGCGCGGTCACGAGGGGCGCCGATCGGCCAAGCGGGCATTCTCAGCTCCGAAATGCATGCCAGGAAGCCGATGGTCGCGCCAGTTGGCTCCGGACCGCGGCCGCATTTCAGCGAACGCCGCGGACCTATGCGGATTAGGATGTAGGTCTTTCACAATTGGAGCTCCAGTATGCTCACTCGTCTTTCCGCCGGCTGGTTCGTGCTCCTTGCGCTCCTGACCGCGCCGCTCGCGGGATTCGCTTCGGAATCAAATGTCGACGCGATCCGGAAGTTGCAGACTGCGCAGGCGGCCGCTTGGAACAAGCATGACGCTGACGCTTATGCAGCGCTGTTCACGTCCGACGGTGACGTCGTCAATGTGCTCGGCTGGTGGTGGCGGGGCCGGGACCAGATCCAACGCAAACTTAGCGACGGCTTCGCATTCGTGTTTCGCGATAGCCGGCTGACGATTACTGATGTCGATGTCCGGATCTTGTCGCCGACGATTGCGATTGCGCACGTGCG
>JAQGIF010000149.1 GCA_028291345.1 Rhodospirillales bacterium | reverse complement strand
CAATACCAGCGTTGCCTCGGCCTCGCTGAGCGTCACTGTCGATACGGCTGCCCCAACAGCGCCGTCCACGCCGGACTTGAACGCCGCGAGCGACTCCGGGACGTCAAACACAGATAATATTACGAATGTTACATCTCCGGTTTTCACCGGGACCGCCGAAGCGGGCAGTACCGTAACCATATTTGACGGCACTACAGCGATTGGGAGCGGGACGGCCACTGGTGGAACTTACAGCGTTCTTACTTCACTGTCGTCCGACGGGACGCACAGCAGCATTACGGCCAAGGCAACAGATGCGGCAGGAAATACCGGTGTTGGGTCGGGCGCCCTATCGGTGACGCTCGACACGATCGCGCCGAATGCGCCGACAGGGCTTGCGTATAACACGGCCACCCAAACGGCCAGCTGGAATACGGCAACCGACAATTCCGGTGGGTCGGGCTTTGATCACTACCTCTTCCAGATTGACAACGGAAAGCAATCGTCACCGAATGGAAGTTACATCTCCACAACTACCACGTCGGCATCGGTCCCAAGCAACGGCCAAAAGACATTGTTCGTCGAGACGGTAGACAAGGCCGGAAATACAAGCACTGCAACAAGCCTGCAATTTAGCGCTCCCGCCGGCGTCTCCGGACAGCCCATCAACCTCGCCCTCGCCAACGCCTCAGCCGATGGCGCTCCCGTCACCGTCACCATTATGGGCGTCCCGCCGGACTGGACTATCGATGGCGCAACGATCCTAGCAGATGGCAGATGGGTAGTGACGACCACCGACCCCGCCTCTCTCACCGTCACGACGGCGGCGAGCTTCGTCGGCGCCGTCGTGCTGCATGTCACCGAGACCTGGACAAACGCGGACGGCACGACACGCTCCGCTTTCATTGCCGATAACGTCGAGGCGTACGCGCCCTCTTCACCGATCTTCGCCTGGTCGGGCGACGACACGCTGACCGGGACCCGGCAGAATGACGTTTTTGTTTTCGCTCGGCCGATCGGCACGGATACGATCCATGCCTTCGGAACCGACAGCGACAGGATCGACCTGATCGGCTTTGCCGGTGTGGCGAGCTTCGCGGATCTCGCGGGCCATATCGCTGATGACATCAACGGCAACGCGGTGATCACCGTCGGCAGCGGGGAAACGATCACACTGGCGGGCATCCACGCGGCCTCGGTCGGGGCCGACAACTTCATGTTCGACCAGGAACCGGTCACGATGAATGCCGGCACCATCGCGATCGCCGACGGCGCCATGCTGCCCCTGGGCGGCACGATCGAGAACACCGGCACAATCGCCCTGGGATCAACCGGCCTGCACACACACCTTGAGGTCATTGTCCGCGGAGTAACACTCGAAGGCGGCGGCCACGTCACGCTCAGCGACGATGACCACAACGGCATCTTCGGCGGCAGTGCGGATGCAACCCTCATTAACGTCGATAACACCATCACCGGTGCCGGCAACATTGGCGAAGGTCAGCTGACCCTCATCAATCAAGGGACAATCCTCGCTAACGGAACCAATGCCCTCATTATCGACACGGGGTCCAATGCCGTCACCAACGCGGGCGTGTTGGAGGCGACCGGCAGCGGCGGGCTCGTCATCGACGGTGGGATCGCCAATTCCGGAAATCTGTGGGCGAATGGCGGCAATGTAAAAATCTTGGGTGACGTCACCGGTACGGGCACAGCCACGATCAGCGGCACGGCGATGCTCGAATTCGGCGGGACCTCTGCCGAGAACACGACGTTCGATTTCGGCGCCGCGGGTACGCTGAAACTCGATCAGTCGGCGGGCTTCACGGGCGCTGTGTCCGGCTTCGGCGCCGGCGACGTCATCGACCTCGCTGATTTCGGCTTCGGCAGCGGCACGACGCTCGCCTACGTCGCCAACGCGACGAACTCGGGTGGCACGCTTTCGCTCAGCAACGGCGTCCACGGTGCGGCCATCCAATTTGTGGGCCATTACGCGACCGCGGATTTCCTTGCCGACGCCGACCACGATCACGGGACGCTGATCCACCTCACGACAAAGGCTGACTTCGCGTTCGTGTAGCCCCGGCGCCGCGGAGGACAAACGAAGTCGCTAACTGCTCTATTTCCCCCATCGACCGGGCTTAGCTGCCCGAGCGCAACGGATATCGCGTGTCATGCATATTCCAACCACCTTGCAAAAGACCGCCCCAGGCGCGGGGCCGGGCCCCTCCGCTGTCGCCCGCGCGCTCGCCGGGTGCCGGCGAGCGTTTTGGGCTGCGGGGATCTTCAGCTTCTGTGAAAGCCTACTGATGCTGACCATCCCACTCTATTCCTTCCAGATGTACGACCGGGTGATGACCAGTCGCAGCGGTGATACGCTGTTGATGCTGTCGGTGTTGGCGCTCGGCGCCCTTGCTGTGCTGGCGCTGCTTGATGGTGTCAGGGCCCAGGTGCTGGGGCGGATCGGCATGTGGATGGAGGCGCGGCTCGCCGGCGATTTGTTCGCCGCCGGCATCGCCAATACCATGCGCGGCGAAGAGCGCGGCGTGCAGGGGTTGCGCGACCTGAGCGTACTGCGCGGCTTCGTCAACGGTCCCGGCCTTGTCGCGCTGTTCGACGCGCCGACCGTGCCGGTCTTCATTGTCGCCGCCTTTCTGATCCACCCGATGCTGGGCGTGATCGCGCTCTCGGGCGCTCTGCTGCTGATTGTCCTTGCCTGGGTAAATCTGAAGGCGACGCGTCCGCTGCTCGCTGCCTCGGGGGCCGCCCAGATTCAGGCGCTCAACCGCGCCGCCGCCCATACCCGTAATGCGGACGCGATCGAGGCGATGGGCATGATGCCCATCCTGAAACGTCGCTTCGAGGCGACAAACGCCCAAGTCATGGGCTTGCAGGCGGTGGCCGCGGATCGGATCGGTCTGATGGGCAGCGTCACCAAACTTGTGCGCCTCGCCCTCCAGATCATGACGATGGCGGCCGGCTGCTACCTGGTCATCGAACAGCAGATCACCGGTGGCATGATGATCGCGGCCTCGATCATCACTGCACGTGGGCTGTCGCCGATCGAGACAGCGCTCGGCAGCTGGAGCGGGACGATTGCAGCACGTGAGGCCTGGCGCAGCATCAATGAAGTAATCGCGCGTAGCACGTTTCGCGAAGAGGCGATGGCACTCCCCAAGCCCACGGGCAAGCTCACACTGGAAAAGGCGACCTTCGTGGCGCCGCTCGATCCCCACCGGCGACCGATCCTGAAGGGCGTCTCGTTCGAGCTCAATCCGGGCGAGGTCCTCGGTATCATCGGCCCAACTGCGGCCGGCAAATCTACGCTGGCAAGGCTCCTGGTCGGCAGCTTGCCGCCCTATTCCGGCAGCGTGCGCCTGGACGGCGCCGAAGTTTATCGATGGGAACGCGCGCATTTCGGTCGCCATGTCGGCTATCTGCCTCAAGACGTGCAGCTCTTCGCCGGCACCGTGGCGGAGAACATCGCCCGCATGGGTGAGGTCGAGGCTGAGGCGGTGGTCGCCGCGGCCAGGTTCGCCGGGGTGCACGAGCTCATCCTGCATCTGCCGCAGGGCTACGAGACACTGGTCGGCGAAGGCGGCGCAATGCTGTCCGGCGGCCAGCGCCAGCGGGTTGCGCTCGCCCGCGCGTTTTACGGCAACCCCAAGCTCATCGTGCTGGACGAGCCCAACGCGAATCTCGACACCGCCGGCGAGGAGGCGTTGATGACGGCGCTGACGCAAGCTAAGGAGCACGGCATCACCGTCGTCGTCGTCACGCATCGGCCCAATCTCCTCCAGCGCGTCGACAAGGTAGCGATGCTAAAGGACGGACTCATCGAGTTGATCGGACTCCGCAACGAGGTGCTGGCTAAGGTCATCCGGCCGACAGTAACGGCGGCGGCATTCCAGGGACATGGTTCTGTCGTAACGGCAATGCCGGTCTTGGTGACCGGGACCGGAGGGCCAGATTGATGACACTGATCGAACTCGACGCGCGCGGGGTGATCCCGCTCACCGAGATTGCGCTCGCCCACAGCACGGACCGGCGCATGAAGCTGGGCTTCTGGATCATTGCCGTCGCCTTCGGCGGGGGTTTTATCGCAGCGGCGCTGACGCCGCTAAATGGCGCGGCGGTTGCCCCCGGCGTTGTCAGCGCCGACACCCGGAACAAAACGGTGCAGCACCTCGAAGGCGGCATCATCAAGGAAATTCTGGTGGCCGAAGGCTCGCAGGTTGAAGGGGGGCAGCCGCTGATCCGGCTCGATGACACGCAGGCACAGGCCAGTTTTCGGCTCGTGAGGGGCAAGCTCAGCGCAGATTTGGCTTTGGAGGCGCGACTTCTGGCCGAACGCGACGGCGAGAACCAAATCACCTTCCCGGACGAACTCCTGGCCGATCGAGAAGGACCTGCTGTGACCAACGCCATCAAGGGCCAGCAATCGCTGTTCGAAGCCCGGCACAACGACATAGAGGGCCAGACCGGAATCCTGCAGCAACGCATTAAGCAGCTGCAGGAAGAAATTACCGGCTTGGGTGCCCAGCAGGAGGCGACTGATAAACAACTCCACCTTATCCATGAGGAGGAGGACACCACGCGCTTCCTCGTCGATAACAACTTAGCGACAAAGCCCCGCCTTCTGGCGCTTGAACGGGGTCAGCAGGAGCTCGAGGGCCGCCGGGGCGACCTGATAGCGCAGGCTGCCAAGGCGCGCCAGCATATCGGCGAGGCGCAGATGCAGGTCGCGCAGCTCTCCATCGATCAGAAGAGCAGCGTAGTCGACGACCTGCGGGACGTGGAATCGGAGATCTTCGACCTCCGCCAGCGCGCCCTAGTGGCGGCCAACACGCTCGACAGGCTGACGCTCCGGGCGCCACAGCCTGGCACCGTGGTCAAGCTGCTTTATCACACTATCGGCGGCGTCATACAGCCGGGCCAACCCATCCTTGAATTCCTGCCGAGCGATGACAAGCTGATCGTCGAGGCGCGTGTCAGGCCGGAGGATATCGATGGTGTTCAAGTCGGATTGCCGGCCGAGATTCGCATCAACGCCTTTAATCAACGGCGCACACCACTCATTCTCGGCAAGGTGATCTACGTTTCGGCCGACCGACTTACTGCGGAGCGACCGTCCGATGCTCCCTATTACCAGGCGCGCATCGAGGTCGACCTCGGCTCGCTTGCAAAGCGACCTCACACTAAGCTCTATGCCGGAATGGGCGCGGAGGTCTACATCCAGACCGAGGCGCGGACGGCGCTCGACTATCTCCTAACTCCTATCAGCACCACCTTTGAGCGCGCCTTCCGCGAGAAATAGTATTAGGCCGGGGGGCGGCGCAGCGGGTCAAGGTGGGTGCTTAGGTCGCGATTCGGCGGGCAGAACGTCGCAAGGAGAGGGCAAATGCGCGGTCTGAGGCGGACAGCGAAATGGCACTCGTCCTCTGTCGATCCGGACTTCACCATCCATGATCGCGAAGACAGCGCGGACCTGTTAATCTCATCCCGCATAATTTCGGCTTCTCAAACATGGAGAGCCGGTTTCCCACGAAAGGCTCCTGCCTGAATGTCCTAGAGCTGGCGCCGTTGGAAGCTGAACTCCGACGTGTACTGCAGCAGCAGAACCGCCCCACGCAGGTAAGCGTCCACCTATGGCCGTGTTCGGCAGTAGTCAGGTCATCGATTCACGCGGTCGCCGACCGGACACGAATAGCCATGCAGCCCATATCACTTGCACAATGACGAAGGCGGGCCACAGCAGTCCGAACCAGAGCCAGGCAACCGAAATCTGCCCCGATTTGATTCCCAATTGGGGGTGCACGTCGAGGTCCACAGTCTCACCAACGATCGGCTCGCCCACCGATGTCACCTCAAAGCGGACGAGGCGCAGAAGCATTACTCCCGGAACGGAGGGTCCACGCTGGCGTTCTGACCATAGAGGTGAACCATGCAGTCTGGATCGTACTATCGAGAGCGTGCAGCGCGGGCCC
>JAQGIF010000148.1 GCA_028291345.1 Rhodospirillales bacterium | reverse complement strand
GATGCGTCGTCTACGACAATCACCTCGATATTGCGCAATGTCTGGTCGAGCGCGCTGCGCAGCGCCCGTTCCAGGGTTGCTCGAGCTTCGAACGTCGGCACCACGATCGTCGCGTTAGTCCCGGCGCTATCGTCCGCAGCTGGTGCAGCCGAAAAACGCCGCTCTCCTTTGGCATCATGTTCTCCGGTGCCATTCATTCCACCTTCGTCGCGAACTATTGAACTCATCGTCGACAGGTCAGGTGGCAGGCGGCTGCAATGAGGTGGTTGGACGACAGCTGATGGTTTCATGACCATTCCGTAAAGGGGACAAATGCGAGTGGTGCGGTTGACGCGAACGAGCAACGGTGCGCTCTATTGCGAGGGTGTCTGCGCGCCCGAACGTACGTTGTCTCAGGCGCCAAAACGCGTAGCTAAGCATGGCGGGCCTGCGGACGAGCCGCCGCAGTGCGCCGACAAGATCGTGCGTTCTGACGCATTGCTTGGCTTGATAAAAATGCTCAAGCGACATCAACTGCTCGTTGCGGCGCTTTAGGCTTGCGGCTTGAGCGGGCGAAAGCTTGTCAGCCGCGGCTGCAAGTTGACGCTGACTGATCAACAATGCGGTCTGGAAATCGTAGCGCTTGCGGGAGGTATGCGACCATTGACGTGAGATCGCACCAAACGGCTGAGTGTAATGGTAATACGGCGTATCGGTGACCACAGCTCGCCCGCCACTCAAAAAGAACTGCAGCAGGTGAAAAAAATCCTGCCCGTGTCTAGCCTCCTCGTCATAGTCAAGTTTCTGGAATCGCATAAAATCGGTCCGGATGATTGGCTTCAACATGCCGAAGTTGAACGCGGCATAAGCGTTCGAACCTATGAGAAAATTGTCAAAGGTAAGCCGCCACTCGTAAGCTGTTGGCTTCCATGCTGTCCCGACCGTGCGGTCGGCTATGGCGTCGAAAAAGAACTGGTTGTCGGCGACCATGTCGGCCTGCCATCGTTCACCTATCGCCAAAAGGGCCGACAAACGATTGCCCTGGAACCAGTCGTCGGCGTCTAGCACCGCAAGCCAGCGTCCACGCGCCAACGCAATAGCTCGGTTCATTCCAACCGCTTTGCCGCAATTGGCCTTATTGCGAACGGCCCGAAGCCGTGAATCTTCCGATACGAAGGTGCGGATCAAGTCCCAGGATCCATCAGTCGATGCATCATCGACAACGATGACCTCGATGTTCTGCAACGTCTGGTTAAGCGCGCTGCGAATTGCGCGTCCCAGGGTCGTCGCAGCGGAAAACGTTGGAATAACGACCGTGGCAATAACGGGTTCGTGGGCGCCAGATAGCGGGCTCAGCCAAAAACCAGGGTGTTCTTCCAACCCCATTAGGTTGGCGCTGACTAGACCGTTTGGGTCGTTTGTTGCCATTTACCTACTTCCAGCCGCTGAACGCTTCCCGGAACCGCCGCCCTATCGACCTACCGATAATCCACTAAATTCTCTATGTAGTATTGGACGAGTAATTATGTAACTTTATAACCCACACCGTGTTATATTATACACTGATACCATTGTAAGTGCGGCTGGTTTAATACTTAGACATACATCTGAAAGTCGGGAGTGTTGCGTGGCATTTGTGATATTACTGTGACAGAAGACAGAAAAGCCACCTCGCTGGGAATTCGGAATTGCGGCGCGGGCCGGGTGGATCCCAAAGCAGGCGACGCTTGATCTACTTGTGATCAATCACACTGGACGGCCCCATCCATGCACGAGCGCGCATGCCGGCAGGTTTCACTTGCCGAACGCCATATCCGGACGGTCACCTTCTGTTAGGGCCATCCTCGAGACATTGAACGATTTTGCTCACGAGCAATTGGATCTTGGAGACCGGCTGCAATTTGCAAAATCTCAACCGGCTGCCTGCCTATGCAGCTAGCCGGTAGTTCAAGGTCTCGATGAAAGCAGCGAGCAGGCGGCCGTAGAGCGCCGTTTCAATGACGCAGAATTTACGCAGCCGATCGCGATCGAGTTCGCCGAAGCCGGCCAACCGCTCCGCCATGTCGGCCAGGTGTCCGTTTTCCTCGGCCAGTAGGCTTTTGAGCGAGACGATGTTGCCGGCGCGGACAAGGGCGGCCTGATAGAGCCGATAGCCCCAGACCGCGCGGAATTCGATGACCATCGACATGGTGAGATAGACGGCGCGCGGATGGATCGCGGCCGGAAAGGCGCGGACCATTTCGGCCTCGAGTCGCTGGAAGTAGCGCCGGGCCGTCAGTGGGGCGACCATGTCGGCGGCATTGTATTCCAGCACGCGGCCGGCCTCACGATTGGCATGGCGCTTGAAGAAGAAGGCGTGGCGGGTTTCCTCGGCCAGATGCTTGAGGGTCGGCTGATCGATGCCGAGGCCGTGCTGGGTCGCCATGATCTTATGGCTGCCCATATGCTCGAGCATCGACAGCGTGTTCATGAAGCGCGCGTGCAGCCGCTTGTCGGCAATGAAATCGGCCAGCATGGCACCGGTCGGCGCGGCAAGCGGTGCGTTATCCCGCTCGAACGCGGCGACGAGCAGTTCCAGGGCAGACGACATTAAATAGGATCCAATCTCTATGGTCTTTGGTTGGTAGGCCGACCGGCGGCCCATAGGCAACCGCGCCAGTCTGCCGCAGGCTTAGAGCGGAAGGATCGAACGGAGCTGACTCTAACGGTGTTAGCCTGGAACGGCCAGCGCCGTTCTGGCGCTGCGGCCAGTGAGATGCACGATTCCGGTGATATCGAGGGTCAGGGGGCGTTGGTTAAAAAGCGGTTGGCAAATCCGTGGTTATAAGGCCGCCCGGGTCCGTGCAGTTCGGCGAGCATATCGCGACGTTGATGGATTAGAGGCTTGGAGAAAATGCGTAAGCTTCCTCCAAGGAACGACACACGTTAATTCTCATCACGCACTGGATCCTCCTGCCGCCCGACGAACTAAGGTCTAATTGCGGGCTTCACCGATCATGCTTTCCGTGACGAAGAGATGGTCAGGGAGTTTTTATCAGCGCCGAGCCATCATGGCTGGATTCGGCCGAGGCGCGCTGATTGTCGATGAGACGCGTCCGGAATTCAGCCTCGCGCCATGGCGTCCGCAGGTGGCGCGGGCGCTTGGTCAAGCCATCTCGGCGACGTGCACGGCCAATCGGTCGCTCGGAGCATTGACCGAGATCGCGTGCTGGGTGTCGGATAATTCCCAGTTGTGCCAGAAGCGGAAATAACTCTCAGCAGCGATAATCTGAAAAGATCCTCGACGCGCCCTGACATCTTGGAAGGCCTATATGCGCGCTTCTAGCCGAACCGCTCCTTTGTTCGGATCCTGGCTTTAATCGCTTCGTTTTCACGGTTGCGCGGCGGGCTTGCCGTCTCCATCGAGACAAGAAGACGGCGGGCTGCATCGGTGACTTCGTCGACCGCGCGCCCGAAGGCCACCTGGTTGGCTCGCGAGGGCACCGTGACCCCGCTCAGCTTCCGGACGAACTGTAGAGCCGAGGCGCGGATCTCATCGTCGGTCGCCGGTGGGGCGAAATTGAACAGCGTTCGAATGTTCCTGCACATTGGATTTCCTCCGATGGCGCCCTTGGGACGTTGGTCTGAATGATCTGTGGTCTGGCTAGTATAGTTTCTGTCGCAAATTCTCACTGTACTTCAGTTGTCCGGTTAGATCATGGCCTCAAGCGGATGTAGTCCGCTTCCATGGCGTGCTCCATACCCGTCGAAAGCATGGCTGCGCGCGCATCAGCATCGGGTAAGGTCACCCGCATGGTCATCAGCGTGCGGTTCCAACCGGCTCAAACCTCGTTTCAACGTGGTTATCTGGTGTCGGGCCGGGCAGGTGCATGCGCTCGACGTGAACAATTCGGCTGAACGGCGCCAACTCCAAATACTCGCCCGTCAGGTGGAATCCGCCTCCTTTGCCGTCTGACCATCGTGACCGATGTTCCCGCCCGCTCGCGCGTCGCTGACACAAACGGGCATTGTCCAGCCGTCAGCGCCGAGAAGCCATTTTTGGATCAGGCTCGGTTCGGTGCGCGCCCTGTAGACTGCCTCGGGTGATCTGCCGAAACGCTTCGGCATAATGACGTTTTTGTCGCCTGCGGTTTCGAGCGTCATCTCGGTTATGGTGTATCCTTCCGTTCTTCGGGTTCATGGCGGCTAAGACCTGGTCCAGCCGGTCGTAGTTGGTTGCCAAGGCTTCTTGCAGCATCGAAAGCCCTTTACAGCGGGTGAACCCCGTCGATGCCGATCTACGCTCAGAATTCCGGCGACTCGCGCCATCAACATCGCCGGGCCGGTGAAGCAAAGGGGCGCCGATCCGGATGTATTTTGCGAGAAATTCGAGGAAGACGCACGCGCGCGGCACTTCGTCGACAATTGCACAACGCTTCCAACCGGGCGGCCGTCATGTCGCGACTCAGGCCGCGCTTGCGGCGAACGGTTTGAGGTGATCCGCTAGTGCCTTCTTGAAAGCAGGCCGCGCCTCGCAACGCTCCTGATATGCCTTCAGCGCCGGGTGTTCAGACAGGATGTCGCTATGGCGCAGGATGCGCAGCACTGTGGTCATCATCAGGTCGCCCGCCGTGAACCGGCCTTCGAGATAATCTTGGCCGCCGAGCCACCCCTCGAGCGCTCCAAGCCGCTTACGCACTTCGTCTGCAACCATCGGCCGGCGCACCGCGACCCACGCCTCTCCGGCATGAAAGAGGTCTAGCTCGGCAAGATTCTCTATGGCGGGTTCGACCGAGTTCAACGCGGCGAACACCCACGCACTGGTCCGCGCCCGCCCGTTCGCCCCGGACGGCGTCAGCGCTTCGGACCGTTCGGCGATGTGGAGCAAGATGGCGCCAGACTCGAATAGCTTGAGCTCTTCCGTCTCGATGGCGGGAACCTGGCCAAACGGTTGAAGCGCGCGATAGGCGGCGGTCGCCTGATCCTCGGGTCCGATCAGCCGCTCCCGATAGGGAATGCCCGCCTCTTCAAGCGCCCAGCGGACGCGAAGGTCGCGCACCAGCCCTTGGGCGAAAGGTGGCACCGAACGGAACGTGGTCAACGTGATCATCGCAGTTCTCCATCTTTTGCTTGGATCGATCCTGTCTCGTTGCGGTGGCCGCACAGCGCGTGCATCGTCGACGCCCACGCGTAGGCGGACATCATCGCGCTGTCGGTCGGCGCGATGGTAGTGAGCGCCACCACCGGACCCCCGGCGAGCAGCACCCCAACGAGCGCCAGGGCAAGGCGGGGAATGCCTCGCAGCCGCCGCCATGCGCCGAGCAGGGCGGCCGCGAGCAGAGCGAACATGCCGCAGCAAAGCATCGACCGGTCTCAGGAGGCGCGCCCGACGGCCCGGCTGGCGGCCTGGGTCCGGCCGTCGTCCTCATAGCGGTCGTGACGTTTCACCCAGCCACTGAGATTGCCGTTCTTCGTCTCGTTGCGCCCCTTGGGCACGACATCGAGCCAGCCATAGACGGCCAGGAACATTTCACCGCCGCGGCCATAGCTCGAATAGGAATGGTAGATTGTGCCGTCGTCGCCCTTGTAGAACACGCTGATGCCCGGGAGCTCGTCGACCTCCGGAGCGGGTCGTTCCTCGAAATTGTAAAACACGCTCTGCGCGCGGTCGCTCTTTGGGAAAGAGACGTGATAGTCAAGGTTGAAATCGCCGGCGGCCGAGGAGACCCAGCGGAACGTCCAGCCCATCCGCTTACGATAGGCCTGGAGCTTTTCGATCGGCCCGCGCGAGACCGCGACGAAACTCACATCGTTATGCTCGAAATGCTGGCGCGGGCCGTCGACCTGGTCGCAGAGCAGCGAACAGCCGGGGCAGCCTTCCTCCCATTCGGGCCCGAACATGAAGTGATAGACAATGAGCTGGCTGCGTCCGTCGAACAGGTCGGCGAGTGTGACCGAGCCGTCAGCGTCTTGGAAGACATAGTCCTTCGCGACCTTGACCCAGGGCAGGGCGCGGCGCTTTTCCGACAGGCGGTCACGCTCGCGCGTCCAGGCCTTTTCTTCGGCGAGAAGCGCGCGGCGCGCCGCGATCCATTGCTCCTGCGAGACGATCTCATGGTTGATCATGATCAGCTCCTTTTCAATGCGCGAAAATGACGTTCCAGCTTGTCGAGCGCGCCGTTCCAGCCGTCCTCATGGCTGCGGCGGGTCTCCTCGTCGTGCAGACGGGAGTGGGTGAAGGTGAGTTCGGTGCCTTCGGCAATGACGCGCAGATCGATCTCAATGCGCGACTCTCCAGGGTCCTCGCCGCCCAACCAGCGCCAGCTCATCGCCAGCCGGTCAGGCTTGGCGACCTCGAGATATTCACCGCTGCTCTCATGCTCACTGCCATCGAGCATACGGAAGCGGACCCGGAAGCGGCCGCCGACGCGCACGTCTGTCTCCGCCAGCAGCACGGGGCCGCCGTCAGGACCCCACCAGCAGGCGATGCCCTCCGGCGTGGTCAGCGCATCGAAGATAATCGACGGTCGCGCGGCGATCCTGCGCACGAGAGTAAGGCTTGTCATGGATCGCTCTCCTTCGCTTCGGTTTCCTTGCGCTCGGCATAGTCTGCGAGACGATCGAGGCTACCAGACCAGAAGCGCTCGTAGCGGCGGAGCCAATCCATCGCATCTTTCATGGGTTCCGGGGCGAGCCGCACCGTGACGGTCCGCCCCGCCTTCGATCGCGTGATAAGGCCGGCATCGTTGAGCACGTCGAGATGTTTCATCACCGCCGGCAGCTTGATTGCGAACGGCTTTGCCAGTTCGCTCACCGAAGCGCCGCTCTCTCGCTCTAGCCGAGCGAGGATTTCCCGCCGCGTCGGGTCGACGAGCGCAGCGAAGGTTCTGTCGAGTTGCTCTTGATAGTTCACCATGTAGTGAAGTATTGGACATGGGTCGTCACTGTGTCAACCCCAATCGACTTCAAGCTCGGATGCCAACGAGGCTGGCCCTCCCTGTAGCCGAACCGCGTTTCGGGGAGTTCGTACGCTTGGCGCGCCCAGACCGATCGCTCGCGCGCCGCTTTAGATAGTGTCAGGAAGTTTCAGCAAAAGCGCCTGCATGGCGGTCATGGCAAGATGGTGATGTTCGAAGTCACCGACCCCATTGAAGGGATATGCCATGACCAAGTTGAAGGTAGCGCCGTCGGGCGCTGATTTCAAAGCGTTGCTGCTGTCTGATGAAGATGGCTTTCGGGGTGTGCTCCGGCGCGCGCTTCAGGAGGTCCTCGAAGCGGAGATGACGGAGGCATTGCAGGCCGAGAAGGGCGAGCGGACGGCGGATCGGCTTGCCTATCGGTCGGGGTATTACGAGCGCCAGTTGATCACGCGGGTTGGGGTTTTGGAGCTGCGGGTTCCGCAGGATCGGGCGGGGCGGTTTTCGACCGAGCTGTTCGACCGTTATCAGCGATCGGAGAAGGCCTTGGTTTCGGCGCTGGCGGAGATGTACGTTCAGGGGGTGTCGACGCGGAAGGTGAAGGCGATCACCGAGGCGTTGTGCGGTCACAGCTTCTCGGCCTCGACGATCAGCGAGGCGACGGCGCGCCTGGACGAGATGCTGAAGGCGTTTTTCGAACGCCGGCTTGCCGAGGCTTTTCCCTATCTGATCCTGGACGCGCGCTATGAGCGTGTGCGGGAGGGCGGGGTGATTACGAGCCAGGCGGTTCTGGTTGCGATCGGGGTTGACTGGGAAGGCCGGCGCCAGGTTCTGGGGGTTGAGGTTGCCAACCGCGAGAGCCGGTCGAGCTGGGGGGATTTCCTGTCGGGACTGCGCGCCCGGGGCCTGCATGGCGTCGAGTACGTGGTGAGCGACAACCATGGGGGACTGAAGGCGGCGATCCGGGAGATTCTGCCCGAGGCTGCGTGGCAGCGCTGCTATGTGCATTTCCTGCGCAACGCCTTGGATTATGTGCCGCGGAAGGTGGACGACGACTGCTTGATGGAGCTGCGCTGGTTCTACGATCGGCGCGACCTCGGCGAGGTGCGGCGCGACCTCGCCCAATGGGTGACCAAGTGGCAGGGCAAGTATTCCAAGCTGGTTGCCTGGGTGGAGGAGAACGTGGAGGAGACGCTGACATACTATCGGCTGCCTCTGGCGCACCATAAGCACATGAAGTCGACCAACATGCTGGAACGCCTGAACCAGGAGCTGAAGCGGCGGACCCTGGTGGTGCGCATCTTCCCCAATGCGGCCAGTTGTCTGCGCCTCACCCGGGCGCTGGCGATCGAGACCCACGAGGGCTGGCTGGAGGCCACCCGTTATCTCAACATGGAGCACTTGAAGGAGCACAAGAAGGAAAGCCTGAGAGCCTTGGCCGCCTGACGGCGGCGGCGCGCCCGGCGCTTGAGCTATTGGGGGGCTCCGCGCCGGACGCGCCGGCATCGGCATCAGCCAGGATCATTTTGCTGAACTTGACCGACACAACTGGCTATGTGGGTCTTCGTGCGGCACGTCGCTGCCATGTCACCGGCAAATCTCATCGCCTGAGCGACCGAGGGCGATAGGCCGCCCTACTCGGCTGGGCCGAACGCACCGATTGGATGCCGCGACAATCGGGTGCCGGCGAGATCGACCTGCGTCGGAACGAGAGGTGGAATGCCGCGCTCGCCCAGCCCCGAACCCTTCCCGGGTGCGAAGCCGCGGAACCCCACTCCCACCTGATCCGCGGCCGAAGGAACGATCAGGCCGGGCGGGTCCGCGGAGTCGGCCCTGCCGGGCTTGAGAGCGTTCCAGCGGGCAATGTCCCGGCCGGATATCCCGTGCCAGAAGTAAAGATTCGAATCGGGCGTTTCGCTGGTCAAGTTGTTGTTCGAGATTTCCCTCATGTGCCGTGAGGCGAAGTCGTCCACGTAGATCGCATACCGCCCCTTGCCTACAGTGTTTACGAGATTGTTTCGCAGGATATTGCCGTACGCGTGATCCACGTGCTTGGTGTAATCTGAGACAACCAGGAGATCGGCCGGATACGGATGCGTCCGGCCGGGATCGCGCGCGTTGCCGTATATGGTGTTATTTTCGACGATATTGTTCGCGCCGTCGAAAATGACAATTCCCGCGCCGTCGTTCAAAAATGCCAGGTTGAAATAGACTTCGTTGTCGTCGCACCACTGGTCCAGCTCGATCCCGTTTCCGTCGCCTGCCTGATTATCGTGTGTGTCGTAGACAACGTTGAAGCGGATGATGTTGTGCTTTCCGGCA
>JAQGIF010000108.1 GCA_028291345.1 Rhodospirillales bacterium | reverse complement strand
GACTGCCATCCACGTCTCCTCGGCTTCTAAGTTGGATCATCCGCGCGGTCCGCAAGCGCCATGAAGAAGCGAAGCGCGTCGTCCGTCATGCGCCAATGAACGGCCACTCGAGCTCGGCACTGGAACGACGGAACTGGGCCGACGGCAGAGCAGCGGCTTTCGCGCGGAGATTGAGCAAAGATGGTGTATCGGGGCGGCTGCTTTTCAGCATTGGATGAGATTGCAGCCCTTCACGTGCGATGCTGGAGCGGGATCAAGCCTGATCCCGCGCATCGAGAGAAGCGGCCGTTCAATCAGCTTCGACTGCCAGACCAGCGTTTGATGATCATCGGCTATCGATGATCCGGTCACCCCACGCCTTTAATGGCCTACATCACTGATCGCTGAACCCTTGACCATTTGAGTTGATGGCTGCGCCGCGCGAACGCGTCCGGCGTATGCCGCCTTGAAGATGACGGTCGTTGGACGGTGGCGATTAGGACACGGAAGGGCGGGCGCAACACAGAAACCTGTTCGTCGCGAAGCGAGCGATCAGGAATCGATCCGGCGGATTTTCCCGGACGCCATGCTTTGGAACACGCCGTCCCGGTAGATCAGCGCATGCATCAACGCCGCGGCGAAATGGCCGATGAAGGTCGCAAACAGCAGATAGGCCAGCACGGTATGGGCGGCGCGCAGCACCGCATACATTGCCACGTTGTGCGGCAGGATCGGCGGCAGTTGCAGCGGTCCGTAAAGCACGATGGGATAGCCTGCGGCGGACAGCATGCCCCAGCCGACCAGCGGCAGCGCGAACATCAGCCCATAGAGAACCAAGTGCGATGCATGGGCGATGAAACGCTGCCATCCCGGCATGGCCTGAGGCAGCGAGGGGGGCGGCTGGAACAGCCGGTTCACCAAACGAAGCGCGACGAATATGAGGATCAGGATTCCCAGCGGCTTATGGATCGACACTAACCAGTGATAATCGGACAGCGAAGCGACCATGCCGATGCCGATGAACAGCATGGCTAGGATCATGGCCGCCATCGACCAGTGCAGGATGCGGGAGACGAGCGGGAACATGCCTTGAGGGGAATTGCCCATCACGAGCCTTCCCCGCCGCCGATCTGGACCGCGCTTGGTGTCTTCGCTTCGCCCGCTCGGCGCGTGAAGGACTCCGAATAGGCGGCCGACCGTGCACTGAGCAGGGGATCGTCGGACGCTTGGATACCCGCCGGAAGGACCAGTGGGTCGAAATTGATATCGCGGCAATTGCCCGCCGCCTCGGCCTCGACGTGGTCGATCGTCAGCGTCCCTGCATCGATATGCTCCCGGTCATTCGGCCAGGCGATGGTGGCGTCATCGGTCGGATCCCCCGGCCGGCCTGCCGTAACGATCAAATGCCATTCGAGCGGCCCTTGCCGGACGCCGGCGATCAAAGCATCGAACAGGTAATTCTTATCCGACTTCGCGTCCTGCCCGGCTGTCTCCGCCTCGAACGGCGCTACCGGCACCATCGACCAGCGAACGGGCGTTGCGACACCGGCGGTGCTGACGAAGCGGAAGGCGTTGAGGCTGTTATAGGCGGCATTGGCGAAGCCGGACGAAAACGGATACTGCCGGATAATCGCCAGAGCACGACCGGTTTCCGGATGCGCGGCGAGGAAGGCCGCCATTTTCGCAGGGTCGGGCTTGCCGGTCGCCGGATCGGGCGCCGCGGCAAGCAGCTGATCGTAGAAACCCTTGGCGTCCTTGACCACGAAAACCGGAATATTGTTCATGCCGGTCCGCCACTCCTCGCCGCCGGGGGGACGGAAGCTGAGCGCCATGCTGCGCACGGCCTGGGGCCCGTCTGCCATGGCCGGTTGGCCGCCAGCGAGCGCGAAGCGCCCGACCACCGGGACACGTCCTGGCTGGAAAACAGAGGCGGTAGACAGGCGAGCAGCCTGTCCATTGCTCTCGAACGCGCCGGCGACGCAGACGCCCTTGGCATGATTGCGGCGGAAGCCAGAATGGACGCCGTTCGCCTGAGCGAAAGCATCCATCATCTTGTCCTGGGTCAGCTTGGACGGCGACAGCCACCCGGCGACAAAGGCGAAGGCAGCGACAACGACAAACACCGCGACGCCGATCGCCGCCAGACGCACAAGAACGCCGAGGTCTCTGAAAGACGGCAAACCGTAGTTTCGAGAAGGTTCGGACTCGCGGCTCAATTGTGTGCTTCCCGGCACCGTTGCATAACAGCCCGAGGGCATGCCATTCCAGATAGGTACGGTGGTAAGCAAAAAAACTGGTACGGAAGAACTGCAATACTTTGGGGGTATTGGGCGCGAATGTCGTGCCGAGCGACCCGAAGATCCGCCTGGTCAGGCGGAGCCGTGCCATTACAGCGCCGTCCGAGGGTCCGAGAACGATGAAGTCGTAGATGTAACGAATGCAATGACAATCGCCTTCGTTCAGACGTGACAACTCATCAGCAATGGCCAACTTAAACGAATGTCCGTGTGTGGACGCCCCGCGGAAAGCAAGAGGTTTTTGAGGGGTGATTGCGCAGGTTCAGGTGCTGCCGTGTGTCCGGCCTCATGATGCAGCCATCCTCACGGCCGCGGGCCTGTTGTCTAATCGCAATCCAGTATGCAAGCCCTATTTTGCGCCTGGTGACTGTCCATTGCCGGAAGCACGGTTGTCTTCGCGGTCGACACGGGT
>JAQGIF010000100.1 GCA_028291345.1 Rhodospirillales bacterium | reverse complement strand
TGTCATCAACCGCATGGCCGGACGCGTTGAGCGCGCCGGGCTGCAGATGGCCGAGGGAAATCGCGGCCCAGCCCGAAGGCTGAGCCGCGTTCGCTCAGGCCGCGATGCTGGGACGCGCGGATACCAGTTCGTACCAGCGCTTCAGCGCCACATGGTCTTCCGGGATCGGCAGGCCGAGCGCCTTGGTGGCGAAATCGACCGTGACGACGCCGGTGATATCGGCGACCGAGAAGTAATGGCCGGCGATGAACGGCGTATCCGTCAGCCGTGCGTTGAAGTCGGCATAGAAATCCTTCACCCGCTGCTTGCCGCGCTCGACCAGGGCGGGAATCTGCTCGTAGTCGTGCGGGCCGGCGATGGCTCGGCCCTTGAGGCCGGCGGCGGCGTTACGCACCGCCTCCATCGTCGGGTTGAAGCCTTCGAGCTCGATCCGGCGTTCCCACATCGTCACCAGTGCCTTTTCCTTAGGCGTGTTGCCGATCAGCGGACGGTCGGGATAGGCCTCCTCGAGATATCGCCAGATGGCCGGCACCTCGCCGATCGCCGTGCCGTCGCCCAGAACCAGCGTCGGCACGACCCGGCGTGGGTTAATCGCGGCATAGGCGTCGGAGAACTGTTCCTTGGCGCCCAGATCGACCGGGATCGTCGAGGCGCAAATTCCCCTCTCGGCGAGGTAGATGCGGACGCGTCTTGAATTGGGGGAGCCGTTCGACTGGTAAAGTTTCAGGTCGGTTGACACGATTGCGGTCTTTCCTTGGGTGGTTGGCGGCTCAAAGCTTCGAACCACCGTCGACATGGATGGTCGTGCCGGTGATCCAGCGCGCGCCATTCGAAGAGAGGAAGGCGACGACGTGCGCGATGTCGTCGGGCTAGCCGATCCGCTTCAGCGCCTGCATGTCGATCGCGACCTTCCGGCCCTCCTCGGTCTTGGTGAAACTGGATATGTCGGTATCGATGACGCCCGGCGCGACCGCGTTGACGCGGATGCCCTGCGGGCCCAACGCGGCTGCGAAATACTTGACCAGCGTATCGTCCGCGCCCTTGGTCGCGGCATAGGCCGACAGGTTGCCGACCGCCGAACTTGCCGCCTTCGACGAGATCGGGATCACACTCGATCCGTCATGCAGCAGCGGCAGAAGCTGCTGCACCAGGAAGTACGGCGCGCGGACATTGACGGCCCAGAGGCTGTCAAAATCCGCGACCGTCTGCTCGGCGATAGTGGCCGCGCCGGAGACGCCTGCATTGGCAACGACGATGTCGAGCTTGCCGCCGACGATGGCCTTCACCTGCTCGGCCAGCTTGGCCGGGCTGTCGGGCTGGGCGAGGTCGGCGCCGACCGCGTCGGCCTTACCGCCTTTGGCGCGGATTTCATTGACCAGCGCGGCGGCCTCGTCGGCCGCCCGGCCGTAATGGACGATGACATGAGCGCCGGCGTGGGTAAGGGCAAGGACGGTCGCGCGGCCGATGCCGCGCGACCCGCCGGTGACCAGCGCTGTCTTGTTGTTGAGATCAAACATGATGTTCTCGGTAGGTATGATTTGACGATTGGATGAGTTCAGCCGGCGCTCTTGCCGCCGTCGACGCTCAGGATGTGGCCGGTCAGGTAGGAAGCACTCTCGGAAGCGGCGAAGACGATGGCGGCGGCAATTTCGTCAGGCTGGCCGACGCGCTTCAGCGCGGTGGTGGACCCCAGATAGGCCTTGCCTTCCTCGCTGCCGGTGAAACGGTCGAGCATGCCGGTATCGATCGGCCCGGGGGCGACGGCATTGACGCGGACGCCATAGGAAGCGGCTTCGAGCGCGACAGACTTGGTCAGCCCCTCGACCGCATGCTTGCTGGCGACGTAAATCGACGCCCCGCTTGTGCCTTGATGGCCGTAGGTCGAGGAGATGTTGACGATGCTGCCGCTGCCCTGGGCCTGCATGACCCGCAGCTCATGCTTCATGCTCAGAACGGTGCCCAACACATTGGTGTCAAAAGTGGCCGCGTAAGTCTCGGCCGACTGTTCGGTCGCGGGGCCGGGCTTGCCCTCGGTGCCGGCATTGTTGACCGCCACATCGAGCCGGCCGAAGCGGGCGACGGTGCCGTCGACCAGGTTGCGGACTTCGTCCTCGAAGCGGACATCGGCGCGGATGAACTCGGCCTCGGCGCCGGTGGCGCGAAGCTCGGAGGCCAGGGCCTTGCCTTCTTCATCGCGGCGGCCGGAAACGACGACCTTGGCGCCATCCTTGGCGAAGGCCAGGGCGGCGGCGCGGCCGATACCTGTCAGGCCGCCGGTGATCAGAACGACTGGGTTGCTCATTGGAACGCTCCTTCGAAAAGCGGCGTCGCCGCGGGTGAATGTTTTGGCATCAACGAGACTGCGTAAACTTTTCAGGCATGGATGATCGTGCCTGGCGTTCCGCTGTGTGCGTTGGTGTTCAAGGAGACTTAGGTTTTCTTGGCGTCCGGCAGAAAGACTTTGTAATCTAGTAGTCATACTTCGTTGGTATGGGACGTCGCCGTGGAACTCAGGCATTTGCGCTATTTCATCGCCGTGGCGGAGACAGGAAGCATGACTGTCGCGGCCGAGCAGCGGCTGCATACGGCGCAGCCCTCGCTCAGCCGGCAGATCCGCGACCTGGAGGCGGAGCTGGGTGTGACGCTGCTGATCCGTGGCGCACGCGGGGTCGAGCTGACCCCGGCGGGCAAGGTCTTCCTCGATCACGCCCGCATGGTGTTCCTACAGGTGGAGGCGGCGGCCGAGGCGGCGCGGCGGGCGGCCGAGCCGCCCAAGACCTCCTTCACCATCGGCTTCCTATCTGGGTACGAAATGGATTGGCTGCCGCCGGTTATGAGCATCCTGCGCGACGAGCTGCCGGATATCGAGGTCGTCATCACAAGCCAGGAGTCCCCCAACTTGGCGGCGGCGCTGGTGCGCGGAAAGATCGACGTCGCCTTCCTGCGCCCGGAAAAACAGGCGGCCGGTCTGGTCTACAGGCTGCTGCGCAAGGATCCGCTGATCGTGGTGATGCCGGCTGACCACAGGCTGGCGACGCAGGATTCGGTCAGCCCTGAGGAGATCGTCGGGGAGACGCTGATTGGCGTGCCGGCATGGAATGCGCCGCAGCTTCGCGCGGTGACTGACCGTTATGCCGCGCAGACCGGCATCGACCTCACGCCGGATCACGAGGCGCTGAACCTATCGATGGCCTTTTCGCTGATCGTCTCGACCGGCGGCGTTGGGCTGCTCCCACTCTATGCCCGCAACCTGCTGCCGAAATCGGTCGTCAGCCGGCCGATCCGGGGTGCGCCGCCGATGATCGACCTGGTCCTTGGTTATAACGAGGCCAACACTTCGCCGCTGCTCAAATTCCTGCTGTCGAAGGTGGAGGACCTGAAGTTTCGCGTCTCGGCGCTGCAATCCAACTAGGCCGGATGCGGGTTCCCGGGCAATAAAGGTCTCGCCGATTGAATCACTCGCTGCGAACGCGCATGACCGTAAACCCGCGAAGCTGTAGCCCATGAGGCCAATATCAAAGCGCGGTCGCGCCGGCTGATTAGCTTGGTCACATCTACGTTGTCGAGGAGCTCCGCGCCTCGGCCGGATCAACAAGAGGTGTCTTGCCTCATTTCACGAACCCGAGCCACGACACATTCAACCGCGTGTTCCGTCTGCTCGATCTCGCCCGGTTTCACACTTGGTTCATGGAGTTCGTGCGGCGATTCTCGGAGGAATGCCAAGGCGTTATAGCCGATTGATGGCAAGACGCTGCGGCGCTCGTTCGATCGCGCGAGCGCGGCCTCGCCACTGCATCTGGTGAGCGCATGGGCGGCCGACCAGCGTTTGGTTCTGGGCCAGATCACAGTCGATGACAAATCGAATGAGATCGTTGCGGTGCCGAAGCTCTTGGAGCTGCTGTTGCTCAAGGGTCGAACCGTCACGGCCGACGCCATGAGCTGCCAGCGCAAGATCGCCCAACAGGTGATCGACCAGGGCGGCGACTACGTGTTGGCGCTCAAAGGCAACCAAGAAACGTTGCACGACGATGTGCGCCGCTTCCTCGACGATCCCGAAACCGAGCTGCGCAGCGCCAGTGAAGCGGACAAAGGGCATGGTCGCATCGAGACCCGCACCGCAAGCGTGAGCACCGACATCGGATGGCTTCAGGATAGCCATGATTGGCCGGGCCTACGGGCCATCGGCAAGATCACCGCGACCCGCGAGATCAACGGAAAGACGACGACCGAGACCCGCTGTTATCTGCTCAGTCAGGCCTGCGCGCCGGAACGCTTCAACACCGTCGTACGCAGCCATTGGGGCATCGAAAACCAACTCCACTGGGTGCTCGACCTGATAATGGATGAGGATCAGGCCAGAAATCGCAAGAGCACGGTCCCCAAAACCTTGCCCTGCTCCGCAAGCTCGCCCTCAATCTCGCCAAACTGGAGCCCTCAAAAGGCTCCATGCGCGGAAAACTCAAGCGAGCCGGGTGGGACAATGCTTTCCTCGCCCAAATCCTCACTCTGTTCGCTAATCTTCAAATGCGATAGCCCTGCGGCGACCCCCTTGACGGGCGGCATCTGTCTATATATTTAAGTATCGTCTTAAATATAAAACGGCTCAGACACGTGCGGTTATCTCAAGACCTTACCCAGACATTCGGGGCCCTCGGCGACCCGACTCGGATGGCCATCCTTGCCCGCCTCGCGGCCCAGGGGGACCTGACCGTGCAGGAGATCGCCGAACCTTTCGCAATGAGCCTGCCGGCGGTGTCGCAGCATCTGAAGGTGCTGGAGCGCGCGGGACTTATTGCGCGCGGGCGCGACGGCCAGAAGCGGCCGTGCTCTTTGCGCACGGATCGCCTGGCCGAGGCGACGCGCTGGCTGAATCACACACGAGAAGCTTGGGAGGCGCGATTCGACCGCCTCGAACGCTTTCTCGCGACAACAGAAACCCCTCAATCGGCAGACACGAAAGGTGACGACCATGAACGCTGATTCCCGCAGGACCTGGGCGCTCGATCGCGAGATCGTGCTGAGCCGCGTAATCGCCGCGCCGCGCGAACGCGTGTTCCAGGCCTGGTCCGATCCGAAGCAGATCACGCAGTGGTTCGGGCCGGATGGCTTCAAGGTCGAGAGCCTGGAATGCGATATCCGCGCCGGCGGGCGCTGGCGCTTCGTCTATACCGGACCCGACGGCACGCGCTATGAGAACCGCATGGTGTTCCTGCGGGTCGAAGCGCCGCGGCTGATCGAGATCGAGCACGGTTCCGACAAGGACAATGATCCCGCGCGGTTCCACGTCACGGTGACGTTCGACGCCCAAAGCGATGGCAAGACCGTGCTCACCATGCGCCAACTGCACCCGACCAAGGAACAGCGCGACGCGTCCATCGGCTTCGGTGCGGTGGAGTTCGGCTATCAGACTCTCGGCAAACTTGCGCGTCACCTCGGCGTGAGTTGAGTCCGCGGCGATTGCATATGAACTCGGTTCCAATCCCTCCCCCTTGTGGGGAGGGGCTAGCGGACGCCTGCCGAGCAGGGTCGGGGGTGCGGCAGGGGCAGGCGTTTGCTAAGCCTTAACCATCCTTGCCATTCCTAGTGGTTAGCGCTGCTCCCAAAATCAGACATTCGCTTCAGGACGAGGACTAATACCCTCTATCGCTGGAGGCTGAGTCGTGATTCAAGTTTGGGATGAAAACGATCCCCGCCGCGACAGCGATTAGGTTGAGCGCTGAAGAATGAGCTGAGCTTGAGAGCTTGGCCGGTTCGACGAAGGGTGAATACCGGATGCGGCAGCGCGCTCGGATTGTCTTGTTGCCGGCGGCTGGAAGCGCGACTTGAGGGTTTGAGAAAGCAGCGAATTACGCAGCCTCCCTATAGCAAAAATGACTTGTGCCAAAGCAACAGAAAAAGCCTGAACGTGTCTTCACCAGAAAATAAGATATTTTGAGATTTGCATCTGGTCCGACCACCATGTGTCTGATGGTACGCCATGATAATGCAAGATTATCGTTGGGGAGGTCAGGAGCCACGCAGCTATTGGCCTCCTCAGCTCTCGCCCACCATTTCTCGCGGTCTGAGCTATCGTCAATGACGCGCCCATATTGGACTTTCCCGGGCTTGCGGTTTTCGCGTCATGGCGGGGCGGGACTCCTAGTCATGCGTGGGCCCAGACGATGCTCTCGTGCGAACGGTTTTCGTCGGCCGCGTAAGGATGAGATGTGAGCCGTGTCCGGTTTTGTCCAGCAGTCCGGTTTTCGGAGTCAATGAACCGTAGCGTCGCCGGGGTTTTCACCATTTATATTATCTATGAAAGCTCCTGTAAGTTAATCTATTGTTCTTTTCGTGATGGTCGTTTGATTTTAGGGAAAGCCTGAAATCTCTCTGTTGCGTTGCCGCCAAGTGATCGGAAACTGCTCTATTTAGCATTTGTCGTAATTTCTTTCCATACTCCAAAATGCGATCGAACCTCTCCCGCTTCGACGGGGAGGAAGTATCGGGGAAGGGCAGGCCGCCGCGTAGTCGATCGCCCGCTGCAATAAAATATCGAAATCGGTGCGCATCCTGGCGGCTTCAGATCAAGCCTCTCTGGAAGTGATCCGAACGGGGAGGAGAGCCAGGCATGACTTCACGTATCGCCACGATTCTGGGATGCACCAGCGCGCTCTGCGCATTTGCCGTTTCCGCGCCTGCATTCGCGCAAAATGCCGCGCAGGCCGATCAATCCAGGGCTTCGGCCGGCAACGGCCTTGAGGAAATTGTCGTCACCGCCCGCCGCGTGAAAGAGCGAGCCCAGGCCGTGCCCATCGCCATAACGGCCTTATCCCAGGCCGACGTGGACAGGTTGCAGATCGCACAGGCGAGGGACTTGATGCATGTGGTGCCGTCGCTGTCCACGGCGCCGCAGCTCGCGGACCCGAACGCGCCATATTCCGGCTTTTTCCGCCTGCGCGGCCTTGCGGGAACCGTCATTTATTTCAACGACGTGCCGATCGGCAGCACCGATTTCGATCCGGCGACCGGCAATATCCACAGCCTGTCCCCCGGCTTTTTCTACGACCTCGATAATCTGGAGGTCCTGAAAGGACCGCAGGGGACGCTGTTCGGCAAGAATTCGATCGGGGGGCTCATCTCTCTGGAGCCCAAGCATCCGACCAACGAATTCGAGGGCTACGGCAAGGTCACCCTCGGCAACTATAATGACCGCGAGTTCGAGGGGGCGATCAACGTCCCGATCGTCAAGGACAAGCTTCTGGTCCGCGTCGCCGGTCAGACCCAGCAGCGCGACGGTTACACAACCAACCTGGCGAACGGCAAGGATTACGACAACGTCGATTACTATACTTGGCGGGTGGGAGTGACGCTGAGGCCGACGGACGACTTCGAGAATTACTTCCTCTATGACGGCTACTATCAGCACACCAACGGCACGGCGACGATCACCCGGTACGTCAACCCCGGTTTCGTACTCACCGGCCTGAATTCGAGTTTCAACCCGGTCCCGCTGTCGTCGCCGACTTGCGCATACACGCTTGCGCTGGGTGGACCGGCCTTCTCGCCCGGGACAGCGCCAGGCGGCTGCGGCACGGGCACTGTCGGCCTTTTCCCAACTGTCTCCTCGCAGCTCGTGAAGCAGCAGCAGGCGGGAGCCAGGGCGCTCCTGGGGCAGGCGATCCCCGGGCTCGGCAAGGACTATTTCTATGGCCTGACCGACGTGGCGACCTGGGACGTCAGCGACAGCCTGACCATCAAGAACATCGCCGCCGCACGCATCTTTAAGCAGTTCACGAATATCGACTATGTCAGTCTCGGCCTGCCGATCATCAATATCGGCGCGCCGCCCGACAGCCAGACCTGGGGCAATAACGAAGTCCAGTACACCGAGGAGCTCCAACTCCAGGGCAAGGCGCTGAACGACAAGTTGACCTGGATTTTGGGCGGTTTCCTCGAGTTCGACCACCCGCTCGGCGATTCGGTCTTCCTGACGACCGCGGAAGGCGGGGGAACCTATTATCGCTACCACAACTCGACCCGCAGCCAGGCCTTGTTCGCGCACGGCATCTACGACCTGTCGGACTGGGTCGAGGGGCTGCGCTTCAGCGCCGGCTATCGCTACACCTGGGACTATAATTCGGTCCAGGAGCTCGCCACGAACGGTGTCGACAGGGTTCTTCGCGGTCCTTCGGGTGCGCCGACGAACTGCGGGACGCCGGTCAATTTCGACAATAACTGCTTCATCGGATCGAACGCGCATTTCAGCTCCTACGGTTGGAACCTCGCGCTCGACTATCAGGTCGATCCCTCGACTCTGGTCTATGTCCGTTCCGGCAACGCCTACCGCCCCGGCGGCACCAATCCGCAGGTGGAGCTGGAGTTCCAGAATCTGAAGCCGGAGCACGTGACTGACGTCGAACTCGGCGTGAAGTCCGACTGGGAGCTGTTCGGCGTCCAGGCGCGGACCAACGCGGATATCTTCCACACCGACTACAAGGCCATCCAGGTCACGCAGCTCGTCCAGGTGGTCGATTCGACCGGCGCCACGCACGCGAATTACGAGGAGTTGAACGCCGCTTCCGCCACGCTGGAAGGCGCGGAGCTCGAGGCGACCCTCGTGCCGCTGAAGGGTGTCGAGATCGCGCCGCACGCCTCCTATATCTTCGCCAGCTACGACGAATATCCGACGGCGTTCGGCGCGACGACCAGCTCGAAGCCGCCACTCTTCTATCTGCCGAAATGGCAATACGGCGTCACCGGCACCTATCACCTGCCGGTGGACGAATCCTGGGGCGACATCGCCGTCTCGCTGTCGTACTCCTGGATCGGGCATCAATATTTCTCGGTCACGGCCGGCGAGCCCCGGACGATCGTGCCGTCGTTTGAGAATTTCGATCTCAAGGTGGACTGGACGAATGTCTTCCAGCAGCCGATCGATCTCGGCGCCTTCGTCTCCAACCTGACCGACAATACGCACATCACCGGTATCCAGCCACTTTACACGTCGCTGGGTATCTCCTCGGCGGCCTACAACCCGCCGCGAATGTTCGGCTTTTCGCTGAAATACCGCTTCGGGCCGGAGAAGGACGTGGGGGAACCCGCGGCCCCCTATACGCCACCCCCGGTCGCGGTGCCGGCAATTGCGCGCAGCTACATGGTGTTCTTCGACTTCAACAAGTCGGACCTGACACCTCAGGCGGTCCAGATCGTCGACCAGGCGGCGAAGAACGCGGGTCCCGCCAAGGTGACCGAGCTCACCGTTACCGGCCATGCCGATACGGTGGGCTCCGACGCCTACAACATGCGTCTCAGCCGCCGTCGCGCGGAGTCGGTCGCGGCCGAACTGGAGGCGCAGGGAATCCCGGCTTCGGAAATCCAGATCGTCGCCAAGGGCAAGCGCGATCTTCTGGTCCCCACGGGCGACGGCGTGCGCGAGCCGCAGAACCGCCGCGTCCAGATCGTCTATGACGGTGGCGCCGGGGCTTAACGCCCCGGTGTCGCCGCGCAATGTCGCCGAATCGAGATTAGACAAATGGATGTTCTGACCGCGATCGCCAGCCGGGCGTCTGCAACGAAACTGCTTCCGCCGGCGCCCGCAGGGGACGATCTCGACATCATCCTGCGTGCCGGCGCCCGCGCGGCCGGACCACGGACCGCTCGCGCACTGGCGCTTTGTGGTGCGCGAAGGCGACCGGGTCAGATTCTGGCCGACGCGATGGCGGAGGCCAAGCGGCTCGCCGTTCCTGACAGCGCCAAGTTCGAGCTGGACGCCGAACGGTCCAAAGCCATACGGGCGCCGATGATCATCGCCGTTGCCGCCCGGTTGAACCTCAACCACAAAGTGCCGGAGATCGAGCAAATCCTGGCGGTCGGCGCGGCCGCTCGGCTTTGGCGCCATGTGGAAGACCGGGAGGGCTGCTTACGACCCGACCGTCAAACAGGCGCTGGGGCTCGGCCCAGCCAACCGGATCGTTGCCTTTGCCGGGGCTGCCGCCTCCGAAGGCAAGGTGCGGGAGGTCGTCCTGGACGGGCTTATCAGCCGACCTTGATGAGGACTGTGCTGCCGGTGATAGCCAACTTGAAACACTGAGATCGGGGAATAGCCATGCCAAACACGACCCGCGTTCAAGAGGAAAGGCTTGAGGCGCTGGCGCGGACCAACCCGCTGTTCTACAGCCGCCGCAGGCTGAAGCTCGGCACCTTCTGCACCAACGTGTCGGGGGCGGCGACGATGTCGTCGATGGACGGCGTGTTCGAGACCAGTTGGGACAATGTCCGGACCGTCTCCGGCCTTGCCGACGAAATGGGATTCGAGGCGATTGTGCCGCTGGGTCGGTGGCGCGGGTTCGGTGGCGTCACCAATTTCAACGAGAACGTCTTCGAGGCGATGACCTTCTCGGCGGCGGTCACGGCCCAGACGCAGAACCCTTCGGTGTTCGCCACCATCCACGTGCCGACAATGCATCCGGTGATGGCCGCCAAGCAGGCGACGACCATCGATCATATCGGCGGCGGGCGCTTCACGCTGAATGTTGTGACGGGGTGGAACCGGCGGGAGATCGAGCTGTTCGGCTCGCCCATGCTGGACCATGGCGAGCGCTACGCGATGGGCGAGGAATGGATCACGCTGATGAAGCGGCTCTGGACCTCGGAGGAGGAGATCGACTTCGAGGGCAAATATTACAGCGTCAAGAATGCCGCGCTGAAGCCGCGCCCGATCCAGCCTTATCCGGCGCTGATGAACGCCAGCGGCTCGGCCGTCGGCAAGCGCTTCGCCGCCAAGCATTTCGACATCGTGTTCACGGCGCTAAACGCCCGCGATCCGTCATCGATTCGGCAGCATATCGACGCCTATCGGGCCTTCGCGCGAGAGGAATTCGGGCGCGAAATCAAGGTCTGGATCGCAGCCTACATGATCATCGGCGATACACTGGAGGATGCGCGGCGGCAATTCGATCATTGCGTTTACGAGAAGGGCGATATCGTCGCCGCCGACAATTTCATCACCGGCATGGGCATCGATTCGCAAAGCCTGGCGCCGGACACGCTGAAAACGATCCGCGACGACATGATCGCCGGCTATGGGGGCTTTCGGCTGCTCGGCACCAAGGAGATGATCGTAGACGACCTCAAGATGCTGGCCGACGCCGGCCTGGACGGCCTGCTGCTGACCTGGCCGGCCTTTATCCCGGGCATGCGGCGGTTCCGGGACGAGGTTCACCCGCTACTGGTGGAAGCGGGGTTGCGGTAGGGGAGGGGGCCCGTTGGCGGCGTCACCCCACCCAATCCTCCCCCATCCGAGACGTTCGCTTACGCGGTTGACTCAGCGTGTAGCGGTTCAAGGTATTGATAAACCCCGAATCGATGGCCTGCCGGACAGTTGAAACGCGATTAGTTTTGAGGCGGCCTGTCGAAAAATGCCGTCGGCCTTCATTTTCGCCTCAGATCAAGTCATCTGACCGACACGGCCAGGGCGTCGGCCAGCTTTTTCAGCACATCCGCGCTGGCCTTTCGCTTTCCGGTTTCGATCTGGCTGAGATAGGGCGCTGAGATCCCGCGTTTCTCAGCGACATCGGCCAGAATCAGGGCGCGGTACTTGCGAAGGACGCGGACGGATTCTCGCCGGCTATGAGCGCGTCAGCCAGACTGACCGGAAAAGTTTCTTCTGGGTTGAGGCGGAACTCCTCGAGCGCCGCATTATCGCGAGCATCTTCGAGAAGGCTTTCGAGCTCGCGCGGGTTCTTCCTGTTCTGGGTGCATTACTCTCGATTATCGACGCGCCGCCCATTTCTGTTGCGGGGAACGTGCAAGACTGATCCACTGGCTTGCGCGTCCCTAAAATCGAAAGCTTTGATCAGTTTGAAA
>JAQGIF010000143.1 GCA_028291345.1 Rhodospirillales bacterium | reverse complement strand
ATAAGGGCAACAGCGAATGCTTCATTATCAGCCACGCCCTCTATCGCTTTATTCGCCATCAGCTGATTTATGCCGCCGCTCTTCCCTCGCCTGGAGAGGATGCAAGAGCGCTCGGCGAGAAGCGATTCCAGGCGTTTCTCGATTCGGTCGCAAAGATGATGGTCAAGGGTGGAGACAATAACAGCGAGCTTCCGCAACCACCTAAAGCCGAGGAAACGTGACCCTGGGACGACGCCATATACCCGGAGCTCTTGATCGACCCTTGACGATTTGTCTTGAGTTCAGTTCCTCAAGGTCGAGAAGGCTTATGCAGTTGTCCCAGGAGGGTCACTACAGCTTGGGTTCGGCGGCCTTGAGATTTACACGCTCAGGTGGTGTAAGCTGCCAGCATAGCCAAGGGGCCTCTCACGCTCGAGGAGTTTCAGAGGGGCTTTCCCATGGACGCCGAGTGTGCCGAGCTTCTGATCGGCGCTGGCCCGGCGGCGGCGGTTGCGCGGCGCATCGGAAGACCGCCATTGGCAAGCGGCCCGCCAGTTTTCGAAGGAACGACGCTGCCTCATGCTCTTAATCGCAGCCGCGGAAGTGAACAGGCCAAACAAACTGTCAATTCGCATCCAATTGCGGCTCTGACGCAATTTTGATGGTGTCTGAGCCTAACAGGCGCCGATTACACGGGCTTGGAGCAAGTCGAGCTTTCCGCGGCCATACATTTGGCGCTTCAGGATTTCGCTGGTTGGCGGCCTCCTGCCGATCCGCACAAGGCGACTCTCTAAGGCTGCAGCCGCGCTGCGCCTGGTCGCGCAATTCTGGCCCAGCGTCAATCCGTACGTCGACGATGCGGAAAGAGTGTTGGGCGCCACTGAAATGGCCGCGAACATCCGTCCGGAGCCGCCGGAGCCAGGGAAGTTCATCGCCACAGACTGAGTCGCTTCTCTCACGGACTGACTAGACGGAAATGCTTTCGCATTTTGTAGGAAGCGCTATGGACTCGCCTCCCAGGCCTCGATACCTAACTTCGGCGCCCAGATTCGGTGAAGGAAAGCGGTATGGACAGCCAGACGGGACTTCATGCAGGTGCCGCCAGCCCGGCCGATGACGAGCAGGCAATCGACTCAGCATCATTCGTGCCCACTAATAACGAGGCGGAAAACGTGCCACTGCTGATCGGTAAGCTGAACAAGTCCTGGTGGGCATAAGTTGGGAGGCCATCTTCGTCGACGGCGACTCCCGCGACGGCACCTCAAGCGTCGTCCGCAAGCTGGTCCGCGGTCTATGCAGGAATGTCAGGGTCGTTCAGCGTATCGGCCGCCGCGGTCTGTCATCGGCCTGCGTCAAGGGTGCGCTGGCCAGTCGACTCCTATATCGTGGTGATGGACGGCGACTTGCAGCATTACGAACGGCTGCTACCGCGCATGCTCGAGGCGCTGAAGAACGACAACGAGATCGCCGTTGGCAGCAGCTTCGTGCCGGGCGGCGATGTCGGGGAGTTCGCGACCAACCGCATCAAGATCAGGAAGATGGGCACCCAGCGCGGCGTCGGCGAAGTTTTGCTCGCCTGGGAAAACGAGGCCTTCCTCGCCATTAAGGAGGCCGCCGCCGATCAGTTCGAGATCGTCGTTCCCGCCGAAAGCGTGCTGGCCCAGCCCTCGGTCGCGGTGGTCGATTCGGTCGTCGATCGTAAGGGGACACGAAAGGTTGCCGAGGCCTATCTCAATTACCTTTATAGCGACGCCGGACAGGATCTCGCGGCGAAATGGTTCTACCGCCCGCGTTCCGAGGCGGTTGCCGCGCGCTATGCCAGGCAGTTTCCAGCGGTAAAATTATTTACCGTGCCCGAGAAATTCGGCAGCTGGGCCCAGGCCAAGGCCACTCATTTCGCCGATGGCGGCATGTTCGATCAGATCTACCGGCCGGGTGCCCAATGACGGCGATGACTGCGACGGCGGTGAAGGCAACGCCGGACGCCGCACAGCCACCGTTTCGTCGATGGAGCGTTCTGCCGGGCTTTGGTCCGGCCCTTGGATTTACCCTCGCCTATCTATCCCTCATCGTCCTGATCCCTCTGGCCGCGCTATTTCTGAAAGCGGCGCAGATGGATTGGGCATCGATCTGGGGCGTTCTCGCCAACCCGCGTGTGTTTGCCGCCTTTCGCCTGACGTTCCTCGCCTCTGCCATCGCGGCCGCGATCAATTGCATCTTCGGGCTGGTGATTGCCTGGCTGCTGGTGCGCTACCGCTTCTGGGGGCGGCGGATCGTCGATGCGCTGGTCGATCTGCCTTTCGCCCTGCCGACGGCGGTTGCCGGTGTCTCCCTGTCTGCGCTGATGGCCAAGAACGGCTGGGTCGGCTCGTTCTTCGCACCGCTCGGCATCGATATCGCCTATGCGCCGCCGGGGATCGTCGTCGCGCTGATCTTCGTCGGATTGCCCTTCGTCGTCCGCACCGTTCAGCCGGTATTGCAGGATTTCGAGCCCGAACTGGAAGAGGCCGCGGCCACGTTGGGCGCGGACCGCTGGGTGACCTTCATACGTATCACCTTGCCGGCGCTGGCCCCGGCGATGCTGACGGGCTTCGCACTGGCTTTCGCGCGGGCGATCGGCGAATACGGGTCGGTGATTTTCATTGCCGGTAACCGGCCCGGCTTGACCGAGATCGTCCCGCTGCTGATCGTCATCAAGCTGGAGGAGTTCGATTATCGCGGGGCGGCGGTCATCGCCGTCGCCTCGCTGCTGATTTCCTTTGCCCTGCTGATCATGATCAACATCCTGCAGCGGCGGCTGGGACGCCATCACGACCGTGGATAGGCGCGACAGACCTGCCTTGCGCGATCCGCGCTGGGCGCGCGGGGCGATCTTCGTCGGCGGGATCGGATTCCTGGTGCTGTTCGTCGTGCTGCCGCTGGCGACGGTGGCGGTGGAAGCCTTCGCCAAGGGATTCGAGCTGTATCTTCATGCGCTGAACGACCCTGACACGATTTCGGCGATCCAGATGACCCTGACGGTCGCCGCCATCGCCGTGCCGCTCAATTGCATCTTCGGGGTGGCCGCCGCCTGGGCTTTCGGCAAGTTTGAGTTTCGTGGAAAGACGATCCTGCTGTCGCTGATCGATCTGCCCTTTTCGGTGTCCCCCGTCATTGCCGGCATGGTATTCCTGCTGGTATTTGGCCTGCAGGGCTGGTTCGGCGGCTGGTTGCGCGAACACCATATCAAGATCGTTTTCGCACTTCCGGGCTTGGTGCTGGCGACGATTTTCGTCACGCTGCCCTTCGTCGCCCGCGAACTCATTCCGCTCATGCAGGAACAGGGGACCGAAGAGGAAGAGGCGGCCAGGATGCTGGGTGCCGGCGGCTTTCGGATTTTCTGGAGCATCACCCTGCCCAACATCAAATGGGCGCTGCTTTACGGCGTCCTGCTCTGCAACGCCCGCGCGATGGGCGAGTTCGGTGCGGTCTCCGTCGTGTCGGGCCATATTCGTGGCTTGACCAATACTCTGCCGCTGCAGGTCGATATCCTGTATAATGAGTACAATATGGTCGCTGCATTCGCGACCGCATCGCTGCTTGCGGGCCTGGCATTGATCACGCTCGCTGCCAAGTCGTTCTTGGAGTGGCGCTATGCGGATCAACTCGCCCTGACGCGGCGCTGAAGGATAGTATGACGATCGAGGTCAGGAACGTTTGTAAGTCGTTCGGCGCATATCAGGCGCTGGACAATGTCAGCCTGACCGTCGCAGACGGCGAGCTGATGGCTTTGCTTGGACCCTCGGGGTCGGGCAAGACTACCTTGCTGCGCATCATCGCCGGGCTGGACCAGCCTGACTCGGGCGAGGTGCTGATCCATGGGCAGGATCTGTCGAAGCAGGCGGTGCGTGACAGACGCGTCGGCTTCGTCTTCCAGCATTACTCGCTGTTCAAGAACATGTCGGTCTTCGAGAATGTGGCGTTCGGACTGCGCGTCCGGCCGCGCCAGCAGCGCCCGAGCGACGCCGAGATCAAGCGCCGCGTCGACGAACTGCTGGGGCTCGTTCAACTCGATCCCTTCGCCGCCCGCTATCCGGCACAGCTTTCGGGCGGACAGCGGCAGCGCGTAGCGCTCGCCCGGGCGCTGGCGATCGAACCCAAGGTGCTGCTGCTGGATGAACCATTCGGGGCGCTCGACGCACGGGTCCGCAAGGAACTGCGGCGCTGGGTGCGCAAGCTGCATAAGGAAATCAACGTCACCAGCGTCTTCGTGACCCACGACCAGGAAGAGGCGCTGGAGCTTGCGGACCGCATCGCCATCATGAATCTCGGCGAGATCGAGCAGGTAGCGACCCCGTCCGAGGCTTATGACCGGCCGGCGACGCAGTTCGTGTCCGAATTCCTTGGCTTCGCCAACCGGCTGACCTGCCATGTCGAAAATGGCATCGCCCGTTTCGGCGATTTCTCGCTGCCGACCGAGTTCGATAATTATGCCGGCGATGCGGTGGCCTATGTCCGCCCGCACGAAATCGGGTTGAACCGAGCGAACGGTCACGATATCGCGCGCGCCACTATCGACTCGATCGTGGCACTCGGGCCGACCGCGCGGGTCGATCTGGCATACGGGGAGCAGCGTCTCGAGGTGCTGGTCGACCGCGAGCGCCTGACCGAACTCGGCCTCGTCGTCGGCGATCCCTGTGCCATCACGATCACCCGCGCGCATGTTTTTCGCGGCACGTGAGCGAAGCCGATAATCGGCATGGCGACGACGACCGAACTCCCCACATGCGATGATGTCGCCCAGGCTGCGGAGCGGCTGGATGGCGTCGCCGTTCGGACGCCACTGCTGCGTTCCGATCTACTGGACGAACTCACTGGCGGGCGGATACTGCTGAAGCCGGAGGGGCTGCAGCGGACCGGCTCGTTCAAGATCCGGGGCGCCTATAACCGGCTGAAGCAGCTCGTCGAAACCGGCCAGGATCGCGGTGGGGTCGTCGCCTTCTCCTCGGGCAACCATGCTCAGGGGGTGGCATCGGCTGCCCGCCTGCTGGACATGAAGGCGGCCATCGTGATGCCAAGCGACGCGCCGGCGCTCAAGATCGCGAATACCCGCCGGCTGGGCGGCGAAATCATCCTCTATGACCGCTGGATCGAGGATCGCGAGGCGATCTGCGCCCGGGTTGCCGCGGAGCGCGGCGCGATTGTTGTCCCATCCTTCGACGATGCTGGAGTGATCGCGGGCCAGGGCACGGTCGGTCTCGAAATTGCGGCCGATGCGAAGGCGCTGGGGCTGACGTTGGACGCCGTTTATGTCCCGGCCAGCGGCGGCGGGCTGGCAGCTGGAATCGGCCTAGCGCTCGATCCGGCGACCGAACTTTATACGGCGGAGCCAGCCGGCCTTGACGACCATGCGCGATCGCTGGCGGCGGGCGAAAGGACCGCTAACGACCCGGCAGCCCGCTCGATCTGCGATGCACTGCTGGCTGCGATGCCCGGGCGCATGACCTTCGCGCTGAACCGCACGCGGCTCGCCGGCGGCGTCACGGCGACCGACGGTCAGGTGCTGCGCGCCATGGCATTTGGCTACGAGGCACTGAAGCTGGTGATCGAGCCCGGCGGGGCCGTAGCGCTGGCGGCGCTACTGTCCGGGGGGATCAGCGCCAAGGACCGCACGGTCGCGATCGTGCTGTCAGGTGGCAACGTCGCGCCCGAACTGTTCGCACGCTGCCTGACTCAGGGCAGCTGAGCGATGAAGTTCAGAACGGTCCGCGCTCGCTCATCCTTCCGATAGGCGAGGCCCAGCGCCACGGTCGGTCCGCCCTTCAATGCCCGGTAGACGACACCGCGCGGCTGCATCTGCCGCATCGATTGTGGCACGACCGAGATTCCCATGCCCGCCGCGACCAGATTGATTGCCGCCGACAATTGCGGCGCCTGTTGGCCAAGCTTGATCGTGAAACCGGCCTGTGCGCAGGCGGCGGCGATCATGTCCGATAGGCCCGGGCGGGCGCTGCGTGGGTAAAGGATGAAGGTCTCCGCCGCTAATTCGCTCAATGTGATCGGCCTTTCCGTCGCCAGCCCGTGCCCGGCGGGCAGTGCGACGATCATGCTTTCGCTGGTCAGCAGCCGGAAATCCAGACCGTCACCCGCGGAAAAGGGCGGCCTCAAAAACGCCGCATCGATCGTCCCATCACGCAGAGATTCGGCAAGCTCGGTCGTATGTTTCTCCTCAAGCGTCAGTTCGATATCGGGAAAGGCCGCGCGATAGGCGCGGAGCGCGCCGGTGACGATGCTGTTGAAGGATGCGGATTCGGTTAAGCCCACGCGGATGCGGCCGATCTCTCCGTCCTGCGCCCGGCGGGCGCGACCAACGGCGGCTTCCACTCCGATCAATATGCGACGGGCCTCCTCCAGAAACAGCTTTCCAGCGTCGGTCAGCTCGATATGCCGCTTGATCCGGTGGAACAGAGTCACGCCGATTTCCCGCTCCAGCGCCTGAATCTGTTGACTCAACGGTGGTTGGGCAATTCCGAGCCGCTCCGCCGCGCGCGTCATATGCAACTCTTCAGCGACGGCGACAAAGTAGCGAAGGTGGCGGAGCTCCATAACGATACTTTACATATATGAATAGCCAGATATCAATATATTGGACACACGGGTCTACGCCGGCGCATCGTCTCTTGAGCAACTTCGGGACATGAAGATGACACGGCCTAATAAACTGCGTGCTTTATTGATGTCGAATGGGCCGCTCGTGGCGCCGGGAGCGTTCGATGGGTTGTCCGCGCGGCTGGTCGAGATGGCTGGGTTTCAGGCGGTTTATGCCAGCGGCGGGGCTATCGCCCGTGCTGCCGCGATGCCCGATCTCGGCCTGCTCAGCCTGAACGAGGTCGTGGACAGTGTCGGCAAGATGGTCGATGCCGTCGATATTCCAGTTATCGCCGATGCCGATACAGGCTTCGGCGGCTCGCCCAATATCGAGCGGACGACGCGCCTCTTCGAGCGCGCGGGCGTCGCCGGATTTCATATCGAGGACCAGCAATTCCCCAAGCGCTGCGGACATCTCGACGATAAATGCCTGATTTCGCCGACTGAGATGTGCCGGAAAATCCGTATCGTGCGGCATACGCTGGGCGATCCGGATTTTTTGGTGATCGCGCGGACCGATGCGATAGCGGTCGAAGGATTCGATGCTGCGCTGAACCGCGCCAACATGTATGCCGAGGCCGGGGCGGATATGGTTTTCGTCGAGGCGCCGGAAACGGTTGCCCAGATCGAAGCTATAGCGCACGCAATCCCGGGTCCGAAGCTGATCAATATGTTCTCGGGCGGCAAGACGCCGGTCGTCGGGTTGGAGCGGCTGGGGGTGCTGGGTTACGCGCTGGTGATTATCCCGTCCGACCTGCAGCGCGCGGCGATACGCGCCATGCAACGCACCTTGGCGGCGATCGGGCAAGCCGGCGACAGCGCGCCCTGCGCGCGCGATCTGGCGACCTTCGCGGAGCGCGAGGCGATCGTCGACACCGCCCGCTTCCTCGCGCTCGACCGGCTTTGACCAGCTGGCGAGGTGACCAGTCGGGCGGGGGATCAGCCGGCGAGTGTCCGCCGCAGCAACTCGATATCCTCGGCGAAGCCGTGATCGCTGGCCATCAGCTCCTCGACCTTCTTCACGGCATGCATCACCGTCGTGTGATCGCGGCCGCCGAACTTGCGGCCGATCTCCGGTAATGACCGCTGGGTCAGGTGTTTGGCCAGGAACATGGCGACCTGTCGCGGCCGGGCGACGGCGCGCGCGCGGCGTTCGGAATGCATGTCGGCGACGCGCATGTTGAAATGCTCGGCGACCTTGCGCTGGATCTCGTCGATCGTGACGCGGCGGTCATTGGCGCGCAGCAGGTCGCGCAGCAGTTCGTGCGTCGTTTCAATGGTCACCGGACGGCCGACAAGGTCGGCATGGGCGACAATGCGGTTCAGCGCGCCCTCAAGTTCACGTACGTTCGAGGTGATCTTATGCGCCAGGAACTCCATGACCTTAGGCGGCACTTTCATGCGGGCGCTGTCGGCCTTGGCCTGGAGGATGCCGAGGCGAAGCTCATAGGTGGTTGGGTGAATGTCCGCGACCAGGCCCCAGCCGAGGCGTGAGCGCAGCCGCTCCTCCATGCCTTCCAGATCAGACGGGCTCTTGTCTGCCGAGATCACGATCTGGCGGTTCTGGTCGACCAGCGCATTGAAGGTATGGAAGAACTCTTCCTGGGTGGAATCCTTGTTGCCGCAGATGAATTGAATGTCGTCGATCATCAGCACGTCGACCGAGCGGAACTGCTCTTTGAACGCCATTGTGTCCTTGAAGCGCAGCGCTCTGATGAAGCGGTACATGAATTGCTCGGCCGAGAGGTACAGCACCTTGCGCTTGGCCTTGCGCTTGCTGATCTGCCAGGCGATGGCGTGCATCAGATGGGTCTTGCCCAGGCCGACACCGCCGTAAAGGAACAACGGATTGAACGGCACCGTCTCCGATTCGGCGACCCGGCGGGCGGCGGCATGGGCGAACTCGTTCGGCTTGCCCACGACGAAGTTCTCGAAAGTGCAGCGCGGGTCCAGGCCGCTGGTATCGATGTCGTTGGACATGTCCAGTGATTCCGCGGGTTGGATCCGCAGCGCGGATTTCCGGGCCGCGGCTGGGCGCGGAGCGGGCTCTACGGCATCGGCCGGCGCCTTCGCGGCATCCGGTCCGATCGCGCCGGTGCCCATGCCGGGAACGACCACCAGATCGATGCCGCTAACGGCCGGGTTCTCAATCGTCCAGAGCGATTGAATGCGGTCGGCGTAGTTCTTGATGATCCAGTCGCGGATGAATCGTGTGGGCACGCCGAGCGAGACTTCGCCTGCTTCCTCTGACATGACCGTCAGCGGCTGCAGCCAACTGCGAAACGCGGCCTCGCCGAATTCGGCGCGCAGCATGTCCAGTACCCGTGCCCATTCACGATCCAATGCCCCAGACATTGCTGGACTATCCTTCTGCTTCTTTATGGTTGCGATGCGGGCGGTCTCGTCGACATGCTCTGACATACCAGCCAATAGACTCTCCGTGCCCAGGACAACGCAACGTTAGGAAAAAGCGCGGTGCTGGGCACGAATTTCGGGCGCGCAACGCGGGTGCTGGGTCCGCCGAAGAAGATCGGCTGGGCGGACAAAGAACTCTATCGAGGGGGGATCAGCGGGGCAAGAAGATCGAAAGAAGAACGGCGAAAAAATTATTTTCTGCCAAGTAAAAGCCAAATAAAAAGCGCCCAAGTGGGCGCCTTTTAAGCCAACAATTATTGGCAATTTGAACTTATTATTACGGCATCATCTTAAAAGACGAAACCTACGGTCTGGCTTAGGCCATTGCCTTAATGCGGGCCGTCAGGCGCGACAGCTTGCGTGAGACAGTGTTGCGATGGATTACGCCACGCGTGGTGCCGCGCTGCAATTCCGGCTGGGCCAACTTGAATTCGGCCTGCGCCTCCTCCTTGTTGCCTGCGCCGATTGCGGTCTCGACCCGCTTCAGGAACGTGCGGATGCGGCCGACGCGGCTGGTGTTTACTTCGGCGCGGCGCGCGTTGCTGCGGATGCGCTTTTTGGCGGATTTGTGATGGGCCATCTATCTTCTCGAATTGCAGTCGCAACGGGCATGTTAACCAATCGCGGAAGGGCGGGACATTAACGATTTTTCGACGCTCGCGTCAAGCGGTCTGGTGCGTTAGACGTAACTTGTCTACAGCCATCGATTCCTGACGCGGCCCTTTATCGGTTCCTGAAGATTGGCGGCCGTTTCTCGGCAAATGCAGTCATGCCTTCCTTGCGGTCGTCGAGCGCGAAGGTCGAGTGGAAGACCCGGCGTTCGAACAGCACGCCTTCCGACAGCGTGGTCTCATAAGCGCGGCCCACCGATTCCTTAGCCATCAGAACGACCGGGCGCGACAGGCTGGCGATTTTGGCGGCGGTCTTGATCGCCTCATCCACGAGCTCCGCGGCGGGCAATACGCGGCTGACCAGCCCGCTGCGCTCGGCCTCGACTGCATCCATCATGCGCCCGGTCAGGCACATTTCCATCGCCTTGGACTTGCCGACGAAGCGCGCCAGGCGCTGCGTGCCGCCAGCGCCTGGGATGGTGCCGATGGTGATCTCGGGCTGCCCGAATTTGGCCGTATCGGCTGCCAGGATGAAGTCGCACATCATCGCCAGTTCGCAGCCGCCACCGAGTGCGAAGCCCGCCACCGCGGCGATCACCGGCTTGCGGCACGTCGCCGCCCGCTGCCAGTTCTCCGAGATAAAACCGCCCAGATATACATCCATATAGTCGAGACCCACCATCTCCTTAATGTCGGCGCCGGCGGCGAAGGCGCGGTCGTTGCCGGTCAGCACCATGGCGCCGATCGCATCGTCCTTTTCGAACGTGTCGAGCGCCTGCGATAATTCCTTCATCAAGGCGTCGCATAACGCGTTCAGCGCCTTCGGCCGATTGAGGCGGATGAGGCCTACGGCCCCGTGGGTCTCGACGAGAATGGTCTCGTAGGTCATGGCTGCTTCCTAGGGAGAATGAATGTCGGAAAGGCTTAGCCTATCGCTGTTTGCGCGGGCAATAGAATGTCGATCGTCCCGACTGCACGATCCGCTCGATTCCGCCCGTGCGGGCGACATCGCAGTCACAGCCTGGGCAGGGCTTGCCCTCACGGTCATAGACCGAAAAGCTGTGCTGGAAATAGCCGAGTTCCCCGTCATGATGAACGAAATCGCGCAAGGATGACCCGCCGGCAGCGATGGCCGCGTCCAGCACCTGGCGGATCGCCTGGACCAGCCTGTCCGCCTTGGCGCCCTTGACGGTGCCGGCCAGGCGCAGCGGGCTCAAGCCGCTTATGAAAAGCGCTTCGCATACATAGATATTGCCCAATCCGGCGACGACGCGCTGATCCAGCAAGGCCGCCTTAATCGGCGTATTTTTGCCCGCCAGCGCCTCGGCCAATGTCTTCGCGTCAAACGCGTTGCCCAGCGGCTCAGGGCCGATGCCGGCGAACAGCCTGTGCTCCGCCAGTTGCTCGCTATGCACCATTTCTACCAGGCCGAAGCGCCGCGGATCGTTCAACACATAGACTACGTCATCATCGGCTTTCAGCACCAGATGATCGTGCGCCAGCAGTGGCAGCGTTGGATCGTGACGGATGATGAAGCGCCCCGACATACCCAGATGAACGACCAGTACCTGTCCGTCATCCAGCGTCAGCAGCAGATACTTGGCCCGCCGGCCGATATGGACCACGCGTCGGCCGGTCAGGCGCTTTACGAGATTGGACGGAAAGGGAATGCGCAGATTCGGCCGGTTCTGGCTGACCTCGGTGATCACATGGCCTTCGAGCGTGGCACGAAGACCGCGTGCGACGGTTTCGACTTCGGGCAGTTCCGGCATAGGGCGCCTTATTCATGCGAAGAGGGAAGAAGAAAAGGCAAGACCTTGCCGCAGTCGGTGTTATGATATCGCCAATCGAATGTCAGCAGGAGAAACTTCCCATGAGCGAACCGACCGTTGCCCAGAAGGCGCCCTTTCCTGTCACGGTGGAAGCGGGGAAAACCTATTTCTGGTGCGCCTGCGGGCTCAGCAAGGCCCAGCCTTACTGCGACGGATCGCACAAGGGGACAGGCCTCACGCCGGTGAAGTTCAATGCCGAGTCGGACAATACCGCCTATCTGTGCGGCTGCAAGGCGACCAAGAACGCGCCGTTCTGCGACGGGAGCCATAGCCGCCTGTAACACATGTCCGGCACCCCGGCGGCCGGTGCCGTTCGCCGAAATTGTTATGAAGGCCCGGACTTCAATCAAGGGTAGGGTGGTCTCTTAGACCCTGAATGCTGATCGATCTCGTTATCATACTCGTGTTGTTCCTCGCGAACGGCGTCTTTGCCATGGCCGAGATGGCGATCGTGGCGTCGCGGCAGGTCCGGCTCGAGGCGCGCGCCGAAGCCGGCAGCAAGGGCGCCAAGGTGGCCCTGGCGCTGGCGCGCGATCCCGGCCGGTTCCTATCCACGGTCCAGGCGGGAGTCACGCTGATCGGCATCGTCATGGGCGCGCTGTCGACGACGGCGGTTACGGCCCCGATCGCGCTGCTGCTGCGCCATATCCCCTGGATTTCGCCGTCGCTCGATGCTGGCATCGCCTTCGTCCTGGGCGTCACGATCACCACGTATTTCTCCTTGATCATCGGCGAACTGGTGCCGAAACAGATCGCACTCCGGCGCGCCGAAGCGATCGCGGTCGTTGTCGCGCGACCGCTGGCGATCATCTCGCGAATCATCCTGCCCGCGGTGGCGGTGCTCGATCTGACGACCCGCCTGGTCCTGACCCTGATCGGCATGGACCGTGTTGAAAAGGAAAAGGTCAGCGAGGAGGAGGTCCGAACGCTGATCGCCGAGGGGACCGAGCACGGCGTCTTCCACCCGTCGGAAAGCGCAATGGTGGGCCGGGTGCTGCGCTTCGCGGACCGGCCGGTCCGCTCGATCATGACGCCGCGCTCCGATATGATCTGGGTCGATCTCGACGCCGATCGCGACGAGATCGCCAAGGTCATCGCCGAAAGCCGCCATACCCGCGTGCCTGTCGGACGGGGCCCCGACAATATCGTCGGCGTAGTCCATATCCGCGACCTTCTTGCCCGCACCCTCGCGGGGGAACCGCTGAAGCTGGCCGAATCGGTGACCCCAATACCTGCCGTCTATGACGCGATTCCAGTGCTCCAGTCGCTGGAAATATTGCGGCAGTCCGGTTCCCGGATGGCGCTGGTAGTCGACGAATATGGCGGGATCGAGGGGATCGTGACGCTGACCGACGTGTTGGAGGCGATCGTCGGCGATCTACCCGAAGCAGGGCGCAGCGAAAAGCCCGCCATCACCGAATGTCCCGACGGCAGCCTGATCGTCGATGGACTGGTCGCGATCGAGGATATCAAGATCCGGCTGGGGCTCCAGGCGCTGCCGGGCGAAGACGAGGTCACGACGGTCGGCGGATTTATCCTGACGGCTTTGGGCCGCCTGCCCCGCGTTGGTGACACTGTCACCTATGCCGATTACGTGTTCGAGGTGCTGAGTATAACCGGACGCCGGGTCGACAAGCTGAAGATCAAGGGCGGCCCGGCGCCGCTGGCGGAAGACGAGGGCGGCTGACATCGGCTCCGGTGTCGGGATCCCCAGGATCCCGGATCGATTATTCCGCGGCTTCCTAAGGTTCTTCGGCGCCACGGAATCGCGCAATCAGCTTCTGAACATAGTCGCGGCTGTTTTTCAGCGCGTCCTTGATTTTATCGACCATCGCCTCGGTTGTCCTCACCACCCTCTCGACCACCTTCATCATCGGTGCGACCGACGCCTGTGCGATCTCCTTCGCCTGTGTAGTTGCCATCTGCTTGATGTCATCGGGCTTCAGCTTTTTCAACGCGACGCGCTGTTCATCGCTGAGCCCATCCCATTTCGCCTGGATTTCGTCGCGGACAGTGGTCGGCATGCCGCTGAACGACGACCGTGCATCGGTCTCCGACATTTTGGACAACCCGTCGATGCCTTTGGTCTTTATTATGCCTTCCAGCGCCCCGCGCGCGGTCGATGAGAGGCCCTGATACAGTTTGGCCAGCTGGTCGGTCGAAAGCGGCGCCCCACCATTGGGCACCGGCGGCGGCGGCGGACTATCGCTGGCCGTCAACTCGGGGGGCGCAGCGGCGGGCGCAACAGCTGCGCGGGGCCTTGCTGCCGGCGGCATCGGCGCTATTGTCTCGAGGCGCGGCGTCGCATGCGCCGCCGCCGCCGGTCGCGGCTTCCACGAAAAGCCGGGATCCTCTGCACCCGCTGCCGTCGCGGCAAAGCCCGGCGCCGATAGGAACAGTCCCGCGCCAAGGGCGGCGCCAAAAGCTGAATCGCGAAGGTTCGGCGGCATTTCGAAGGCTATTTGTCTGGAGGTTGGGAACGTGGCGCACCTATCTTGCCGGACTTATAACAATTTACCAGAAAATCCGGGCGATGCCGCCGCGCGGTGTTCTTTCTCCAAGTCAACTGGGCCTATTCATCCGACAAGACCTTACTGTCGACCGGTTTGACCCGCCAGGTGAAGACCGACGTCATCGCATAGTTCCAGACCGTGCCCAGCACGACACCGATGATCCCCGCCAGCCACCAGGACTGATTCTCGGTGAACAGATACGACGCCACGCCGATATTGCTGAGCGCCCCGATGCTGCAGATGACCGCGAAGCTGAAGAAGCCATAGACGAACCGGATTCCTTTCAGCTTCTGGTCGCGATAAGTGAACTGGTTGTTCAACCAGTAGTTGAAGATCATGGCGATGCCGGTCGCGATGCTCTGCGATTCCTCGAAGGGCAGGGCCCGCGATTTATAGGTGAACCACAGAATGATGAAATGGACGCCGAGGCCGAATGTACCGACGCCCAAATACATCAGGAAGCGGACGGGGACATAGGCGCCCAACATCTTGTCGAGTAGCAGCATGGCATATTCCCATGCCACCATCGTATCCAGCTTGCTCTCGCCCTTGGTGCGCGAGCCGAAGGTGAAGGGCAGTTCGACCACCTTCAGCGGCGCTGGCGCAGAGGCGAAGATATCTAGCAGGATCTTGAATCCCTTGGCTGACAGGCGGCGGACCACCCGTTCGAACACGTCGCGGCGCAGCATGAAGAAACCGCTCATCGGGTCGCTTAGCTCTTGCTTGACGACCAGCCGGGCCAGCCGCGCGCCCATCTTGCTGATCTTGATGCGGTTGGCCGCGAACGCGCCGACATCGCCGCCCGCCACGAAGCGGCTGCCGACGGCGATCTCGTTGCCGTTCTTCAGCGCGTCGAGCATGCGCGGCAACAAGCGCTCGTCATGTTGCAAGTCGCCGTCCATGACCGCGATATAGGGGGCGGAACTGGCCAGCGCGCCTTCGACGCAGGCCGATGACAGGCCGCGGCGGCCGATGCGCTGTACGACCCTGACATTGCTTGCGCCAACCGTGGATTGCGCCAGTTTGCGGACGATGCTCGAGGTGCCGTCGCGGGAGTCGTCGTCGACGAAGATGACCTCCCAGCCTATGCCCACCAGGACATCGTTCAGCTTGCCGATTAGCAGTGGAACGTTTTCCGCCTCGTTATAGGTGGGTACGATCACGCTGAGTTCGATCGCTCGCTGGTCGTGGTCCGGGGTGGGCGCGCCTGCAAGATTCCCTATCTGGCTGTCCATACCGGTTTCCTTCACCAACGTCGGGCATCGAACTTGAGCACCAAGGTCTGGGAGGCGAGTCTATAGCGCTTCCTTCAGGATGCGAAAACGTTTCCCATCGACATTGTTTCCATCGACATCTCTTGCCGCGCGCGCGTTTTGCGATACGGTTCCATGATGCACCAAATCATCGAATTCGGACCTTTTTTCGTGCTGGATCACCCGCTGATCCAGCACAAGCTGACCCTGATGCGGGAGCGTCATCAGCCGACGTCGAAATTTCGCGACCTTCTGCGGGAGATCGCGATGCTGATGGGGTATGAGATCACGCGTGACCTGGCCTTGGAAATGATGCGGATCGAAACCCCCGTTGTGTCCTGCGATGCACCGAAGCTGGCCGGCAAGAAGCTGGCGGTCGTGCCGATATTGCGGGCCGGCCTCGGCATGGCCGACGGGCTGCTTGATTTGCTGCCATCCGCACGGGTGGGTCATATCGGACTCTATCGCGATCCGGTAACGCTTCTGCCCGTCGAATATATCGTGAAGCTACCCGGTGCGGCGGCGGAGCGCGATTTTATTGTGGTCGATCCAATGCTCGCGACCGGCGGCTCGGCCGCCCATGCGGTGGATATCGTGCTGCGGCGGGGCGCCGATCCGGCGCGGGTTCGGTTCATGGCCCTGGTGGCCGCGCCCGAGGGCGTGCGCGCCTTCCGCGTACGGCATCCGTCAGTGCCGGTTTATGTGGCGGCGCTCGATAGCCACCTGAACGACCACGGCTATATTGTGCCGGGGCTTGGTGACGCGGGCGACCGGCTGTTCGGCACGCGCTAGCGTTTGCGTCGCGCCGACGCTGGCGTTCCGGGCCCGTAGCCCCTACATTGGATACTTGGTCTGACCACCCAATCGGCGAGGCGGAACGGATGAATGAACTGGAAATGAAGTGCGTAACCGCTGGTTTGAAGATGACGGAGCAGCGCCGAATCATCCTTCAGGTGCTGGCCGATGCCGCTGATCACCCATCGGTCGATACGGTTTATGCCCGGGCGCGTGCCGTGGATCCATCGGTCTCGATCGCGACCGTCTATCGCACGCTCAGCCTGCTCGACCAGCTAAATCTCGTGCAGAAACATGATTTCAAGGCCAGCTTCGCGCGGTTCGAGACGAATTTACGCCATCATCATCATTTGATTGATATCGAGAGCGGTGCCGTCATCGAATTTCAGAGCGACCGCCTAGAGGCTCTAAAGCGCGAAATCGCGCTCGAACTCGGTTTCGATCTCGTCGACCACACGCTTGAGCTCTATGGCCGCAAGCGAACGGTCTGATCCGCGCGACTGCGGTCCGCTCGGCGGCCCGGATTGCGCCTGCCGGGCGGCGGTGACTCGCGCGTTCGAGGGCATGACGCAGTCGGGCGCGCCCTACGATTCTGCGCTGTCGGTCGCACTTCGAGTATTTCAGCACCACCATCCGGAACATCAGGTCGGGGTGCAGGCGCTGATCGAACGATGGATTTCGCCAGAAAGCGTGCATTGACCGCCGGCCGAGCCGAGGGCGCCTGCCCCTATATCCCACGGCCCGATCTATAAAGTTCGCGACAGTCGATTGACCGGCCGGGCTTGTTTCGCTACCGCCATCCTCGATGAATTTTGCCAATCCGGCAGTTTCGGCTTTCGATGGTCTGGCTGACCGACGGGATCTCGTCGGCGCCAGACCATTAGGGAGGTTTTTTGGACGAACTTTGGTGGTTGGCGCGCGGGCTCGCGATCGGTCTTGCTGTTGCAATTCCAGTCGGTCCAATCGCGCTCCTATGCATGCGCCGAACGCTCGAGCGCCGATTCCTGATCGGATTCGCCACCGGTGTCGGCGCCGCCGTGGCCGACCTGCTCTACGCCTCGATCGCTGCTTTCGGCATTTCGGCCGTGGAAAGCGTACTGCTGGAATATCGCACGCCGCTCAGCTTCATGGGGGGCATATTCCTCCTAGTCCTGGCGGCGCGCACCGCGATCGGCAAGGGGGCGGTCGACCGCCAGGTCAATCCGGGCACCAGCGACGCGGTGACCGCCTTCGCCAGCGGCTTCGTACTGACGGCTACAAACCCGCTGACCGTACTCGGCTTCGTGGCGATTTTCGCGGGCTTCGGCGTGGGGGAGGGGCTGACCGACACCAGCCGAGCGGTCTCACTCGTGATCGGTGTGATGGCGGGTTCCATCCTATGGTGGCTGATTCTGAACAGCGTTGTCGCCCGCATCCGCCATTTCATTTCGGCACGGGCCCTACAGCGCCTTAACCTCGCCGCCGGCGTACTGATCGCGGCCTTCGCCTTCTATGAGTTGACCATCGCGATCATGATGGCGGCGCCCTGGCTGTTTTAGGCGGCGCGCCCACCAGGCGAGCGCGCTGGTGTGCTTAAGGCGACAGGACCTTTATTTTTTCGCTCCTTTTCCGATTCCGCCGATCTCACGCTCCAGCTCGTCGAGCCTGCGCCGTAGATCGCTGATCTCGCTCGCCGGCGCGGGGGCCGCAGCTTCCTGCTCGGCGGTTGCTTCGGGGCCCTGGCCGCCGAACGGCGCGAACATCTTCATCGCCTGTTCCATCATGGCGAGATTCTGCTTGCCCATGTTGCTGAAGGCGTCGAACGGGAAGATGCCGCCGACTGTCTTGGAGAAATACTCGCGCATCTGCTCCTGGTTACGGCTGAACGACTGCATGCTCTGATCGAGATAGGTCGGCAGCGCCCATTGCATGTTGCCGCCGTAAAAGCCGATCAGCTTGCGCATGAAGCTGATCGGCAGCAGGTTCTGCCCCTTGCCCTCTTCCTCGACGATGATCTGGGTCAGCACCTGGCGGGTAATGTCCTCGCCGGTCTTGGCATCGAATACGACGAAATCCACGCTGTCCTTGACCATCTGGCAAAGGTGTTCGAGTGTAACGTAGCTGCTCGTGGCCGTATTGTATAAGCGCCTGTTGGCGTATTTTTTGATGGTAACCGGAGGGGGGCTCGGCGCCGGGGGCGTGGACGCTGTCTCTGCCATCGATAGAACTCCTCAGAAGATCGGCCGAAAATTCATGGTCCCGGCAATAGTCGAAAGTTACCAAGTATGCGGTGCGGGAGAACAAATGCAAGGCACGTTATTTCGCGACGCAAAACAACGCCGCAGGGGGTTTCGGGACGGACATGACGGAATCGGCGGAAGACGGCGAGGCGCTGAACGCGTTGGCCCTCAAGTATCTGAATTTATGGCTGGAACATTGGGCCTCGTGTTTGGCGGCGCCCGAAGCGGCAGCCGCCATGGCGCGGATGTTCACGCCGGCGCATGGGACAAGTCCGGGAACGGGCCTTGCCGGATTTGACGGGATGCCCGGTTGGCCCGGCGCGCGGAATGAGTCCTCGGCCTTTCGCACTGCACCTAATGCTGGCGATGGCGGCGCTGATGAGCTCGAAAAGCGGGTTGCCGAATTGGAACGCAGGCTTGGCGTGCTTGAATCTGGACATCCCACTGCCGCCCCAGTCCCTCCCACCACTATGGCCGGATCTGCCGGAAAGCCTCGCCGCCGAACTCGCAAGGTTTGACCGGGCGTCGGTCGGACGCGCGCTCGACCGGGCTGTCATCGCCGCTGCGGGAGATTTCGCGGACGGTGTCGCGGCCTATCGGCATCATCCCTATCGCAGGGCGAGCGAGGATGACCGTGCGGTTTGGCGCGAGGGCGGTACGGCATTGCTGGATCATGGCGCGGACACGGCTGGCGCCGGCGATGTCCCCGCCCTCTTCGTCCCGTCGTTAGTCAATCGCGGATGGGTCCTGGACCTCGTTCCCGGGCAGGGCATGATGTCATGGCTCGCTCGGCACGGTATTCGTCCCTACCGGATGGAATGGGGTTTCCCCGGTGACGACGAGCGGCAATTCGATATCGCCGCCTATGTCCGGACGCGGCTCGAACCGGCGCTGGACGAGGTCGCACGCCGATCGGGCAGGCCCCCCATGTTGGTGGGCTACTGCATGGGTGGACTTTTGGCTCTGGCGGCGGCGGTCAGGCGGCCCGACGCCATCGCCGGCCTCGTCCTGTTGGCGACGCCCTGGGATTTCCATGCCGACGGCCCGGCGCGGTCCAAGGCCATTGGGGCCTTCTATCGGATCTGCCGGCCATTCCTCGGCGCATTGAACGAATTTCCTGTCGATCTGATCCAGGCCCTGTTCGCGATGCACGATCCGATAGTGGCGCTGCGGAAATTCCGGCGCTTTGCGTCGATGGACCCGACGTCGCCCGAGGCCGAGAAGTTCGTCGCGCTGGAGGATTGGCTGAATGACGGCGTGGCGCTGCCGCTTCCGGTCGCCGACGAAGCCTTGCTGGGCTGGTACGAAGGCAATCTGACCGGCCGGGGAGCCTGGACGGTCGGCGGGACCGCGATCAATCCGGCAGCGGTAATGGTGCCTACGCTGGTCGTTGTGCCGGGAGGCGACCGGCTGGTCCCGCCGGCCTCAGCCGCCGCGGTCCTATCTAACCTCGGCGATGCGACGCGGCTGGATTTGCCCCTCGGTCATATCGGCATGGTGGTCGGCCGCGACGCCGAACATGCTTTGTGGTCCCCGCTAGCGACGTGGATACGCGCTTTGGCATAGGAGCTTTGCCGCAGCGCACCTTGTCAAGACGGCAGAGCCGAACCTAATTAGAATTAAGCTTCCGGATTTTGGAGATTCAATCATGGGCGATATCGTCATCGCATCCGCTGCACGCACGCCGATCGGCTCCTTCAATGGCGTATTCGCCGGTCTCGCTGCCCACCAGTTGGGCCGTGTCGCGATCGAGGCCGCGCTTCAGCGCGCCGGGGTTTCGGCCGCCGACGTCTCCGAGGTCGTGCTGGGTGAAACCCTGACGGCCGGCGAAGGTCAGAACCCGGCGCGCCAGGCGTCGATGGCTGCGGGCGTTCCCAAGGAAGTGACCGCAATGACGATCAACCAGGTCTGCGGTTCGGGCCTGCGCGCGGTCGCACTGGGATATCAGGCGATCAAGGCGGGGGACAGCCGGATCGTCGTTGCCGGCGGTCAGGAAAGCATGACCCGGGCACCGCACGCCGCATATTTGCGAGCCGGCGTCCGCATGGGCCCGGCTGAGTTTGTCGACACGATGATCCGCGACGGGCTGTGGGATATCTTCAACGGCTATCATATGGGCATCACCGCCGAGAACGTCGCCGAGCAGTACCAGGTTTCCCGCGCCGACCAGGATGCCTTCGCCGTCGCCAGTCAGAACAAGGCCGAGGCGGCGATCAAGGCCGGCCGATTCGCGGATGAGATCGTCCCGGTTACCATTCACGGCGGCAAGGCCGGTGACAAAGTCATCGACACCGACGAATATCCGCGCTTCGGCGCGACGATCGATGCGATGCAGAAGCTCAAATCCGCCTTCAAGAAGGACGGCACGGTTACGGCGGCCAACGCCTCCGGCATCAACGATGGCGCCGCTGCGCTCGTGCTGATGAGCGCGGACGAGGCGGAGCGGCGCGGCACCCAGCCGCTGGCGCGGATCGTGTCGTGGGCCACCGTCGGTGTCGACCCGTCGATCATGGGTATCGGACCGATTCCCGCCTCGCAGGCCGCCTTGGCCAAAGCCGGCTGGTCGGTTTCGGATTTGGACCTGATCGAGGCCAACGAGGCCTTTGCCGCGCAATCCTGCGCCGTCGCCAAGACACTTGGCCTGCCG
>JAQGIF010000072.1 GCA_028291345.1 Rhodospirillales bacterium | reverse complement strand
GTTCGCAGACGCAACATCAGCAAAATCCGTGCCAACTCGTAAGAGTCAGGGATTGTCGATTTTGCGCCGATAATCGGCGCCCCGGAATGTCGGGATGACTGAAAACGCGCACGAAGACTCATGGTTGCCTTACTGATGGGCAGACCAGGATGCCGTTCGTGAAGCGGGGGTTCAGAATCGATTTTCCGCCGTCGGCTCGTTCCTTATACGGCCGCGGCTCGATATCCCTTCACCGGCGCGCTCGTGTCGGCCAGCCACCGACGGCCTAGCCCCCGGTGGATGGCTCTGAAATCTTGCATCAGCCGAAGAGTTTCTGCGCTGTCTTGGCGATGAGTTCCCCCTGCTAGCGTGCCCCGGCCAGCTCGTTTTCCGTCGGCTGACACGACCATCCGTGGCGGCGATGGTCGTCGTGCGGGAAGGGGCGCCGCCGTTGTTTTCGGTCCCGGTTATCTGCCCTTGATGGCTGGTCAGGCCGACGACCGACATGCCGAAATGCATCAGGTCGGTGATGATCGCGAACAGGGTCAGTTCCTGCCCGCTACGCTGCGTCGCGCTGAAGGTGAAGGCGCCGCGAACCTTGCCGTTCAGCGCGCCGCGCATCCGGGCCCGCCGGTCTGATTCAGGAAGCTGGTCATCTGAGACGACATGCGGCCGAAACGTGTGCCGGTGCCGACGACAATGGCGTCATATTCGGTGAGTTCATCGACATTGGCGATCGGCGCGGCCTAGTTCAGCTTGAAATGCTGGGCCTTGGCGATAGCCTCAGGCATGAGTTCCGGCGCCCGTTCAATATCGACTGTTGCACCGGTGCTGCGTGCGCCCTCGGCGATCGCCTGGGCCAATGTTTCGATATGACCATGGGCCGAGTAAGAGAGGACGAGGACTTTCGGCGTGTGGAGCTCCTTGGTTTAGAAATTAGTATTTGTTCTTAAATTCAGGCTGCGTCGACCAGAACGATCTCCGAATCCTCGAGCGCGGAAATCTTGATCGTATCTTCCTGCTGAATCGCCGCGCCATCGCGGGCGCCGAGGCTGACGCCGTTGACCGTGATCGCGCCAATTGCCGGCACGAGATAACCGTTGCGGTCGGCGCCCAGCGTATATTCGGCGGTTTCGCCGGCCTTCAGCGTGACGCCCAGAACCCGCGCATCGGTGCGGATCGGCAGGGCGCCGGGGTCGGTGTCGAAGCCGCTGGCCAGGACGACGAACTTTCCGGACCGGTCCGACTTTGGAAACGGTTTCATCCCCCAGGACGGCGAGCCACCACGCCGATTGGGCTCGATCCAGATCTGGAACAGGGTCGTGGGCGTCGACTCCAAATTATATTCTGCGTGGCGGATACCGGTGCCCGCACTCATGACCTGAACGTCGCCGGCTTCGGTGCGGCCCTTGTTGCCCAGACTGTCCTGATGCGTGATCGCGCCTTTGCGGACATAGGTGATAATCTCCATGTCGGAGTGCGGATGGGCGGGGAAGCCGGTTCCGGGTGCGATTTCGTCATCGTTCCAGACGCGCAACGCGCCCAGATTCATCCGTGCGGGCTCATAATAGTTCGCGAACGAAAAGTGGTGCTTGGCATTCAGCCACCCATGATTGGCGCCGCCCAAGCTGTCGAATGGTCTACGATCGATCATTGTCCTATCCTCCTGCCACCGGCCCGGTAAGGCTTTACTGGGCCACGTCGCGTTTGCATGAGATAAAGATAGGTCCGTCAATTAAGATAAAAATGGAAACTCTTGAAACACATCGTTTCTGTAATAGGCATTACGATCTTTGCCGGCTGCCCGGTAAGTTGGCGGAATGACGACTATATTGCCGGACCCCGATCCCCTGGAGACAATTGCCGCGCCTAACGCGCGTGGCGAAACAAATGCCGTGGCCGACCCGCGGACCGAGCCGATCGTCGCGCCCGCTGGGCGCGGATTGATCGTATTTGCCCATCCAGCACTGGAACGCGCCAGGGTAGCCCCGGCTATGCTGCGTGCCGCCGAACGGGTGCCGAATTTCCCGGTGCGCGATCTCTACGATCTCTATCCAGATATGACGATCGACGTACTGGCGGAACAAGTGGCCCTGGCGGTAAGCGACTTCGTGGTGCTGCAATTCCCGCTTTATTGGTATTCGGTTCCGGCGTTGCTGAAGGAATGGCTCGATCTGGTGTGGGTGCCGGGCTGGGCCTATGGCAAAGGTGGCACGGTGCTTAGAGGCAAGACGGTGGCCTGCGCCTTTTCGGCCGGCGGCGGTGGCCAGGCCTACGGGCCCGACGGCGCGAACCGGTTCACCATCGCCGAACTGATGCGGCCCTGGGAACAGACGGCCTTCCTGTGCGGCATGCGCTGGATTTCGCCCTTTGTCATCCATGACGCCGGCGAGATCGACGACGCCACCCTCGCTGCCGAGGCATCGCGCTATGGGCGCTGGCTGAGGGCTGAAGCGGCGGCAGCGGTCGGGAAGAAAGCGTGATGGATACCGTTCTGGTCCAAGTTTTCGTCTATCTGGCCGCGGCCGTCCTGGCCGTGCCGATCGCGACGCGGCTCGGCCTCGGCTCGGTGCTGGGTTATCTCGTCGCCGGGGCGATCGTCGGGCCCTACGCCCTCAATCTGGTCGGCAACGCATCCGAGGTCGGGCATATCGCCGAGTTCGGCGTGGTCATCCTGCTGTTCCTGATCGGGCTCGAAGTGCGTCCGGCCTTGCTCTGGCAGTTGAGGACGGTGATCGGCGGCTTCGGCGCGAGCCAGCTCATCGTGACCGGTTTCCTGACAGCAGGCGTTGCGATGGCGCTGGGAATGCCGTGGCGCGCGGCGCTGGCGATCGGCTTCGTGCTCGCGATGTCATCGACCGCTATCGTGCTGCAGATGCTGGATGAGAAGGGCTTGCGGCGACGCGCGGTCGGCCGCTCCGCTTTCGGGGTCCTGCTGTTCCAGGACCTCGCGGTAATCCCACTGCTGGCGCTGCTGCCGCTGGCGGCGGTGGCGCAATCCTCGGCGGCAGTGGCATCCGACGGATTTCTGGCCGGCGAGCCAAGCTGGGTAAAGTTGCTCGCCTCTCTGGCGGCTGTGGCAGGCCTGGTGGTGGGCGGCCGCTATCTGTTGCGGCCCTTGCTGCGCGTCATCGCCGCGACGCGGCTGCGTGAACTCTTCACCGCCTTTGCCCTGTTGCTGGTGGTCGCCGTGGCGCTGCTGATGGAGCTGGTCGGGCTCTCTCCTGCCTTGGGTGCGTTTCTAGCCGGCGTCCTGCTCGCCGAAAGCGAATATCGGCGCGAGCTCGAGACCGATATCGAACCTTTTCGGGGGCTGCTGCTGGGCATCTTTTTCGTCACCGTGGGCGCCGGTCTTAATTTCGGGTTGATCCTCAGCCAGCCGGCGATCCTCGCCGGGCTGGTGGTCGGGCTTATGATACTGAAGGGCGCCGTTCTCACCTTGATCGGGCGGGTTTTCCACCTGACCTGGCGGGAGGCGGGCATGCTGGGGACGGCTTTATCCCAGGGCGGCGAATTCGCCTTCGTGCTGCTGTTACTGTCCGCCAAGGTCGGGGCGCTGCCCGCACCGCTCGCGGCCTTGCTGACCGCGGTCGTGGCGCTGTCTATGGCGGCGACGCCGGTTGCGGTGGCGGCCTATGAGCGGCTGACTCGGACACGCGCCCGTGCCGCGCCCGAACCCGACGGCAAGTATGATGCGGGAACGCCTGAGGTTCTGATCGCCGGTTATGGGCGTTTCGGGCAGGTCGTCACCCGCGTCCTGAAAGCCAATGGCCATAAAACATCGGTGCTGGAAAATTCGGTCGAGCAGATCCAGCTGGTTCGACGATTCGGCAGCAACGCGTTTTACGGCGATGCCGGGCGGATCGATTTGCTCCGCGCTGCCGGGGCGGAGAGCGCAAAGATATTGGTCTTGGCGATTGACGACCGGGAAAAGGCCAGCGAGATCGTCGAGATCGTGCGGGAGACCTTCCCGCATCTGACCATATTGGCCCGGGCATTCGATCGCCGGCATGCCTATGAATTGCTGGAGCGCGGCGCCCATGTCGTTGAACGCGAATTGTTCGAGGGCGGCCTCGCCATGGCAAGCAGCGCGCTGGTCGCGCTGGGCTGGCGGGCTTACCGAGCGGAACGGGCGGCGCGCTTGTTCCGGCGGCACGATTTGCGGCTGTTCGACGAATTGCGCGACGCTTGGAGCGACGAGGCCGCTTATGCCACCGCTGTTCGCGAAAGCTCGCCGCGGATGGAGGATCTGCTGCGCGCCGACATCGCACGGCTTCAGCCAGGGGCGACGGATTCGGGCTGGGATACGGAGGTACGTTATCGCGAAATGCGCGGCGCCGATGGGCCCGGGCGGGCTGTGATCGCGCCCGATACGGTCGCGGAAGACGAGAGCGATACGCCGAAAGCCCTTTAGCCGGTCAAGACGTCCTTCACTGTCTCCCAGGGCCGGCAAAGCCTGACGCCGTTCGGCGTGACGACGATCGGCCGCTCCATTAGGACCGGATGGGCGAGCAGGGCGTCGAGCAGCTGATCGTCGGTCAAGGAGGGATTATCCAGGCCGAGCGATGTATAGAGATCGCCGCGTCGGCGGATCAGCGCCCCTGGCTTCATACTCATCCGCTGGAGCAGCGATTTCAGGGTGGCACGATCAGGCGGCGTTTTCAGATATTCGATGACCGTCGGTTCGTGACCTTGGTCGCGCAGATAGTGAAGCGTGTTCCGCGACGTTCCGCATGCCGGGTTGTGATAGATCGTGATATTCATTGTGATTAGCCCTGAGGTTGAGTGGAACTTTTCCAGGCGCAGACTCGTATGGTGAGTATTATGATCCCTAATGATAGGAGGGTGGCAACATTGTCACACTCGTCTTGAATTTATGCGGCGGCTGAGGAATCCGGCTGATGCCCTTGAATGCAAGGATTTTCGGACAATACTGTGGCAAGAGGGTCACTGTGGCGTCAGTCTGCGAGCATCGTTTGAAAACTTTAACTTTCGGTTTCGCTGTCCGCAGCCTGTCTAGGGGCGCGGTTTGGGGCGCCATCATGCTTGGGTCCGTCCCAGCATTTGCTGCGGCGGCGACGCCACCATCGCCCCAGACGATATTGATCTCGCATAAGGCGCTTTATTCTGTGACCTTGACCGGTACGCGGCCTGGCGGCGACTATCTCGACGTCAGCGGCAAAATGATCCTGGAATTCACCGACGCGTGCGATGCCTGGACCACGAGCCAAAAGTCGTTGCTTCGGACGGTGACGGGCGAGGGGACCGAGGCACTCAGCCACAGCGATTTCGCGGCCTGGGAAAGCAAGGCAGGCGATGACTATAAATTCTCGGTCCGCCAGACCCAGGATGGCGACACGAGCGAGTTTCGCGGCCGAGCCAAGCGCAACGGCCAGGGCGACACCGGCACCGCCGAATATACCAAGCCCGAGCGCGCGACCTATAAGCTGCCACCGCATTTTCTGTTTCAGACGGCGCAGCAGGTGAAGCTCATCGAATATGCGCGAAAAGGCGAGCATTTCCTGAGCGGCGACATGTTCGACGGGAGCGAGGGCGGTGGGGCGGCGCATTTTAACGCCGTGATCCTGAAGCTGAATGCGGACGCGGCGAAATCCGCCCTGAAGGACCCGCTGCTCGACAGCCCGCCCCACCGCGTGCGCGTTGCTTTCTATCCCGCTGCCGGCACGGCCAATCAGTCCGATGGGAAGGCCGCCGATACGGGCGAACAGCCGGAATATGAGATGACGATGACCGTCCATGACAATGGAGTGGTCAGCGATTACGACTATGACTACCAGGATTTCAGCGTCCACGGTCAGTTAAAGGCGATCCAGGCACTCCCGCGTCCGCATTGCTAATTCTGGACTGACTCTGGCCTGATTCGTGCCTGATCTGGTGAGGCGCTGATCGCCTTAGCCATCCCCTCGGCCGAAATCCCCCAAAAAAAATAGTAATAATTGTCATTTTCTGAAAATCGCGCTTATTGATAGGTTGGGTTTAGTTTCTTGCGGATGACAAGGCGATTCCGTCATATGCCGGTTGCGGCTCGGGTTCCAGCTTCGGGAAAATGCGGCTGATGAAAACAATTTTGATTGTCGAAGACAACGAGCTCAATATGAAGCTTTTCAACGACCTCCTGGAAGCGCATGGATACGCGACGTTGAAAACGCGCGATGGAATCGAGGCGCTGAAAATGGCGCGGGCGCATCATCCCGATCTGATCATCATGGATATTCAATTGCCGGAGGTTTCGGGGCTAGACGTAACCAAGTGGCTGAAGGAAGATGAAAATCTAAAAGATATTCCAGTCATTGCGGTAACCGCCTTCGCGATGAAGGGCGACGAGGAAAAAATTCGAGAGGGTGGATGTCAGGACTATATCGCCAAACCAATTTCAGTGACGAAGTTCCTGGAGACGGTTGCCAAGAATTTGCCGTAGCAGACGGGCATCGGTGAACTGCGATGCCTGCTCGCGTTCTTGTCGTCGATGATCTGGTTCCCAATGTGAAGTTGCTCTCGGCCAAGCTTCAGGCCGAGTATTTCGACGTCATGACCGCATCATCAGGCCCCGAGGCGCTTGAGAAAATCGCGGAATCGCCACCCGACCTGATTCTGCTCGATGTGATGATGCCGGACATGGACGGCTTCGAAGTTTGCCGCCGGCTCAAATCCGATCCGAAAACCACACATATACCGATCGTCATGATTACGGCGCTTTCGGATTCCGAGAACCGCGTGCGGGGGCTCGAGGCCGGGGCCGACGATTTCCTGACCAAGCCGGTGAACGATATCGCCTTGTTCGCCCGCGCCCGCTCGCTCATCCGCCTGAAGCTGACATCGGACCAGTGGCGGTTGCGGGAAAAAACCTCCCATCAGTTCGCGATGCTGGAAGAAGACCGCCCGATCATAGATGAGCCGGCCGATCATGCCCGCATCTTGCTGGTGGAGGACGGGCGTTCGATGGTCGAACGGATCGTGTCGACCCTGGCGCACGACCAAGACGAACTGATCGTCAGGGCCAATACCGCCGAAGCCATGGCGGATATCGACGACCCCCGCGGCTACGATCTGATCATGATCAGCCTGCTCCTGGCCGAGGAGGATGGGCTTCGCCTGTGTTCACATCTGCGCTCGCGCGAAAGCACGCGGCAGATCCCCATCCTCCTGCTGGCCGACGATCAGGAAATGAAGCGAGTCGCCAAGGGGCTCGAACTCGGGGCGAACGACTATATCCTGCGGCCGATCGACCGGAATGAATTGCTGGCCCGGGTCCGTAGCCAGATTCGCCAGAAGCGCTACCAGGATCGGCTGGTCGCCAATTATACCGCCAGCCTGTCGATGGCGCTGACCGACGCGCTCACTGGGCTGTTCAACAGGCGCTATGTCATGGGGCATCTGGACCGGTTGGTCGCACGGTCAGGCGAGCAGAAAAAGACTTTCGCCGTCCTCATGCTCGATATCGATCACTTCAAGCAGGTGAACGATACCTACGGGCATGCCGCCGGCGACATGGTGCTGAAGGAATTCGCGCACCGTATTGCACGCTATATGCGCAATTTCGACTTGGTGGCACGAATCGGCGGCGAGGAGTTTCTCGTCATTCTGCCGGATGTCGATTTGGCGATGGTCGGAACGATCGCCGACAGACTGTGCGCGGTCATCGTCGACGAGCCGATGGTGTGTGGGCCGGACGGAACCAGCGTTACTGTCACAACCAGCATCGGCGTTACCCTTGCCGGCGAGGGTAACGAGCGGGTCGATGCTGTGCTGAAGCGCGCCGATACGGCGCTTTACCGGGCAAAGAATACCGGCCGTAATCGCGTCGAGACCGAACTGCTGGCAGATCCCGCGCCCGCAGAGTGACTGACGGCACGTGTTTCAAAGGCCGACACCATGAAAAAGCCGCCTATAGGCGGCTTTTTGCTTCCTGAAAATCAGGAATCCTACTTTATTTTGCTCTCGCGGAACGGCACGTGCTTGCGCACGACCGGGTCGTATTTGTTCATCTCGAGCTTTTCGGTCGCCTTGCGCGGATTCTTCTTCTTTACGTAGAAGTAGCCGGTGTCAGCGGTGCTTATCATTTTGATCAATACGGTCGACGGCTTGGCCATAATTCCCAAATCCTGTTAGCGACCGATTCTGTCAGAGACAGCTGGCGGTCCGCGAAGGCCGCAGAAGATACGCGTTTCGGTGTTTAAGTCAATGTTCCCGGCGCATGATCCGGGTGGGCCACCACCACCCGACAGCTATGGGATGCTTCCCAAACAGAGAGACTATCGAGCTTTCGCCCGACGTCAGGGCGACACGACGGCTGTGACATTCGAACCGCATCTGGATACCGCCAAGACCGAGGCGTTCCTGCCGCTGGGAAAGGCGATAACTGCCGAGCACGCGCGGGCAGCGAACCTGCTGCTCGGCGCCATCCTTGTGGATGACAATCAAACGCTGATGTTCGATTCGGTGTCGGACCGCCACCTGCGTGTTCGAAAAACACGTTGAACGGCGAGGCGGTGCGTTCCGCGAGGACTGATTTGAGCCGCATCATCGTCCACGCTGCCGGGAAGGACAGGGCGGGCACCTGGTAGTCGGTGGACTTCAAACCCGAAAGGCCGACCCGGGGGCCAATGACTATCCGGCCATACCGGACTCGATGATCGGTCAGGTCGAACTCGTCGAACTCAGCGGAGCGGATCATTGGCTGTAGCGGTCGGCGACGCGCCTTCAGATGCTGAAGTCGGTTGTCGCGTTCGTGGAGAAATATAACCCGGCCAACCCGCCGCAAACCCACCGAGGTCAGCGGCGCCGGCCAGGCCGGCGTTCGCTTCGATGGGGCGGCCGGCGTGCCGGTTCCTCGCCGCCGTCATCCTTCAGCATCTGGAATACCGTGCTGCCGGTCATGCCGTCGGCCTCGAGCAGCTTGACCGTGACCCGGTCCGCCAGCCGATAGACCCGGCCGCTGCGGCGGCCGATGAGCCGGTGCTTGGCCTCTTCGTGGATATAGTAATCGTCGGGCAGGCTGGAGATTGGGACGATCCCGTCCGCGCCGGTTTCGTCGAGCCGGATGAACAGGCCGAAGCGGGCGACGCCGCTGATCCGGCCGCTGAACGTCGCGCCGACGCGCTCCGCCAGATAGGCGGCGGTGAAACGGTCGACCGATTCGCGCTCTGCTTCCGCCGCCCGGCGCTCAGTCGAAGAGATGTGGGTTCCAATCTCGGGCAGGCGCGGTAGCTCGGCATCGCTCAGGCCGTCATTGCCCAGTTTCCAGCTCCGGATCAGCGCCCGATGGACGATCAGGTCGGCATAGCGCCGGATCGGTGAGGTGAAGTGGGCGTAGCGGCGCAGCGCCAGGCCAAAATGGCCGATATTTTTGTCGCTATAGATCGCCTGGGCCTGGCTGCGCAGCACGATGTCCGAGATCAGCTGCGACTCGGGCAGTTCCTTGGCCTGGGTCAGCAGCCGGGTCAGTTGGGCCGGCGTGATGACCTGGCCCTTCGCGAGCACGAGGCCGTGGCCCATGCCCTGGATGAAGGCGCGCACCGCCTCCAGCTTCACGGGGTCGGGCCGGTCGTGGACGCGGAATAGGCCGGGCTGATTGCGTTCCTCAAGGTCTTCGGCCGCCGCGACATTGGCGGCGATCATGAATTCCTCGATGAGCCGGTGGCTGTCCAGCCGCATGCGCGCGGTAATCGCCTTGACCCGGCCCTGGTCGTCGAGCACGACTTTGCGCTCCGGCAGGTCGAGCTCCAGCGTGCCGCGTTCGGTGCGCGCTTTCAGCAAGGCCGCGAAGGCTCCGTACAGCGGGCGCAGGATCGGATCGACGAGGGGACCGGTGGTATCATCGGGCGCGCCATCATGTGCAGCCTGGACCTGTTCGTAGGTCAGCCTGGCGGCCGACCGCATCAGCCCTCGCACCAGCCGGTGCCGGATCAGTCTGCCCTTGGCGTCGATCCAGAGATGAAAGGCGAGGCAGGCGCGCGGCTCATGAGGTTTCAGCGAGCACAGCCCGTTCGACAGTGCCTCGGGCAGCATCGGTACGACACGATCGGGAAAATAGACCGAGTTGCCGCGATCATAGGCGTCGTGGTCCAGCGCCGAGCCGGGCAGCACGTAATGCGACACGTCGGCGATGGCGACCATGAGATGCCAGCCGCCTTGATTCTCAACATTGGCATCGGGTTCCGCCCAGACCGCGTCGTCGAAATCGCGGGCGTCCTCGCCATCGATCGTAATCAGCGGAATATCGCGCAGGTCCTCGCGGCCCTTGAGATCCGGCACGGTCGCGGCTTCGGCCTCGGTGATGGCGGCGTCGGAGAACTGGGTCGGCAGGTCCCGGCTATGGATGGCGATCAGGCTGATTGCGCCGGGTGCACTGCCGTCGCCGAGCCGAGCGACGACGCGTGCTTGCCTCAATCCAAGCCTGGTGGCGGGGAGCAGCTCGGCGATCACCAATTCCCCGGGTTCGGCGCCGCCTTCGTTCTGGGGGAGGACGGTCAAATCGGTGCGGTTGCGCTTGTCGGTGGATCGGACTCTGGCGCTGCTGCCGGTTCGCTCGAACAGGCCCAGTATGCGGGCGGCGCCGCTTTCCAGTTTGCGGATCGGCCGAGCTTCGTAGAAGTCGGGGGAGAGATGCTTGAGCTGGGCCAACGCGCGGTTGCCGATGCCCAGATCGCCTGTACCGCGCTGCCCGGTGCGCATCAGAATGCGGGGCGGGGGACCAGCCTCGGTCCATTCGATCGGCCGGCAGATCAAATCGCCGTCGTCATCCATGGCGAAGATCTCGACAATCGCGACCTCGGCAAGCCTTTTCGGCGGCGCGACCTTGCGACCGCGGCCCTTATCGATCTCTCCGGTTTGCGATAGCTCGGCCAGGAGCTTTTTCAGAGCCGGGCGCTGATCGCCAGTGATCTGAAAGGCGCGGACGATTTCCCTTTTACCGACAGGGATCGTGCTCTCGCGGATGAACGCGAGCACCTGCTCGCGGGTAGGGAAGGGCGACGGCTTTTTAGGGCCGGTCAAGCGGTCGCCGATTTGCGCTTGGGCGCCGCTTTGGCCTTGGCTGGCTTCGCAGCGGGCTTTGCTTTCCCGAACTTGCTGCCCTTGGCAGGCCCCGCCGCAGCCTTTGCAGTCAGGAGTTCGATCGCTTGTTCCAAAGTCAGATCATCCGGAGACTGCTTCTTCGATAGCGACGCCATCACCGAACCATGCCGTACATAGGGCCCGAACCGGCCCTTGTTCAAGGTGACTGGCTTCTTGTCTGCCGGGTGTTCCCCCATGGTACGCAACAGGCCGCGCGCACCGCCGGCAGCACCACCGTCATCGGCCAGCAGATCGACCGCCCGGTTGAGGCCGATGGTCAGGACATCTTCTTCCTGCCCCAGGTTTTTATAGCGGGGGCCCAGCTTCAGATAGGGGCCGAAGCGGCCGATGCCGGCGGTGATCATCTCGCCCTTGTCGGGATGCACGCCGATATCGCGCGGCAGCGACAGCAGGCGAAGCGCCGTGGTCAGGTCGACATCGGCCGGCTGCATGCCCTTGGGCAATGACACGCGCTTGGGTTTTTCTTTAACTGGTTTTGCCTTGGCTTTGCCCTTGCCCTTCGGCGCCTCGGGCTCAGCTTCCGACTCCGGCGCAGCCGTCACGGCTGGCCCAAGTTGCAGGTAGGTCCCGTACGGACCGCGCCGGAGTGTGATCGGCAGGCCGGTTTCCGGATCGACTCCCAGCAATTGCGGGCCGATCGCTTCACCATCCTGTTTGGCCTGGTCACCATTTGCAACAACCAGAGGGCGGGTATATTGGCAGGCGGGATAGTTCGAGCAGCCGACGAAGGCACCGAACTTGCCCAATTTCAGTGACAGCCGCCCGTTACTACAGGCGGGGCAGGCGCGGGGATCATGGCCGTCGCCCTCCTGCGGGAACAGATGCGGCGACAGGTCCTGGTCCAGCGCCGAAATGACCTCGGAGAATTTCAGGTTCTTAGTTTCGTCGACGGTTTCGACGAACGGACTCCAGAAGTCGCGCAGCAGGACCTTCCAATCCAGCTTGCCGTCCGACACCAGATCGAGCTTCTGCTCCAGATCGGCGGTGAAATTATATTCGACATAGCGCCGGAAGAAGTTGGTCAGGAACGCGGTGACCAGCCGGCCGCGATCCTCAGGCACGAAGCGGCGCTGTTCCAACTTCACATAGTCGCGGTCCTGCAGCACCTGCATGATCGACGCATAGGTGGACGGGCGGCCGATGCCGAGCTCCTCCAGCTTCTTGACCAGACTGGCCTCGGTATAGCGTGGCGGCGGCTGCGTGAAATGCTGGTCCGGCTTCACCGAACGCCTTTCGAGGGCGTCGCGCTCGGCCAGGGGCGGCAGGCGGCGGGTCTCGGATTCTTCGTCGCCGGGCGTGTCGTCGCGGTCTTCCTGATAGACTTTCAGGAAACCATCGAAAATCTGGATTTGCCCTGTCGCGCGAAGCGTTACGCCACGATCCTGCGACGCCATATCGACGGTTACCTGGTCGAAGACAGCGCTTTCCATCTGCGAAGCGACTGTGCGTTTCCAGATCAGTTCATACAGGCGCTGTTGGTCGCGATCGAGATGGCGGCCCAGCTCGTCGGGGCGGCGGAACAGGTCTGTCGGGCGGATCGCCTCGTGCGCTTCCTGGGCGTTTTTGGCGGTGCTTTTATAGATGCGCGGCGTGGCCGGCATATATTTGTCGCCATAGCCGGAACTGATGAGGGCGCGGGTCTGCTGTGTCGCCTCCTGGCCGAGCTGGATACCGTCGGTTCGCATATAGGTAATCAAACCAACGGTTTCACCGCCGATATCGACACCTTCATAGAGTTGTTGCGCAGTCCGCATTGTCTTTGTCGCGCTGAAGCCCAGCTTGCGCGAGGCTTCTTGCTGCAAAGTCGAGGTGATGAAAGGCGGGGCGGGGTTGCGGCGGACCTGCCGGCGCTCCACCGATGCGACGGAGAAGGCCCCGGCCTCGATGCGGGCGACGGCGGCGCTGGCCGCGCTCTCGTTCGGCAAAGCGAATTTGCCGAGCGTCTTGCCGTCGAGCGCATGTAGCCGGGCCGGGAAGGTCTGGCCGTCGGCAGTCGCCATCAAGGCGGCGACAGTCCAATATTCCTCAGGCTTGAAGATCTCGATTTCGTCTTCGCGCTCGCAGATCAGGCGCAGTGCCACCGATTGAACACGGCCCGCCGAACGCGAGCCGGGCAGCTTGCGCCACAGCACGGGCGAGAGGGTAAAGCCGACTAGGTAGTCGAGGGCGCGGCGGGCCAGATAGGCCTCGACCAGCTCCTGGTTGATGGCGCGAGGGTGGCTGAACGCCTCCTGGATGGCATTTTTGGTGATCTCGTTGAAGGTGACCCGGCTGACATCGCGGCTGCCGATCAGTTTGCGTTCGTTCAGCAATTCCAGCACATGCCAGGAAATCGCCTCGCCCTCGCGATCCGGGTCGGTGGCGAGGATGACATGATCAGCGCCCTTGAGCGCCTTGGCGATCGCATCGAGGGGTTTGGCGGAGCGGTCGCCGATTTCCCACTCCATCGCGAAGTCCTGATCCGGCCTTACCGATCCATCTTTGGACGGCAGATCGCGCACGTGGCCATAGCTGGCGACCACCGTGTAATGATCTCCGAGATATTTGTTGATCGTCTTGGCCTTAGCGGGCGATTCGACGATGACGACGTTATGTGGAATTGGGAGATCCTATCTTTTCAAAGGCTTGCTGACAGTTTCTTCATTCAGATCACAAGGCTGACCCACTGCCTTGATTGACGTTCTAACCGTCCCGCCGGCTCAAGTTCCAGCAAAATAGTCAGTACGACCGGCAGTGACACTTGGCAGTCCCGTGCCAATTCGTCAACCGCAACGGGTACGTGACTCAGCGTCTCTAGGATCACTCGGCGGGCAATATTGATTTCCTGTTCGTCGCCGGGCGGGGATAATGGAAGCTCAGCCATCGCTGGCGTAGACGATTTCAAACCGAAGGTTTGGCCGGACGCCTGGACCCGCAAGACGGTACCGCGAACACCTCACAACCTTGTTCTCGCGCCACTCGCACGGTGATCAGCGCCCCCATTGCGCGGGGCGTCGACGACGATCACGCCCGGTGCGATTCCGGAGATGATGCGGTTGCGACGCGGGAAATGCCGTCAACGACTCGGTGCCGAGCGGCGCTTCGCTGACGATCCCGCCGCGGTTGAAGATGGCCGATTGTAGCGTGGCGTTTTCGGGCAGGTACACGATATCGGTGCCGCCCGCCACGACCGCGATCGTGCCGTATGCCAGGGCTGCCTTATGCGCTTCTGTATCGCTCCGGCGCGCCAGGCCGGAGACGGCCACAAACCCTGCCTCGTCAAGGTCGTAGGCCATTCGCCGCGATCGCCTTGCCGTTCAGCGATGCGTTGCGCGCGCTGGCGATGGCGGCCGACGCGCCCCTGAACAACGACACATCACGCCTGACCGTGATGACAGGCGGCGCGATCGACTTCGTGTTTGATTTCGGCGGCCCACGGTACCGATACGGGTTTCGCGCGCCCGGGGCGCCGCCAGCCGAGGCAATTCCTCGATCGCAGCCGTCGCGCTGCCGAATCGGGACAACAATGCGAAAAATGTGATCGAGCCGATCTGGGCGGTTCGGCTTAGGCGTAGCCCGTCGATCCGGTCATTCCCCGACAGGACGCTTCGAATGGCGATGGTCACTTGGCCTTGCCGCCCAGCGAGATGCGGGGTTCGGTACCGCTAAGTAGGCGGCCGATATTGGCGGCGTGCTTGAACCAGACCAGTGCAGCCAGCAGCAAGGCGCTGATCGCCAATGTTATGCTGCCCAGGAAGTACGCGGCGATGGGCGTCGCTGCGATCGCTGTCAGAGCTGCTGCCGACGACATCCGGAAGATAAGCGCGGTCAGCAGCCAAAGGCCGCAGGCGATCAGTCCGACAGGCCAGGCCAGCGCCAGCAATGTTCCGATAGTGGTGGCTACACCCTTGCCGCCCTTGAAGCCGAGCCAGACCGGGAACAGGTGCCCCAGCACCGCGCCAAATCCGGCCGCCAGTCCGGCGTGCTCATCCATCGCAGCACCAGCCAGCAGCACGGCGACGGCGCCCTTTCCCGAATCGAGCAGCAGGACGACCAGCGCCAGCGGCTTGTTTCCGGTCCGCAGCACGTTGGTCGCGCCGATATTGCCGGAGCCGATCTTGCGGATGTCGCCCAGACCGGCGAGTCGGGTCAGAAGGAGTCCGAACGGAATGGAACCGAGCAGATAGCTGCCGACGAATGCGAGGAAGAGAGGGGCGCTCCCGTCTACCAACCGCCGGTCTCCAGCCATTTCTCGATGTGATCCAGCCGGTCCGAACCCCAGAATGGCTCGCCATCGACGATGATATAGGGCGATCCGAAAACGTTGCGCGCAGCGGCCGCGTCGTTTTCCGTGCGGGTGCGGTCCTTGGCCTCCGGCGAGGCCATTCCGGCCGACACCGCTGCGCGGTCGATGCCGCGTATCGCGGCGATCTCGACCACTGCCTCGGCTCTGCTGATGTCATGGCCGGAAAAAGCCGCGTCATAGAGAGCATGGGCGAGGCCGTGGGCGGCGGCGGGATCGGTGCTGTCCAGCCAATAGAAGGCGCGATTGGCTTGTACACCGGAGAAGGGAAAGGGCGTCGGCATGGCGAAGGGGATGCCATGGAAACGCGCGGTACGCGGAAAGTCACGCTGCACATAATTGCCCTTGAGCGGGATGGTGGTGAGCGGCGCCATGCCGGTCAGCTTGAAGATCGCGCCCAGCAGGATCGGCTTCCAGATCACCTCGCGCCCATGCCGCGCTGCCAGATCGTCGATCAGGCGACTTGCGATGTAGCCGTAAGGCGACGAAAAATCGAAAAAGAATTCAATCGCTTGCGGCATGTTTCTTAACTTTCGTGAACGATGCGGCCGTCAACCACCGTCATGATCACGGCGCCGGCGACCGGACGCTTATCGAAGGGCGAATTCTTGGATTTCGAGCGGAACGCATCGGCGTCGATAACCCAGGGGCGGTCGAGATCGAAGATGACCAGATCGGCAGGCTTGCCGACCGCCAGCGTACCCAGCGGCAGGCCAAGGATGGTGGCAGGCGCTAAGGTCATGCGGGCCAGCAGGTCGAGCAGGCCGATCATCCCTTTATGATGGAGTTCCAGCGCGATCGGCAGAAGCGTCTCGAGCCCGACAACGCCAGGCGCGGCGGCGGCAAAGGGGACGCGCTTGGCGTCCTGGTCCTGGGGCGCATGGTCGCTGGCAATGGCATCGACCGTTCCGTCGGCAATTCCCGCGATCAGCGCGCGGCGGTCGCCGTCGGTGCGTAGCGGCGGCGACAGCTTGGCGAAGGTGCGGTATTCGCCGACATCGACCTCGCTGAGCGCAAAATAGGGCGGCGCGACGTCGCAGGTCACAGGCAATCCGGCCTGCTTGGCCTTGCGGATCAAATCGACCCCTTCGGCGGTCGAGAGATGGGCTGCGTGATAACGCCCGCCGGTCAGCGCGACCAGCCGCAGGTCCCGCTCCAGCATGATGATCTCGGCGGCGCGGGTAATGCCGGAGAGGCCCAGCCGGGTTGAAATTTCGCCTTCGTTCATCTGGCCGCCCGCCGCCAGGCTGGGTTCCTCCGGATGCTGGACGATGACCTTGCCGAAGGCGCGGGCATAGGAGAGGGCGCGCCGCATGGTCAACGCATCGCCGATCGCATTGACGCCGTCGGTGAAGGCGACGGCCCCGGCCTCGGCCAGCAGGCCCATCTCAGCCAGATCTTTCCCCGCCGCCCCATGGGTAACAGCGCCATAAGCGAATATTTTGACCAGCTTTGCTTCGCGGGCGCGCCGAGCGATGAATTCCAGCCCGGCGATATTGTCGATCACCGGGGTCGTATTGGGCAGCATTGCGAAGGCGGTGATGCCGCCCGCCGCGGCGGCTCGGCTCGCAGAGAGAATGGTCTCGCGCTGTTCCTCGCCGGGTTCGCCTACCGCGACGCGCATGTCGACCAGACCGGGGGCGAGACAAAGGCCGGTGCAATCGATGGTTTCAGCGCCTGTCGGGACGGAAATGTCTGCGCCAAGGGCGGTAATCTTGCCGCCTTCGGCGATCAGCGTACCGATTTCGTCGCGGCCGCTTGCAGGGTCCAGCAGACGAGCATTGGTAAAGGCACTAAGCGGCATCAGGCGGCCTGCTGGGTGGAGGCGAGCAGGCGCAGGCAGGCCATGCGCACGGCGACGCCGAATTCGACCTGGTCCAGGATCAGGCTGCGGCCGATATCATCGGCAACCTCGGAATCGATCTCGACGCCGCGATTCATCGGTCCGGGATGCATGATCAGCGCGTCGGGCTTCGCGACCGCCAGCCTGCCAAATGTCAGGCCATGAAAACGGAAATATTCGCGCGGCGAGGGCACGAATTTGCCGTTCATCCGCTCGCTCTGCAGCCGCAGCATCATAACAATATCGACATCCTTCAACCCACGATCCATGTCGGTGAAGACATCCACGCCCATCCGGTCGATCGAGGACGGCAGCAGGGTGGGTGGGCCGACGACCCGGACCTGCGCGCCCATCGTGCCAAGCAGATGGATGTTCGAGCGGGCCACCCTGCTGTGCAGGATGTCACCGCAAATCGCGACGGTCAGCCCTTCCAGCCGGCCCTTGCGGCGGCGGATCGACAGAGCGTCGAGCAGGGCCTGGGTTGGATGCTCATGCATGCCGTCACCGGCATTGATCACCGAGCAGTTGACCTTGTCGGCCAGCAGCTTCGGCGCGCCGGATTGGGCGTGACGCACGACCAGGAAGTCGGGCTTCATGGCGTTGAGGGTCATCGCCGTGTCGAGCAGTGTCTCGCCCTTTTTCACCGAACTGGTGCCGACCGACATGCTGAGCACGTCGCCGCCCAGCCTTTTTCCGGCCAGCTCGAACGAGGTTTTGGTGCGGGTCGAATCTTCGAAGAACAGATTCATGACGGTGCGGCCGCGTAGTTCGGTGCTTCGCTTATCCGCCCGGCGATTCTGCTCGACATAAAGGTCGGCGAGATCGAGCACGGCGGTGATCTCCGCCGCACTCCACCCTTCGATGCCCAATATGTGGCGCTTGGTCCAGACAAGGCCGTCGGGCAGGGGGGCTTCGGTTATACTGGTGGCCCTGCTCAAGCGACGCCATGCGCTTTGAACCAAGCCAGCATCTCGGCCCAGCCAGCCTTCGCGGCGGCTTCGTTGTAGCTGGGGCGATAGTCGGCGTTGAAGCCGTGCTGGGCGTCGGCGAAGACCTTGATGGTGCTCTTGGTGTCGCCCGCGGCTTTCAAGGCTGCGAGCATCTGGGTGCGGTTCTCCGCGGTGATTCCGGTGTCCAGGCCGCCATAAAGGCCTAGCACGCGGCCCTTGATGTCGGCGGCGACATCGATCGGCGCGGTGCCGCCACCCATGCCGGGGCTTGCCACCAGCGGGCCGTACCAGGCCACGCCGGCCTTCACCTTCGGATTGTGGGCGACGTAGAGCCAGGTCTTGCCGCCGCCCCAGCAAAACCCGGTGACGCCGAGCTTGTCGGTGTTCGCGCCCTCAGACTTGGCGAAGGCGACGGTGGCATCGAGGTCGCTCATCACCTGATCGTTCGGCACGGTCGCAACGATCTTGATAATGTCGTTGATGTCGGTCAGCTTCGAGACGTCGCCCTGGCGGGCGTAAAGCTCGGGGGCAACGGCGTAATAGCCGAGCTTGGCCAGGCGGCGGCACAGATCCCTGATATGCTCATGCACGCCGAACACCTCCTGGATCACCAGGATCGTCGGGAAGTGAGATCCCTTGGCCGGCATGGCGCGATAGCCTGGGATGGTGCCATCCTTAACCGGAATCTTGACTTCGCCGGCCGTCAGGCCCTCGGCGTCGGTGGTGATGGTGGCTTTCGCGACCGGGCTGACGGCGGCGGCGAAGCCGGCGGCCAGGCTGGTAACGGCAAAGCCGCGGCGGCTCATCCGAACTGAATCGGTCAGGCTTTTGGTGTGATCTTCATAGATATCCATAGCGCTTCCTCCGGAATTGATTGTTGGCGGGTTAGGCTGCACTGGCCCTCAGGCTGGATCTGGTATTTTGGCGAGCGCGTCGAGCGCTCCCTGTAGAATATAGGCGGCGGCCATCTTGTCCACCGCCTCGGCGCGCTTATTGCGCCGCATATCGACCTCATCGATCAGCAGCCGCTGGACCACGACGGTCGAGAGGCGCTCGTCCCAAAAGGCGATTTCAGGTTCGGCACCCCACAGGTCGCTCCGCCCGATCAGATTCTCGGCGAAATGGCGGACCGACATGCAGCGCGGCCCCTGCGTGCCGTCCATATTGATCGGCAGTCCGACTATGATGCCGCCGACTTCGCGGCCCTGAATCATCTTAACGAGCTGCTTCACGTCTTCGGTGAATTTGATCCGGCGAACCGTGTCGATCGGCGACGCGACGGTGAGGCCGGGATCGGAAATCGCGACCCCGATCGTTTTTTCGCCCAGATCGAGTCCGAGCAGGCGTCGACCGGGGGGGAGGAGCGCTTTGAGCGCCTGCGGGTTGCGGATAGCCATAGCCGATGATACCTAACCGCTCTTATGCAAAAGAACTAGGCGCTACAGATGTCGCTCGATGCTGCAGCGGTTGCCCGGATCGCGCGGCTTGCCCGCATCCGCTTGACCGACGATGAAAAAAACCACCTTGCGGCCGAACTCAGCCAGGTTATGGACTGGGTCGATGAGCTGCAAACGGTCGACACCGAGGGTGTCGAGCCGCTCACCAGCGTCGTCGGCGCACGCCTCAAGACGCGATCGGATATCGTAACCCTCAACGTTACGCGCGACGAGGTGCTAGCGAATGCGCCCGAGGCAACGGCCGGTTTTTTCACGGTTCCGAAAGTGGTCGAGTAAGCACGATGAGTCTCACCCATCTCACCATCGCCGAATCGGTCAAAAAGCTGGAAAGCGGCGAGATCAGCTCGGCGGAGCTGACGGAGGCGCATGTCCGCGCCATAGAAGGGGCGCGGGCGCTGAACGCCTTCATCGTCGAAACGCCGGAACTGGCGATGGACCAGGCACGCGCTGTCGATGCCCGTCATGGAAAAGGCGAGCGTGGCGTGCTGGAAGGCGTACCGCTGGCGATCAAGGATCTGTTCTGCACCAAGGGCGTGCAGACGACAGCCGGCAGTAAAATCCTCGAAGGCTTCGTACCGCCATACGAATCGACCGTCACTGCCAATCTGTGGCGCGACGGGGCGGTGATGCTGGGCAAGGCCAACCTCGACGAATTTGCGATGGGTTCGTCGAACATAACTAGCGCCTACGGCCCGGTCGAAAGTCCGTGGCGGCGGCAGGGCGACAATCGCCCTCTCGTGCCCGGCGGCTCATCCGGCGGCTCGGCGGCGGCGGTTGCGGCGCGTCTGGCGCCGGGCGCCACCGGCACCGACACCGGGGGCTCGATCCGCCAGCCGGCGGCTTTCTGCGGTATCGTGGGCATCAAGCCGACCTATGGCCGTTGCTCACGCTGGGGAACCATTGCTTTCGCCTCGTCGCTGGACCAGGCCGGGGCGTTTGCCCGCACGGTCGAGGATACTGCGATCATGCTGGGTTCTATGGCCGGTTACGACCCGCAGGATTCGACCAGCATCGACCTGCCAGTGCCGGACTACCGCGCTGCTCTGGGGCGCTCGGTCAAGGGGCTGAGGATCGGCATTCCCAAGGAATATCGGGTCGATGGCATGTCGGGCGAGATCGACAAGCTCTGGCGCGATGGCGAGGCCTGGTTCCGCGATGCCGGAGCCGAGATCGTCGAGATCAGCCTACCGCACACGCGCTATGCGCTGGCGACCTATTACATCGTCGCCCCAGCCGAATGCTCATCTAACCTCGCGCGCTATGACGGCGTGCGCTACGGCCTGCGCGTGCCAGGCAAGGATCTGACGGAGCAATACGAAGCCACCCGCGCCCAGGGTTTCGGCGCGGAGGTCAAGCGCCGCATCCTGATCGGCACCTATGTGCTGTCGGCAGGCTATTTCGACGCCTATTACATCAAGGCACAGAAGGTGCGGGCGCTGATCGCACGCGACTTCTCGAATGCGTTCAAGAGCTGCGACCTGATCCTGACCCCGACCGCGCCGTCCGCAGCCTTCGCGCTGGGCGAGAAAACCGACGATCCAATCGCTATGTATCTAAACGACGTATTCACCGTTCCGGCCTCGCTGGCCGGTTTGCCGGGCATTTCGGTGCCGGCGGGGCTGGATTCGAGCGGTCTGCCGCTCGGGCTTCAGCTCATCGGCCGTCCGTTCGACGAAGAGACGGTATTCGCCGGCGCGGCGGCGCTGGAAAAGGCGGCGGTCTTCACGGCTGTGCCGCAGATCATGGCGGTCTGATATGAGCGGAATAATCGAGGGTTCTACCGGCACGTGGGAGATGGTGATTGGGCTTGAGGTTCATGCTCAGGTCACTGCCAACAGCAAGCTCTTCTCAGGCGCGCCGATTACGTTCGGCGGCGAGCCGAACACCCAGGTCAACCTGGTCGACGCCGCGATGCCCGGCATGCTGCCGGTGCTGAACGACTATTGCGTCGAACAGGCGATCAAGACCGGCCTGGGGCTGGGCGCGGAGATCAACCGCCTGTCGGTGTTCGAGCGGAAGAATTATTTCTACCCCGACCTGCCGCAGGGCTATCAGATTTCGCAGTACGCCCATCCGATCGTCGGCAAGGGTGAGATCGAGATCGACCTACCGGATGGCACGGTCAAGGCGATAGGCGTAACCCGGCTGCATCTGGAGCAGGATGCAGGCAAGTCGCTGCACGACCAGCATGCCAGCAAGACCTTCGTCGACCTGAATCGTTCAGGTCAGGCGCTGATGGAGATCGTGTCCGAGCCGGATATGCGCTCGGCCGACGAGGCGGCGGCTTACGTGCGCAAGCTACGCACGATCCTGCGCTATCTCGGCACCTGCGACGGCAATATGGACGAGGGCAGCATGCGCTGCGACGTCAATCTGTCGATGCGCCGGCCGGGCGAGCCGTTCGGCACGCGCTGCGAGATCAAGAACGTCAATTCGGTTCGCTATATCCAAGCCGCGATCGAATATGAGGCCCGCCGTCAGGTGGATGTGTTGGAGGAGGGGGGCAAGATCGCCCAGGAAACCCGCCAGTGGGATACCCGCCAGCACGTGACCCGCTCGATGCGCAGCAAGGAAGAGGCGTTTGATTACCGCTATTTTCCCGATCCGGATTTGCTGCCACTCGAACTGGACGAGGCGATGATCGAGCGGGTGAGGCACAGCCTGCCGGAATTGCCCGACGCCAAGAAGAAGCGCTTCATCAGCGTCTATGGCCTGTCGCCTTACGACGCCGGCGTGCTGGTTGCCGAGCAGACCCGCGCCGAGTTCTACGAACGCGTGTTGGCCGGCAAGCGCGACCCCAAGGTTGCCGCAAACTGGCTGATCACCGAATTACTAGGCGGCCTCAACAAAGGTGGTCATGATATTGATGCATCCCCAATTTCCGCCGATAACTTGGGCGAGTTGATCGACCTTCTGGCCGACAACACCATCTCGGGCCGTATCGCCAAGGACGTGTTCGCCGAGATGTTCGCCACCGGCAAAGGCGCCGCGGCAATCGTCGAGGAAAAAGGCCTGCGCCAGGTGACCGACACCGGCGCCATCGACGTCGTGATCGATGCCGTGATCGCCAAGAACCAGGACAAGCTGGCTGAATATCGCGCCGGCAAGGATAAATTGTTCGGGTTCTTCGTCGGCCAAGTGATGAAGGAAAGCGGCGGCAAGGCCAATCCGGCGATGGTCAACCAGGCGCTGAAGGCGAAGCTGGCGGGGTAGGGGCACCGTCGCATCGACTGCCGATACTCTATCCGCGAACCACCCGCTCGGGCAATTGGATTTCAAACGTGGCGACGAATTCCGACGCGTCGCGCGCCACTGGCATTTTTTTCCGCGCCTTTGCGATTTCTCCGAGCAACAGTGCGCTCGCAACAAGGGCTGCTTGCTACGATGCCCAACAGTTGTGGCCCAGACGAAAAAATCAGCGGATCGCTGAAGACTATGCACTGGATGCAATCGATGTTGCCGCTCAGAATTCCGTAAAACTCTTGGTTGGACGGGTAGACGTATCGAGCGATAAGATTTGGAACCAGCTGTATTGCAATGAGGCGGAACCCAAACCCGCCGGCGGAACTGGTTTATACGTTCGCCAAGATCATCGCCTTATGTCGGGCACGGAATTTCGCCGCAATCATCGCCAATCCAGCGAGTCATAACGTTAGGCGGCCTACACTTTGCTGAACGACCTCTTCCCGACATAACGGCCGCCAAAATCACTTCAGCAACTGCAATAGATGTATTGGAAAGCGTTTTTGGACCGGTCGACCTAAGCGAATTCGTGATCTCCATAGCCGGCAGGCTGCATAATTCCTAATTCAGCGCCTCCGAATACAGCTTTCCGAATACTTCAATTC
>JAQGIF010000047.1 GCA_028291345.1 Rhodospirillales bacterium | reverse complement strand
GCGCCGGAGAGTGAAGGAACCAAGAGCGAGATATCAGATGTCAAAGTCTGGAAGTGGATTGCCTCGGCGTCTAAAGCGGAGCGTGTCGCTCGGCTGCGGTTACGACCAAGTGGAAGCAAACGGAGATCGTGGAGGGCTGACGAAAAAGCCCTCGACGAGATCTACGCCAGGGCTGCTTGAGACTCATCGCTGCACCTGGTGGAACCCCAGGCGAAACCTGGCCACGTCGCGATGTTAGGTGGTCTTGAAAGGGACTGAGAGCAAATGATCAGATTTGATCAGGTGCTTGGAAGCGGCAGAACCAAGGATCTTGACGACGCCAGCCTCAGCCATCTCCAGGCCCTTCCGCCGCCGCCCTGAGTAGATTCCACCTCTTCTGCTTGCTGAGGGGTTCTATAACGTAGGGTGAGGTCCGCCTCGCGACGTCTAGGGGCGTGCCAAGTTGAGGGCCGTACATGCTCAAAGTCTTGATTGCCGAAAACGACCTGTTGATGGCCGATATGCTCGAAGAGATTCTCATCGACGGCGGCTACGAGGTGTGCGGTATCGCGCGCACTGTCGACGAGGGGGTTGCCCTCGGTAAGCGCCACAAGCCCGATCTCGCGCTCTTGGATCTGCGCCTAGTCGCGGGCGGCCTCGGCACGGAAATCGCCGCTCAGCTGGATCGCACGGGCGGCCTGGGCATCCTCTATGCGACGGGCAATGTAGGGCAGATCGACCTGACAAAGGACGATGGCGAAGCGTATCTGGGCAAACCGTACCGCGCCGAAGACGTTCTTCGCGCCCTGGAGATCGTCGAGGAGATCGTAAGCACTGGAAAGGCGTCACTGCCCTTCCCGAGCGGGTTTCAAGTGCTCAAACCGCGGTCGAACGGCGCCGCGAAAGAGCCGGAGTATAAGCACGACACCCGCGATACGGACATTGCGCGGCTTCTTCGACAGCAGGCGGCGCTTTCGGCATTCGGCAGCTTCGCTCTCGGTGAAAGTAATCTCGGCAAGGTGTTGACCGAGGCCACCCGCGTTTGCGCCGAGAGTTTGTCGGTCCCCTTCTGCAAGGTCTGCCGGTATCGCGCCGAGGAGGACGACCTCCTTGTCGAGGCCGGGGTCGGATGGAAGCCGGGGGTCGTCGGCTGCGTCGTTTCAAGAGCCGATAAGAGTTCACCGCAAGGTCGAGCATTCATTACCGGAGAGCCGGTAATCTGCGCGGATTTGAGCAAGGATGCCAGTTTCCTGCTGCCTGCTTTCTATGGCGAGCACGGCATCATCTCGACATTGGACGTCGTGATCAAAAAGAAGGATGGTCAACCATGGGGGGTATTGGAAATCGACAACCCCAAACGGCATATCTATGACGAGCACGACGTTAATTTCGTGACCGGCTTCGCCAATGTTCTGGCGGAAGCGGTCGCCACGTCAAAGCGCAACAGCATTATCCAGGCCGCGCTCGACCAGATGAAAGACATGGTCGAAGATAGGGATCGGCTTCTTGCGGCGCAGACCCGGCTTCTGTCCGAAAAAGGTGTCTTGGCCCAAGAGCTTCAGCACCGTGTCCGCAACAACCTCCAGCTTGTTTACGGGATGCTGAACAAGCAAATCGAGTCTCCCGACGAAGGCTCCGGAGCAGAGGCTTTCGGAGCAATTGCGCGACGCGTCATGACCTTAGCCAAGGTTTACGACCATCTTCTGGGCGCCGGGCTGACACGGACAATCGACTTCGGCGGCTATCTCTCCTCGCTTTGCGACGCCTTCAAGGACATGGAGAATCCACAACACCGCAATATAGACCTCATCTATCACAGACATTCGCTCATGCTCGATCTGGACACCGCGACCGCCTTGGGCCTTGTCGTCGCGGAACTGATCTCGAACAGCTATCTTCACGCGTTCCCGCACGACACGGGAACCATCAACGTGTCATTAAACGTGGCAAAGTCAGGCTCTGAAGCCACGATCAATTTCGTCGATGACGGCCTGGGCTTCATTCCAAACGGAAACAGCAAGCGGCGGGGTCTTGGATTGGTGAAGCGGCTGATGGAACAGATCGAGGGCTCGGCGAAGGTTTCTTCAGATCATGGCACGGCGTGGATGCTAAAGTTCCCGGTGCCGACGATCGCAGAGGAACCGAACGTCTTCGCTACCGCGTAGCCGCCTGTTGCACCTTTGGCGCGATAACTTTGCCATATCGAAGTTCGCCGGCGGCCGCCGGCGGGATTCTCCGTGAATGGATACCGCCAAGCCCTCCAGGCCTGTGTCGACCCTCCGGCAGCACCAGCGTCAAAGAGGTTTAGCTAGTTTTGGAGGGCAGCAGATATTGCGTCATCGACAAGATGCCCAAGGTCAGGAACAGCGCTGGCCACAGTAGTGCCGCATACAAGATCGGGCTTTGTCTTGATATCCTGGCCGCCCAGCCGCGCTCCCCGATTGCGAAATCCCGATATACTTTCGATGGCCTCAAGGAGGTCGCGCACATCTTCGTCATATGACATTTGGGCACCTGTTCCGTTGAAGAGCGGCGATGCTCGAAGCCAACAGCCCAATTTTGAGGGGCGTAGGGAAAACCAACGGATGAAGTGTAGCTAATGGCTTCCCAATTTGAACCCTCGGAATCTACTTAGGCCCATGACCGCAGCCTTGGAGCGACGCGCGGCGACCGGAGAGTTTCAGATTACACAACGACCCGCTGAATAGGAGGGCGGCTCGGCCGCAGGCCTGAAACGCTTAGTCGCTCGCTGAACGGGAATTTAAAGAACGGCACGGACAATCTAAATCGTCAAAGTTCAGCTTAACCCCATCACCATCGATTATGCTGTATTCGTGTCTGACACCCGGCTCTTGTCGCGCATTCCGCCCGGCTTATGGGCCCGATCCGGTAAGACTCACACTGCAGCGGCACGGTTGTCAGGTAGTACCTGTCTTAATTCCGGTTCGCCAGCTTTGGAGCGCCGACGCCCTGGCCACATCGGTCAACCGATCTACCATTCGCTTTGTTTCGCGCAGACTTTCGGTATCGGAAGCATGGATTGTCGCCGTATTAGAAACGCAGTTCCCGATTTCGTGGCCCGAATATTTCGCCAAAGTTAACCCCCTATTAATTGACCGCGCCAGTATCAACGGCTGAGCGCGAGCCTTAGGGTTCAAACGGCTACATATGGCCTGGGTTGCATAGAATTTTCGCCGCAAGACTGCGCGACTGCAAACAGATCGCCAACCCTAGTCGGGTAGGCCCTGACAGCCGCTCATCGCTCTCTCAGCCCCTCGTGCCGGTACCGCAAGAGCGGTGAGAGGAGATATTCGATAACCCGGCGTTGGCCGGTCTTGATCTCGACGGCGACCGCCATGCCTGGTTCCAGTGGCATTCGACCCTGCTCGGTGTTGATGTCGGTCTGGGTCAGCGAGACCCGAGCGACATAGGCGGATTCCTGGCGATCGCCATTGCTTTCCGAACTCCCGTCGGTAGAGGCCAGCTTTCCTTGATTGTCCTGCAGGTCGCGCGAGGTCGTTCGCAGCGCGTCCCGGCTGACGCCGTCGACATTCCCGTGCAGCAGCCCATAGCGTGTATAGGTAAAGGCCTCAATTTTGACCTCTGCTGGCTGTCCGGGATGGACGAAGCCAACCTCGCGATTGGGCAGCATCGCCTCGACCTCCATCCGCGCGCCGTCGGGCACCAGCACCATCAGCGCCTGGGCCGGCGTCACCACCCCGCCGATGGTGTGGATCGATAATTGTTCGACTGTCCCACTAACCGGCGCACGCAAAGTCTGTAGACCGGTCTTCCGCACGGCTTTAACCCGTTCCTGCTCTGCCTCGGCCGCCTTCTGCCTGGCCTTGGACAGCTCCTCGAGCGCCTGGCGGTGGAAATCGGCATCGGTCTCCTGGCGTTGTTGACGCAGCGCGGCGATACCGGCCTCGGCTCCCTCTAGCTGATGCGCCGCGACGGAGCGATCGTGCTGGGCATCGACCAGCTGCCGTTCGACCTCAAGTGCCGCGACTTTGGAGCTATATTCGTTCTCACGCAGTTTCCGATAAATCTGGGCGCGCTGCTCGGCGATCGGCAGCGAGGCTGCCACCTTGGCAATGGCCGCCTCGGCCCCGTCGCGTTCGGCAATCTTTGCCTCCACCTGGCGGTCAAGCCCGTCGAGCTTGGCGCGATGCTGCGCCAGTTCGGCGTCCAGTTGCCTTCGCGACGCCTCGACGATCGCCGGATCGGCGCCGGCAGGTGGCACGAAGCTGTTTATATCGCCTGTCAGCATGGCGGAGAGCCGCGCCGCGTCGCTATCGGCCTGAGCAAGATCGCGGGTAATCCGCACCTGGTCCGCAGCGTCCGTGGTGGGGTCGAGCTCGATCAGCAGGTCCCCAATGCTGACATGGTCGCCGTCGGTAACATGGATCGCCTTGACCATACCGATCTCAAGCGGCTGGATCAGCTTAACCTGGCCCGACGGGATGAGTTTGCCGGTCGCGGTGGCGATGATATCAACCTTGCCCAGGCATGCCCAGGTGACAACGATCATCACCAGGGCGACGATCACCCACATCGTGACCCGCCCCAATGGCGAAGCCGGGGTTTCGATGATCTCGAGCGCCGCCGGCAGGAACTCCAGCTCGGCCGCGCGGCGATGCTCGGCGCGCTTGCGCGGGAACGGGATCAGCTTGGCTGTCGCTTCATATGACATCTGTGATCCCCGCCTGAAGGCGATGAAGTTGGGCATAGCGACCAGCCCGTCGCATGAGCTCGTCATGGCTGCCGTCCTCGACCACGCGGCCGCGCTCGATCGTGATAATGCGATCGGCGCGGCGGATCGTGGATAGGCGATGGGCGATGACAAGCACGGTGCGGCCGGAGGCGATGCGGCGCATATTCTCCTGGATGATCCGTTCGCTCTCATAATCGAGCGCACTGGTCGCTTCGTCGAAGATTAGAATACGCGGGTTGGTGATCAAGGCCCGAGCGATGGCGATGCGCTGGCGTTGACCGCCCGACAGCGATGCGCCGCGCTCGCCGATCACGGTATCATAGGCGTGCGGCAGCTCCAGGATGAATTCGTGTGCGCCGGCCAGCTCAGCTGCCTGAATCACCTGCTCCATCGGCATGGCGGGATCGGCCAGTGCAATATTCTCCCGCACCGTTCGGTTGAATAATACGCTCTCTTGGAGCACCACACCGGTCTGGCGCCTGAGCCAGGCGGTATCGACCATCGCCAGATCGACGCCGTCGATAAAAACCTGACCGGTCTCAGGCGTGTAAAGCCGCTGAACGAGCTTGGCCAAAGTCGACTTGCCGGAGCCCGACGGCCCGACAATGCCAATCACCTGGCCGGGCGAGACGTCCAGGGAGACGTCGGACAGCACCGCCGGCCCGTCCGGCCGGTAACGGAAAGTGACGTGTTCGAAACGAATCGCCCCCTTGACCGGCGGCAGCGAGGCGACGCTGCGCTGTGCCAGTTCGCGTGGGGCGTTCAAGATGTCACCCAGCCGCTCGACCGAGATCCGCGTCTGCTGGAAATCCTGCCACAGTTGGGCGATGCGCAGCACCGGTGAGGCCACGCGGGACGCCAGCATATTGAAGGCGACCAGTTCGCCGACCGTCAGGTTCCCGTCGATCACCGCCTTGGCGCCGAGATAGAGTGTCAGCACGATCGTCGCCTTGTTGACGAATTGTACCGACTGGCTGGCGATATTGCCCAGGGTTTGGGTATGGAAGCTGGCGCGGACATAGCCGGCCAGCTGCTCCTCCCAGCGGAGCTGCATTTGCGGCTCGACGGCCATGGATTTCAGCGTCTCCGCGCCACTAATCGTCTCGACCAGAAAGGCCTGATTTTCGGCGCCCCGGGCGAATTTCTCATCGAGCCGGCGGCGGAAAATCGGCGTTACCACCAAGCTGATGACGGCATAGAGTGGCAGCGAGCCGACCACGACCCAGGTCAGGGTGGTACTATAGAGGAACATCACGGCGAAAAAGACGACGGTGAAAAACAGGTCGATCGTCAGCGTCAGCGCTGAACCGGTAATGAAATTGCGGATCGTCTCCAGTTCGCGCACCCGCGCGACGCTGTCGCCGACCCGCCGACTGGTAAAATAGCTGATCGGCAGCGCGAGCAGATGGTCAAACACGCGCGCACCAAGTTCGACATCGATTCGATTGGTCGTATGGCTAAATACATAAGTCCGAAGCGCCCCCAGCCCCACCTCAAAGAACGAGATGATGGCGAGCCCAATCATCAGCACATCGAGTGTGGACAGGCCGCGATGGACCAGCACCTTGTCGACGACGACTTGGAAGAACAGTGGGGATATCAACCCGATCAATTGCAGAAAAAACGAGGCAACCAGCACTTCGCCCATGACGCGGCGATAGCGATGCAGAGCCGATAAAAACCAGCCGAGATTGAAGGTTCGGGCGGTGCCGCCGGCCCCTATGCGGCGGCCGACGAGGATCAAGGCCCCCGACCAGTCAGCTTCAAACTCCGCCCGCTCCATCAGGCGCGGGCGAGCCTCGCCGGGATGTTGCACCAGAAGCTTGCCATCGACCCAACGTGCCGCGACCAGGAATGAGCCGTCCTTGGTCGGCGCAATGGCCGGCATTGGCGTTTTGGCGAGGCGATCCCAGCCCGTCTCAGCGACCCTCGCCTTCAGCCCGAGCCTGCGGGCGATCCGAACCGATCCGTCACCCGTTAACGGCGCGCCGCCCAAAGCGTATCGCCGCGAAATTTCCCCCGGATCGGCTGGCACGCCCAGATATCGAGCGATAAGGCACAGAGCGACGAGGTTAGGGTCGAGCGCATCGGCATCGACGCGAGGTGTGGGTTCGGTCAACATTTCAGTGATGCCACGCGGAAGCGATCGCACTTTGTAAAGCCGGATCGCTGGGAGATGTGGGGACCGCCGTCAGCTCAAATCCCGGATGGTTGGCCGAATAGCTGTTCATAGCTTGGACCAGCTGAGAAACCGCCGCATCCAGCTTCAGACCTGCCGCGGTAATCTCCCCGAGCTGCTTATAACTGGAACCGGAGAACCAACCCGATATCGTGACGCTACTATGCGTCCCCATCAAATCGATTTTGAGGTCATTACCCGACTGAACCAACCAAAGATCTTGACTGGAAAGCCCGCTGCCGAAGTTGAGTTCGTTACTCGGACCCGAATTGCTCGAAACTCCATTGAGGATGGTTGTCGTACCTGCGCCGGCTCCAAACTGGTAGAAATCCGTGCCGCTGATATTGGAAGCCGACAAGGTGTCCGTCCCGCTGCCCGCGACCAACGTGACACCGGGAGCGTTTGCGGCAACCGTATAAGTGCCAACTCCCGCGGTCAGGGTATGCTGACCGCTAGGTGCCACCGTCACAACCTCGTGGCTGACGCCCTGTTTGCCATTTGAATCGTTGGCCGATACCCAAAGCCAATCTGCACCTACCGCTGTACCGGCCTGGTAGGTCAGGCTCGCAAGTTCAGCATTGATGGCGGTGAGCGAGCCGGTCAACGTCAACGCCGTCGATCCCTCGCCCCGTTCCGTCACCCCGGCGACGGCCGTGGTCTTCAGCAGGCCGGTACTATCGCTGATCGTGACCGACAAATTACCGCTCGTCTGCCCGCTCGCCACGCTGATGCCGGCCAGCGCCTGGGTGGCGCCAGCCGCCAGGGTCATGCCTGCCGGCGTCGTCACAACCGGCGGGTTTGTCGGAGTCACTACGGGAGGGTGGCCTGAAGGCGGAGGAGGGATAACAACCGGCGGAGTGGTTCCCGGTGCGGTATCGGTAACAACTACCGAGGTTTGGCTCTGCTGGCCCTGCGGATCCGTGGCCGCGATCCAAACCCACTCGGTCCCTGGCGAAGCCCCCTTATAGGTCAAAGTCGCAAGGGCGCTGTTGATCGCTGAAAGATTGCCGTTAAGGGTAACCGTATTTGTGCCCTCGCCGGATGTGAAGACGTTGGCGGTGTCGGTGGTATTCAACAGGCCGGTGTTGTCGCTGATCACCACCGTGAAACTGCCGCCCGGCCAGTTGGCGGCAACCGAAACACCGGCCAGGGCGGCCGCGATGCCGTTGGTGGCAGGGAGATTCGCAGGTGCGGAGATCACTGGCGGAAGCGCCGCCGGACCAATGTTCGCGCCCGGGAGGTTGTTGTACACGGTACCGCCGGTGGTCCCAGGATACGCGTAGGCGTGGACGTAATTTATCAGCATGTCGGCCGGAAACACGGTGCTGCTGTTCGGATTGCCGGGCCAATAGCCGCCGACGGCTAGATTAGCCAGCATATACATCGGCACATTCATGTCGGCGGGGGTCGGCATGGAGGCGACTTCGACGTGGTTGATATATAAATCGACGGTCGACGGACCCCACATCACGCCATATTGATTGAAGCCAGCCGAAACATCGGCCACGTTCAGAGTGGTGCCCTGAGTGGCCTGAACCGACGAATGGGTTGAAAAATACAACGTAGTCGGATCGTTCCCGAGCACTTCAAATGTATCCAGCTCCGGGGGCCAAGCACCGCTGGCCGGCAGCAGCCAAAAGGCCGGCCACAGCCCCTGCCCCGCCGGCATTTTGGCATCGATCTCAAAATAGCCGTACAGCTGGTTGAATGAGTTTTGGGTCGTAATCGAGCCGGAATTATAGGCCAGACCTAGTGGGTTGCTGCCCGGCGCAGCACGAATGTCGAGTACGCCGTTCTGGATGCTAAACGGGTTCACCCCCACTGAACTGTCTGAATAGAATTCCTGCTCGCCATTGCTGCCGAGAGTACGGTTGCCATTGCCCGCAGTCGTTCGCCACAACCCCGTCGAACCATCTGGTGAAGCGCTGAAGCTATTGAACTCATCGTCGAAAGTAAGCTTCAGCGTGGAGGTGTTGATGACGTCGCCGATTGTCATGGATTGTCCCTCGAAACAGGTTGGCCCTACGTAGGATTACGGAATCTACCTACGCACATGCGGTCTATGGGCATGCAGTACGTAGGTAGATACGCGCCGACCAATATCAAAAACAATAGGTATTTCTACTAAACCGACATTTTTTACGAATATTATTTTTTAATCTAAAGTTAATATTATTGATATTACTGGGTTATTTTGCATGAACAATTTTATTATTTCTTTGTGTATTTCATATTGCCGGCACGTCGCTACGACAGGCGAGGGCTACCTTGCCGGCACCAGCAGGGAGGTAATTACGAGGCAGCGCAACGGACAGGCCTGTCGGTTTCACTGCCCGAAAGGGAACGACGCGAGCAGATGGGAGACGCCAGACGGGCGAGCTCATCGCTGCGCCGACAGCTCGGATATTGGAAAAGGAGGTTTTGTAGGTCAGCGCTGACCCATAACTGTGCCAATAGGCTAAGTCGCCTAGGAGCGGCTGCTACGCGGACAGGCTGCATCCTTGCTTGACGGCCCGAAGCTCAAGGGGGAACACCGTCCAGATTTCGATTGTCCCAGCGGGCCGCCTTGGACCAGGCCAGTGAACTGAAGACGTGGTTGCCGGTCTTCGGGTCCAACCGCGTCGCATGGAGAGTTTCAAACTCTCCATCGAATTGGATTTTTCGCCGAGATGCGCGATGTCGTGGGGCTTTACCTGACCCCGCCAGCCCAGCTCCACCTAGCTCAATCAGGTCGAGCGCTTCTTCGCCCCTGTCACCGACAAATAATTAAGGCGTGCCTCCAAGTAGCTTCGTTGTTTCCAATGAATCGAGCGATTCTGTGTCTATAATGCCGCGGCAGAACTCGAATCATGAGATAATACACTTCTGGTTGATGACACTAGAGCGTTTAGGGGCGCGCGG